>NZ_CP056031.1 GCF_013374995.1 Pseudomonas eucalypticola | reverse complement strand
CATCATGTTGATGATGAAGGCTTGCCAGGTGACACCCCAGCGCATCGTGGGGCGCGTAGGCCCCACGAACAAAGTATCGACCAGTATCCCGTCGTTCTTATCCATGTGGGGCCTCGCTTTGGTGTGGCTCGGTTACACGCCAAACAGGCCGCGAATCCAGGTGACAATCTGGTCACTACCGAACACCAGGACGATGCCCACGATGGTGCCGACCAGCCACATCCAATGAATTCTGCCGAACAAAGCAAGGAGACCCACCGCCATCACGGCAATCCCTGCCACTGGCGTAAGCATAGCTAAGGTGTCCGAAGACAGGCCCGTTGCGCCGGTAGTAAACGGGTTACTCGCCATGGCCAGGGCGGGGAAGATCGAGCCAATTACAGCGGCCATGAATGCCAGGAGGCGGCGATTTACGGCCTTGGTGCGGCTCAGGGTGTCAGCTGTCGTCTGTACTGTCATAGTCAAGCTCCAATGTTATCGGTGTCTGGCGGCATTGAAGCCCCCGGATATAGCCAACCAACGTGTTCAAGTTCGGCCAAAGCCTTGCTTGCTTTCGGGCGTTGAATAAAACGTTCTCTCCTTCTTTCCAGGTCAAAATCACAACGAGTCCAAACTTTGCGGGGGTCATCTGCCGGACGATGAACTGCCGTATGGCGGTGTTCTTCGCGGCGTCCTCAAGCTGGTCCTCAAACATGGATGTCATTTCCGTGGCCTCTTGTGCGTTTTGTGGGGCCGTCATCGTATCCTTTTGCAACGATTTCGGCCTCACGTCTGCACACATCGACGCTACAGGTTCCGGGGGAGTGTCCCCGCGCTTATGGTTATTTTGTGGATCCAGAACGGGCCTCCTTGTCACCGGCATCAGGTGAGTTCAACGCTGCCCCAGCGTTTAGGTCATCGGGTGCGACCGGGGGCACGTTCTGCTTGCGGTGGTACACGTCCCAATAAGGGACTTCTGCCGGTGCTTGGGCGCTGGGTGCGGGGGCCTCGGGTTGGGCCTCTGGTACGAACGCAGAGCGACGTGGGCGGGCAGTCTTGGTGCCCAGGCCGTCTAGCTCACGTTGCAGCGATTCGATGTTGTTGCTGTGGCCCAGGGCTTGTGCGGCAATGGCCTGCACTTCATCTGGCGACTTCTGAGCCTTGATCGCGGCCGCCATATCGGCGTTTGCGTCAGAGAGGGATTTTTTTTCCGTAGCCAGCTCGTTGGCCAGGATCGAGCGGCGTTGCGCGTCACGGTCCTGCTGGGTAGCGTCCGCGACTACTGGGTATGTTTCAGCGTGTGCGATGGTGGTTAGCGCGCAGGCCGCACACATGGCCGCTAAAAATGCGAATGGTGCCAGCTTCATAACCCCTCCTTGGTCCGGCAGGCCGGACATTGCTTTCTGTGGATATGAACCTACAGCAATGCCCTTTCTGCCGCAACACTTTTGCGATAACTGTATTGTGAATTATCGCGTGTCTGTCCTGCTTTACCGTTCTGGCTCAGCTTCCGGCTTTCCCTGCGCCTGGTCCTTCATGGCAGCGCGCACGGCCTTTAACTCAATGTTCCAGTCTTTGCCAGCGGTCGGGCGCTGGCGCTCTACATCCTGGCTTACAGCTTGTTTCAGGCGGTCCCCCAGGCGGTCCCCCGCTTTGTCGGCGTTGAAGCCGTCAACAATCTTGTAGCCCTGCGCTTCCAGGTGTTTGGCGGCGCCTTGGAGAATGTCCCTGGTGCTGCCTGCCGTGCCTATTACCAGTGCCTCCGGGTTCAACGCCTGGTAACTCATGGCTTCAATCGACGACTCGACAAAGACCGCCACTTTTGAGGCGGCTTTCCCCGTGAAGTACAACCCACGGTCGCCACGGATGCCATGAAACGGCCTACTGTACGTGCCGCGCAGCTCAGCGCCGGTAATCTTTCCGTCCAGGTGGCGCAGGCCGAACACCGCATTACCGTAGTTATCCGCCCATACCCGGCCTTTTTCGATAGCGGTATTGACGATTTGTTCAGGGATCTGCCGAGTATTTGTTAGGTAGCTTTGTACCTTGGCCAGCTTGCGCGGATCTGGAGGGGGGATTTCCAGTTTCGGTTTAGGGGTCGTTTCCAGGATTCGCGTGGCCTGCTGGCGTGCTTCGGCCTGGTAGGTCTGCACCGCGGCTTCGTGGCCGTGGGTTCCTCCCAGCCACGCTACAGCGTCCTTGAAGCCGTAGCCGCCGAGGTGCATGGCCAGGTCAATGGCGCCGCCACCACCTTTGTCCAGGTCATGGTTGTAGAACTTCTGGCCAGTAACCGTGAGACGGCCTGCGTGCGTTTTCCAGTTGTTCTTGGGGTCGGCAGGGTCACGGATGCCCCCGAAACCCTCGATAACGTCAGCCAGCTCGATGCTGCGCGCTTTCTCTATGTCTGACTTTTCCATGGGCGTCCTCCGACAAAAGATCAAAAGATGCTACTACGGAAAACAAATTTCCGCATTGGCAGAAGCACCTTATTACTCGACGAAAGGTAAAGAAAAGTCTAGACTTACCAGAATAGGCGGCAGTATAATGGACTCATGCAGACGAAGGGCTGCATATACGACGAAGCCCCGGACGGCGGCAACCGTTCCAGGGCTTCTAATCACAGCTAACTAGATTGGAGTTAAGCCATGACTACTAAGCATCTTACCTGCGCAGACACTGCAAAGCTCGTTCGTAAGGCTCTCAAAGAGTCTTTCCCGGACGTTCGTTTCAGCGTGCGCAGCCATACCTTCAGCATGGGCGCGAGTATCACCGTTGCGTGGACCGATGGCCCGAACGCCAAGCAGGTAGAGGCTGTTACCTGCCGATTCCAGGCGTCATACTTCGATGGGGGCATCGACTATAAGGGTTCGATTTACCACATGATGCACGGCGAAACCGTGTCTTTTGGTGCCGACTCGATCAACGCTTGCCGCACGGTGTCGGACGCTTCTGTAGAGCAGGCCATCGACCGCGTGTATCGCAACCTGCGCAGCAATTTCCGCGAAGGCGGCATAGCAAAACCCACCGTCGAGGCGTTCCGCGCTGGCCAGCTTTGGGCCACCGTGCTGCCCTCCTATCACCTCAACGCCGGCGACAGTCTGCAGAGCGAAATTTGCGCCTCTATCAACCGCCACAGCGACCGTCTGCGCGGCCTGGTGAGTCAGACAGCACAAAGCGTATTTGTGACCCATGACGACGGCTACAGCCGACAATGCGGCAGCGGATATTCCGCCGTCACTATCCAGTAAACAAGCTGGCCCTTCGGGGCCAGTTTTCATTTCCGGGGCCAGTCTCCCCGCCCAGGTTTCCCCCCTCTCCGCGTGTGGATTGCACAAACCAAAACGCTGGTTTGTACAAACCAAATCCCCCTGCGCAACTCCCCAGGTCCCGGACATAAAAACCGTCCCTTTCAAAGGGCCACGTTAGGCAGCTTGACGTTTAACGGTTTAACCGCTACTTTTTGACGGTTAGTTAAACGGTATAACCGGACAACGACTATGACCGCACAAGCGCAAACCATCATGGCCACGAAAGTGACCGACTCGATTAAGCGGCGTTTTGACTCCGCGATGAGAGCGCGCGGCACTACCACTTCGGCAGTGTTGCGCGAAGCGGTATTGAGATACCTGGACGAGCTGGAAGCTGGGATAGAGCATCCACAGTTCACGCTGGAATTAGACAGCCCACAGGCTGCTACAAAGGCCCCAAACCACTAATGGCGGGGTCTAGAAACGCAAACGCCCCCAAATAGGGGGCGTTGGTTGGTAAGCGGCGCCTGCAAGCACCCTTACCACGGAGTCTCGGAGAATCTGGTTTGACGGCCATGAGCGAGACTCGTAGCGACATTCTGAGCATATTTCTATGTTCTGTCTAGCCCTGCGCCTGACATTCAGATGACCTGCGAGCGCCCGCAATTCACGAACTCCACCGTTGCACACGGGTGGCAGGACAAGTGACGACAGCGTGTGCACGGTGACAGTTACGCAGCTACTGGGGGAACCGACCAAAGCTGCGACCGGTATGAGTTGTCTGTCTGATACAGAGCGGGGACATTGGGTGATTACCCTTCCTTGCAGCGTGATGACAGGCGGTCTGTGACGGGGTCGGGCGCTGATACGTGGCGTAACACGGACAGGTGCAGGGGCGTACCCTGATGCACTCCCGACCAGGCTCCAGACAGCGGCTCCGGCCCAGCGTAATCCGTCTGTAGTGGTCAGGCTCAAACTAAGGCGACTTAGGTCGCTTTAGGGTGAGTTTTGCCCGCCCCTCACCACCAGCTCACCAACCCTGCGTTTGCAAGCCGTGTGCCAGCGCAGTGCAGCCCGCCAGGGCGAGCACGAGCAAAACAAACGAGCGCGAAGCGCGACAACATAGCTCTTGGCTTTTAGGCTTACGCCGCGATCTTCAAACAGAGTTAAAGCGACCGTTTTAGACTGGGAGTGGTAAGACACACCGTAGATCCAGGGCAACCCGCAGTGCCTGCCTGGTGCGGTCTGATCGGTCGGCGGCGCCGGTTCCCGAGCTGGCTTTTACGGAAAAAAAAACGGTCAAACGCCGCTCATTCCGCGATTTCCCACCTATAGATTTATCTCTTTACTAACCACTTTAATGCACCTATTATGGTGTGACTCCAGGCGGCAACCTGGCAGGCTAACCAGATTGGGAGTTAGTGATTATGGCTAGATCGAGGCAGAGCCATGCGACGAAAAGAACGACTTACCCCGCAGGACTTCGACACCCTTAAAGTTCACATGGGGTCTCGTTGGAAAGCGGCGAACATCGAGGCAGTACGCCGGGTGATGGTCGAGGGATGCAAGCAAAGGGATATTGCCGCAGACCTGGGCGTCACTGAAAAGGCAGTCTCTCAGATGGTGAAAAAAGCATACGACTTGCACCAGGAACACGGGACGGTGCCGGAAGGTTGGGTATCAGTGTTTGCCACCCTCCCCCGGACCTGGCCGAACTGGTCAAGACCATGGAACAAAAAGCGCGGGCAACCTTGAGCAGAGGCAATCAATGAACATACCACGCCGATTTAAACAGAAAGCATGGGCCAACCAGAAGGGCGGCAGCGGTAAATCCATGCTGTCTTACAACGATGCGTTTTACCTGGCCGAGAGCGGGTATCGGACTCTCTACCTGGACGGCGACGAACAAGGCAACGGCAGCAAGCCGCTGGGCGAGTTCGCGGTACCTGGCATGGTGTCGTCAGACCTGTTTCAGGCGAGGCCGCTTGAACCCATTGAGATTGTCGAGGGGCAAAATCTGTACGTCCTGATGGCGGATAAGCCAGGTCTGATTAAGGCCGAGCGCAGCGCCTTGGAAGACGACGAAATGGTAGACCTGGTGCGCGCACAGGTGGCCCGGATCGCCCGTGACTTCGACTATGTGGTAGTCGATACCGCAGGCTCTAACAGCCGTATTGCCAACTCACTATTGGTCAGCAGCGATTTTGTAGCCATCCCGTGCCGTATCGACTCTTACAGCATCGACGTGGCCAAAGACGTGTTGTCCCGTGTTGCGTTCATCCAGCAGCAATGGAACCCGCAGTTAGTGAGTTTCGGGATTGTCCCCAACGAGTTCGACGCGACCCAGCCCGCGCAAATCGACTGGCTTAAGCAGCTCATGACCCACTATCGCAAACACTTGTTTGGCGGGTATGTGAGGAAAAGCGGGGCCTACAAAGAAGCAGCAGCCGAAGGCGTGCCGGTATGGCGCCTGATGGATGAAAAAGGCCGCGTGAAAACTGCCGCCCGCACAGCAGGGAAGGAAGTGCGGGTAGTTTTTGAAATGATGCACAAGCAGATGGAGCAAGCGCATGGCTAAAAAACTGGATTTGCTGGGACTGGCGGATTTTGGCCAGGCCCCTGCCCCGGCAGCGGCTGGAGAAGACGGCCAGGTCATCGAGGTTGCGGTTGATGATGTAATACCGGACCCCGCGCAACCACGTAAGAAATTCGACCCGGTAAAGCTGCAAAAGCTTGCGGACGTAATCAAGGCCAGCCGCCTCAACCAGCCGGTAACGGTACGGCCCAAAAACGCCGATGGTAAATACGTGATCGGTTTGGGGGAACGCCGGTGGCGTGCCTGCAAGATTGCTGGCTTGGCCACGTTGCCGGTTCGCATCAGCGCTCAAATCGACTACTACGACCAGGTAACGGAGAACACCGAGCAGGAACCGTTAACGATCATGGAGGAAGCCCGGTTTATTGCGTGGCGCGTGGCGGAAGGTGACAAAAAGTCGCTGATTGCTAAACGCCTCGGTATGCGGGCGGACACCGTGTCACAGCTTTTGGCCCTGGCCACGGCACCCGAGTTTATCCAGGTGCTGGGCGATGAAAAAGCGATTGGCGGACGTACGCTCTATGAGCTTGTGCAGGCCCACAAGGAATTTCCCGCCGAAGTAGAGCGCTATGCTCAGGGCGAAGAAATCACCCGCGCAGGTGTAGGGCGGCTGCTGGAGCAATTGCGTAGCCGAGAGGCCCAAGCGCTGATAGACGCCGAAGCGAAAGCCGGTCAACAACACAACGACCAATCGACCAACCAGGACACTAAGCCGCCCAAGGTCGAAGGCGACCGCGACAAAGAGCGCCCGCTAGACCTGGACAATCCCAACGAAAAACCGGCAGGGCCAGCGCAGCCTGCGGCAGCGGCGCAACAACAGGCGAGCGCCCCAGGTGGCGCTAAGGTAAAGATCCTGGTCAACGGGCGAGCGGCCACATTGGCCCAGGCTGGTTTGGTCCAGGTTGTTTATGCTGATACCGGGGAGATTGTCGAGGTCGAATTATCGACCGTGCAAATCGTCGGTGTGGAGGAAACGGACAATGAAAGCTCATGACGCGGTAACTAGTTCGGCGCGCCTGGCGGCGTTTTCGCTGCTGTCGCTTATCCGGCCCGTTGTTGTTGGCCTGCTGGAATTCCTAGCGGCAATTTCGCTGTTTGGTTTCCTGGCCTGCGCGCTGTTCGGGCAATGGTTTGTTTTCACGGTATTGCTTGTGACTGGCGTTGTCGCAACTGCCTTGTGCTGGAGCTATGACGCGCTGCTAAGCCGCCTGGTGCCGTTCAACTACGGCCTGCTATCAGACGGCTAAGGGACGCAACAGGGGGCCGCTTGCGCGGCCTCTTTTGCATTTATGTGGCCTAACACATATATGTCTTAGGTAAGTTTATGTCGCCCACGCGGGCCAGGCTTGAGGCGTGAAGGCGGCGCCGTGGCTGGCACCGCCTGGCTTCTACGGAAAAAAAATGGGCCGTTATCCAGGGCTTTTTGGGTGGCCTAAGACATATATTCGTTAGCGCCTGGTTTGCTTGGCTTGCTGCGCGGCCAGTTTCCCCGCAGCCTGCGCCGCGTCTTTGGCGCGCTCGTCGTACTGGCCCCGGTATCGGTCCCGAATCCCATCCATCGCCACCAGGAGCGAGAAAATTTCCGGTGACAACGCGGTCTCCAGGGTAGCCAGATCGGCGGCGCCGGTAGCTGACTTGTTCGCCGCCGTTCGGCCAGGCGTGCCAAATGATGACAGCGCCGCCCGAAAATCCACGCCGCGTCCAAGCAGGCGCGAACAAAGGTGTTCGGCCACCGTGGGGGTTATGTCCAGGCCCTCAGCCTGCGCGCTGGCCAACGCGGCAAAGACTAGGCCACGCTTACAGCGTTTATGCGCTGCGGAGCACTGCGCTCCGCAGCGACCCGCCATTGACCTCAAGTCGCCTACCCCGTCCGCCAGGTAGTCCAGGAACGCTTTCAGCAGGTCATCATAAGCCTTTGAAATATCGGACTCATACAACGCCAGCAGCGTTTTACGTTCGGGGATTTCCATAGAATGGCCCTCGCCTATTCGGTTGAAATAGTCTAACACATATATATGTTAGGCCAGATCACCCTGGCCCGCCAGCGCCAGGCATCGCCCGTTAAGCCGGGTCCGCCTCGGCAAATCGCTGGGAGCACTCGCCACAAATGAGGTTCAAGCCTGGCTTTGCCCACACGTTGATTTCACACGCGCAGGTGTATTTGGCGCGGGTTGGCTTAGTTGGTACCGGCGCCGCCGTCCCGGCTGGCGCCAATATGTTTGCAGGGTCCACACCATCAACCATCCCCTCAAGCGCGGCCTGCAACGCCGCTGCATCCACATGGCGTCCCGGATTGTTGTCTAGCCAGGTGATCCGGTATGAGGTGGCCACCAGTTTTTCTAACGCCTGTTCAAACACGCCGCCTTCAATCGCATAGTCGGCCATGCGTTCGCCGGTCTGCTTACCGCCAGGTTTTCCGGTATCGCTGGGCATCAGGCCTACAGCCTTCATTTTTTCGCCCCACTCCCGATTATGATAACGGCGGCGCCCAGGTTTTCCGAAATGGTGCTGCCACAGGTGCACCATTTCATGCACTACGGTTTGCATGATTTCCTTCAAAGACACCACACCGAAGTAAGCCGGGTTCAGCGCGATTTCGTCCGTGAATGACTTGTCCACCTGGTTAATGAACCGAGAGGCCGAGAAATAGCCGTAGGTTTTCTTTTCGCGCTGAAGGGTAATCAGGCACGTCGGCAACTGGCCCCCAAACAGCTCCGCATTGAAATGGGCGTACGCCCGGTCTAGTTCGTCGTAAGCATCTTTAGTCGGAATCATGGCCAATCTCACTTTGGATTGTACAAACCAATTATAGCAGATTTTGGTTTGTACAATCCAAAATAATGGTTTGTACAATCCAAAAAACTTTGTCATGGCAAAGTTCGTCGCCTTATCGACCGGCCTCAAACAGCCAGGTCAAGAGCGCCCCCACCGGCCCGGCCTGCCCTCGATTCGGAACGGTGAAGCGCGTTCCTCACCCTACGACCCTTCGGTCTTCGGGCTGCGCTTCGCTTGTCATCGGGCGGGCCGGTGGGGGCAGATCAAAAGCCAGATCAAGAGCGCGGCGCCGACCGACAGACAAGCGCACGGAATTTGTTTTCCGTAGCAGCAGAGGGCGGCAAGGTCGTGCCCAAACGCGCCTGGTTTGTACAATCCAAAAAATGGCACAGGCGACAAAACCGAGGCAGCCGCGCTTTGCGCGGCAGAAGCCGGACCCGCGATTGCCACTTCTACGTTTCCGTAGAAGTGGATGCCCTTTTTGCCATGGCAAAAAGTGGCTTGGTGTAGGAGCGGAAGGCAGGATAGACTATCGTCGGAAAGGTGCAGCACCTTCGGCGCGCACATCCTCGGGCGCTTTGCGCCCTGCGGTCCTCGTTCTACGAACTGCGGTAGGAGAAACCTGTTATGCCCTCGAAAAAACCAATGCTCTCCGCGAGGGTTGAGGCTGATACGAAAAGCCTTTTCGACCAGCGAGCGGCAAGCCTGAACATGACAACAGCGGCACTTTTGGAAAAGCTGGTAGAGGCTTATCTACAGAAAGCCCCTCCTGAGCCGCCGCCACTGGTGACGTTGAGCGACCCAGCCAAAGGCAAGGCAAAGGCATGGGTTGACGTGCCGTTGGCTCCAAGCGAAGGCAAAGCCCTGGACGAGTTGGCCGGGGCCATGGGATGGCCCAGGTCGAAATATCTAGCCCAGCTTTTTCGCGTTCACCTTTCAGCAGAGCCACGCTTTAGCGAAAAGGAAATGCTTGAGCTACGCCAAGTGACTATGCAGCTCGCCGCACTTGGGCGGAACGTCAACCAGGTTGCCCGCGCCCTTAATGTCAGCTTGGATAACGCAAACCAGGCCCACGCGGTTCAGTGGGAAGTGATGCACAGGGTTATTGACGTTCACCGGAAATACGTCAAAGCCCTTGTGAAAGGGAACCTGGACTATTGGGGTATGAACGATGGCGACGAATGACGCAGGCGGTTTTTCACGCGAAGAAGAGCACAGCATCGAATTTGCCTTTGGGCACAAGCGCCCGAAGGGGCAGCGTTTAAAGCTCGGGAAAGCGGGCGCCAAGGCTCAAGCCTGGCGGACTGTCACAAAGGCCCCCGAAGTCATCGTGCGCGTATCAGGTGGGGGCAAAACAGCCCAGCATGTGAAAGCACACTTCGACTACATCACCAGGCGGGGGCAGCTCGAAATGGTGAATGACCAGGGCGAGACGATCCGGGGCAAGGACCAGGTAGCCGATTTGTTCGATTCATGGGATATGGACCTGTCAAAAGGGCAGGGCGAACTACGCCAAGCGTTCAACGTGGTGCTTTCTATGCCTGCGGGGACAGACCCACAAAAGGTATTGGCGGCAGCCCAAGGGTTTGCCCGTGAAACCCTATACGGCAAGCATCAATATGCGATGGTCCTGCATACACAGGAAACAGACCCACATAAAGATGCGCCACCCCATCCCCATGTTCACCTGATCATCAAAGCCGAAGGTTACAACGGCAAGCGGTTGCATATCCGTAAAGCGACGCTCCAGGCCTGGCGAGAAACATTCGCTGAACAGTTGAGGGACAGAGGCATTGAGGCTAACGCCACGCCAAGGGCGGTACGTGGCGTCACCAAGAAAAGCAAAGGCGTGGCCCTGTTCCACCTGGAGAAGAAGCACGGTCGAGAAGAGTCCCATGTCTACCGTGCCAAGGTCGAGGAAGCCATCAAGGAACTGAACGCCGGTACCCAGGAATTGAAACCGTGGGAAAAGGCAATCATCAATCGTCGCCAGAAGACCCTGCGCGAAATGCTCCAGGCCGCGAAGACCTACGAAGCAGAGGGCGACAAGGAACTGGCCGACGCCATCAGGAAGCACGCAGCGTCACTACCGAGGCCGGAAACCGAACGTCATGCCATCAAGGCGGAGGTAGCTCAGGAGCTACAGCGGATTCGGGATCAGGGCAAACAACGAGGTCCAGAAGCTGCGCGGGGCGACAAAGACAAAGAACGATGATGCGGGCAGCCGACAGGCTGCGCTGGCCAAAAAGCAGGGCCAGCGCTGCCTGCGGCAGCAAAACGAAATCAAAACAGAAATGGCCTTTCTGTTGGTGCGATTTTGTGTTATCTGTATTGCCTGCTTACAACGCTATTCGTACGTGGAGGGAGCATGAAACCAAAGCTAAGCATCGGCCAAATCTTATTGGCCTGGGTCAATATAATTGTAGGGGGCGGCACAGCAGCGCTAGGAGCGTGGGCCTTCACCGTCACCCTTACTGATTGGGATTTCAAGTTGTCCCTCTACTACCTGTTTGCCATTGTGTTCGGCGCATACTTCGCCCGCAGCGGTTGGCGTAAAGCGCGCCCCTCCCGTATACCTACCCCGAAAAAAGTGGAGGTCGAGAATGAAACGCCGTGACTCGCTGGTACTGCATTTCAGCAATGATGTTAAAACCCTCCTTACCATACCGTGCGATTCGGGGGACAGCATTGAGGTTTTTGGTGATCCTGAGAACGCCAGCTATGAATGGCGGTTGGTGGACGAAGCAGGGCTAGTGGAGCAGCATTCCGATTGCGGCTATGGACTTCCCGCAATAGCCTTGCGCGACGGGCTCATAGCGTTCTACGGGCTGCCACAGCACGGAACGCAGCACGTTGACTTTCGACCAGCCAAAGGGAAACTTTTGCGTCAAGGCGACCTGCCTCAAGCCCTGCTTCGGAAAGAAAATGACGAGTGATGTAATCGACTACCTGGCTGGCCGGAAGACCCAGGAATTGCAGCTCTGGCACTCCTTGCTTGAGGACGATAAAGCCGCCTGGTATCGCCCCGAGTTCCAACACGCCAGCCTGCGCAAGCACGCCGAAGTATTGCACCGGTTCGGCATCATTGATGGTGTTGAATTGATCGAGCTTAACGAATTGGCCGACGCCCGTTATGGCCACGCCGTCGAACTAATGAAAAGCTGCTAGGAGAGTTGCCCCCATGAGCAATGAACATGACGAATATGTAACAGTCCAGGTCAAGGTTGTCCCGAAAGAGGACGCCATAAAAAGCCTGGCAGTGTGGCAGATGAAAGGCTATGACAACCTGCTTGAAATAGTCCGCATGTTTGACCAGGACGACGGCAGCGTTACCGTTGGGTTCATGGATTACTCTTTTGGCGAGGATCTATTTTTCGTCCCGGAACACATGAACCGTACATATAAAAAGCGGCAGCACGCATTGGGTGCCGTAGGGGCGATGTTTGACGAGTTGATTAAGTGGAATGCCCTAATGGACGAGATCCACGCTGCCATACCTCAACAAGCAAATTCGTAGGGGCTTTCACATGGCTACCGCGAATGATCTTGCACCCCTGGTAGAAATAGATCCCGCCACCCTGGACGAATTGAAGCGCAACGCCGACCGCTATCAGTGGCTACGCGCTCGCGCAGTCCGTGTTCAAGGCAGCGATGTATGGTATTCCGGGGCTGCCCTGGACATTCGCGTAGACGTAGGCCGCGACCACGTAGCAGAGCAAGCAGTATCGCGGGCGCCAGATCCATACCCAGCACGCCGGGGGAAATAATGGGCCATTCTGAATACTTCTATTTCATTGACCCCCGCGCTGGGCTTGATGGTGTCGAGTGGGGCGCCCCTACACGCGCCCAGGCGGAACAGCTCGCACGGGCTAAGGGGTATTCAGGGCCGGTCCACATTCGTATCACCGCGTACCCCCGCAAGCCCTCACAAGCGGTACTGGACGAACGAGCGATGCGCGAGCGTTACGGTTACGCAGACGACGAACTCACCTGGTAACACCCCCTTACCGGCTTATCAAATACTCTACCCAAATGAGAGTGCCGACAGGCGCCGCGCTGCTTTATCATTTGCCAGAACATACCTAGTCAAACGATAGGTTATCGTTCACCTAATCAGTTGGTAGATAAATGATAAACAGCCAATGTCGGCTATACCTGCGCGCCAGTACAAAAGACCAGGACGAACAACGCGCCTTGTTTGCGCTGGAGCAATTCGCAGCACAGCGAGAACTGGCCATTGTCGCCACCTACGCAGATACCATTTCCGGGACCAAGTTAGAGCGGCCTGAGCTTAGGCGGCTGCTTGAAGAAGCCGCCCATGGCGACGTGCTGCTATGTGAGAGCGTAGATAGGCTGTCACGGCTTACGCACGCGGACTGGCGCCGCCTGCGCCAGATGATCGAAGACAAAGGCATGCGCCTGGTAGTGGCAGACCTTCCCACTACCCACATGCTTATCGGCGGGAACGACATTACCGGGCAGTTCCTGACCATCATCAATGACCTGCTGTTAGACCTCATGGCCACCCAGGCGCGCATTGACCAGGAGAAGCGCGTAGAGCGCATCAGAGAGGGGCTGGCCAACAAAAGGCGCCGAGGGGAGAAGGTCGGCGGGCGCGGGCGCAACCAGGACAAGTGGACGGCCATCGAGCGCCGGTTGAAAGAGAACCTCGCGATGGCAGACATAGCCAAGCTTTGCGATGTTGGGATAGCGACGGTCTATCGGGTACGCGCAGAACTCAACAAAAAATCAATATCTGTGTGAGCAGAAAAGCCTAAAACCTGCTAACACTTTTGCCATAAGTGTCGTATCATAAATGCGTATTCTGTTAGGAGACGCATCTATGAACCGCGCAAAACCTCAGCTCTTTAACGTCCTGGACGCGAGCGGCCAGGTGATCTACCAGGGCACTATAAACGGTTGTTCCCACTGGGTCGATTTGCACACACGCGGCAAGATCAGCGTAGAGCGCGTGCGGCGCAGCCTTCGCAAAAAGGGGGCATCCCATGCCTACTAGCCACGTAGAAGCGGCCATAGAGCGGGTCAAGGGCACCCGCGTTTGCGACCTGGCCCAACTGCCCTTTGAGGACGTGCAAGCGTTCTGCACGTTTCAGCCATCGCGTTTCCTTGATAGCTTGCAGTTTGCGTTCAACCAGGCCAAGGACCACCGGCCAGGGGCGCATGGGCCGAGAAAGGATCATTGACAGCCTCATGAGGATAGCCGCCATGACCGTGACTGAAACCGCCACCATCACCCGCGCAGATCTGCAAAACGCCCTGGTGCGTTGCTGCGACCAGCATCCCGCCAGTGGCAACAATCACCGCCTGCACCCTGACGCCTCATTGATGGCCGATTTGTTCGGCCTAATGCTGCATTACCACCAGAGTTTTACCGCAACCGCTGACGTTGACCCGGCAATTATCGCCGCCTTTGAACGCTGGAATACGGCAAAATAGCCCCAGGCGCGAGCCAGGGACTTACACACAACATCTTGTGTCAAAAGCCGCCGCCGGCAGCTGCGATCGACACAAGATGCTGTGTTTCATTGGAGAGGAAAGTAAGCATGACCGACGATAAATCCACCTGGCAGGGCACTGCCGCCGAAGACATTGATGGAATCATTTGGCAGGGCACTGCTAGCGCAGTCATCGAAGCTATCAAAGCCGACTTTTCCAAAATCACCCCTCACGAACTGTCCCCCGACGATATTTACGACCGCCTGCTATCGGCACGCCGCGAGGAACTTGCAGAGTGGGTACCAAATATCCGGGATATGGGCGAAGACGCCTTTGCCGTCCTCATGGGGGTACTCCTCGACCGTTTGGGCGGCGACGGCATAGTCACCCATGGCCAGCCCGCTATATGGCTCCAGGTGACTCCAGCGGTGGAAAAGCAATTACCTGACCGGTATGCAGGTGCCCGCCGCTGGATTCGCCTGGCGGCGATTGAAGAGGTTCACCCGAGGCCAGGCATTGCAGTGGGGGAAGACATACGGACCTGGCAATACGTGATCCAGGTGTCGGCCAATGGCAAGACCTACGATGTAAGCACGGTTCGTTACCTTGGCGCGGCTGTCGACGCGCCGCTAGAGCGCCTGCTGTCCCTGGTAAGCACAGCCGTGAGCGAGGAAAATCGGCGGAGGGCGCAACTATGACAGTTCAGGCGAAACCATTAGCAGTGGCCGCCATCGCAATTAGTTGTGTGTCGTTCGCCGTAGCGGGCTGGGTAGCAGGCCATCAAAAGACGCTGCCCGCCTTCACTGTCACTGCCTCAACTATCCATGTCTGGAACGGCACTACAGCTAGCGGCGAATCGGCAGTTTGCATTAATGGCTTTGCCTATAAGAGCGGCGCGATATTTGACGACAGCCTGTTGGTGCCTATCACGGGCGTACGCGCTGACGACGTAGACGGCAGCGCTACTATGTACCCTTTGAAGGCAGTTCGGTGCGCTAGTTGACTGTATGAGAAGGCAGGAAAAAGCCCCGTTATCGGGGCTTTTTTCATTCTGCCGAGGCGTATTGCGTGACAGGGGAGGGCCTGGCCGGAAGCTGGTACCGCTTCCAGGCTTTCAACACAAGGTCGGGATATTCGCGTTGGCCGCGGCTACCGTTATACCGGCCTAAAGCCATGAATACATCGCCGTTCTCCGCGTCCAGGTAGTGCCGCAGGATCGAGCAGCCATAACGCAGGTTCGTACGCAGGTGAAACAGGTTATCGCCCGGACGATCAACGACCTTGTTCCAGAAGGGCATAACCTGCATGTAGCCCCGCGCACCCGCGCTTGAAACGGCATATTTGCGGAAGCGACTTTCAACGTACAGCAGGCCAAGAACCATTTCGGGGTCCAGGCCTGCGCGCACTGCTTCGTAATGCACAGTCAGCAGAAGCTTTTCCCGCTCAGCCTGGTTAGGCACCCACTCGGCCAGGCGGGGGGATTGTGCGTTAAGCCAGGCATCCTTAGCCCCTACGGAAAGAAAAGACCCTTCGGGCGCGGCCTGGTCACTGACTGCTAGGGCCAAACCGGCGCGGACTGAGGTGGAAATCTGTTCCTCTACCTGCGCACCGGCGCTGGCGACCCCAGGGGCCACCAGCGCCGCGCTCAGTAGGACGGCAAGGGTTAGCCCCCTCAACGGGCGGCCTCCTTCTGCGAGGCCTTACGCGGCTCCGCTGGCTCCCGATCCTTCCCCTGTTGCTTCACTACCTGAGCCTCCCGCAATTTCGGCGCCGGTACCGGGTCGCCATGCGCGATGCGCTCAGCCATGGCCAGTTGAGCTACCGCTACGAAGCGTTCCTGTTCCTCCTTGTTGTTCGGCCATGTAGCTTCTGCGAACTTGTGCGCAGCGGCCACCGTGCCATAGGCCGGTGCCAGGTCGGGATGTTTGTTCACAACTTCGCTTCGGTCGCCGTAGACAAACGCTTTCGCCTTATCGACCGAACCCACTTTCCAGGTATTGCGAATCGCGTCCACGTCCCGCGAGCCGACCACCTGGCCCTGATCGTCGAACACTTTTTCCTTGGCAATGACGCCTTTGGTGTCCACTTTTTCCAGGCCGATGGTTTCACCAGGTTTGGCCTGGCTTTCACGCATGGCGCGCTCAAGATCCTTGCCCCATACGGTGCGCTCGCCGCTTTCAGTTAGCACCTTGACGAAGTAGCTCGGGTCTTTCTTGTCGTTGAACTGGTAATTCGCCTTGCCGTGCTCGATCAACTGGCCGGATACAGCCCCATCGCGCATGGTGAAGTCTTTCATGCGCGGCAGGTCGGCAGGTCGTTCGGCTTTGGATTGCGCAGCCGCTGCCGCAGGCTGCGCTGGCCCCCCGCGCTCACCTGCAGGTGGAGTCAGCGACCGCGAACCAGCGGCTTTTGCCCGCTCGGTACCCAGCTCGATGCTGTTCTCTTGTGCTGTTTCCTTAACCAGCTTGGCCAGGTGGGCTTTCTCGATGGCGGTAGGCTTGTAACCGCTGACCTCAAGCCCGTTCATGGACGCCTCAAGCCAGGCGGCACGGCGGAATTCCTCACTACCCCGGACGGTGATTTTTTCCCACCCCCGTGCCTTGGCAATGTCCACCATCGAGGCAATCACTTCCTGGTTTTCGCTCTTGGTGGCCAGCTTCTGGCCCTTGTCATCAAATGCCGGGGACTTGTCCGGGAAGTAGAATTTGTTATCCACCTGGACGAAGCGTGATTTCACATGCTCAGGTACGGTCTGTGCGCGTGCCTGCGCCGCTTCCTTGTCGAACCGAATGGGTTTGCCGGGGCTATCAGCTTCGCGGCCCTCAGCACCGATCAGAGGCGCGCTATCACGCGGGCGCTGGTCCAGGCCCAGGTTGTCGCGCTCCAGGCGAACCCGTTCACGCTGGCGAGCGGCAAACAGCCTGGCTTCGGCGTCTGCCGATTCCAGCGTAGGTGCTGCCCGTTGGTTCTCCAGATCCGTGCGGCGGCGCGTAGCGAAGTCCCTGGCCTGTCCATCCAGCTCGGGCGAGATTGGTTGAATGGGAAAGGCCTCTGAGCGCCCAGCTTGGGCGGCCTCGATGGTTTCAAGCAACTTAGCCCGTTGCTCAAGGTCTGGAGCAATGGGCTGAATTGGGAGAGGTTCAGCGCCACTTCTGGCCGCTGCTTGGCGCAGGCTAGTCCGCTGGCGGGCTACGAGCGCAACCACCTCGGGATCAATTTCGGCATCCCTGGCTTGGCCATTTTCAACCGAATTTTCCCGAGCAGAGACGGCGGCCGCGACCTTGGCCATCAGTGGAATGCCGTTTTCCTTGAGGGCTTCCACAGCGGTAATGGCGTTGTCCTTGTCGCCGGTACGAGCGTTTATGTCGGCCCCGGCCTGAATCAAGAGATTGGCCGTGCGGCCATCTTTGGCGGCAGCCGCCGCGTGCAGGGGCGTAACGCGGTCCTGGTCGCGGGCATTGACGTTGGCCCCCGCTTCAATCAGCACCTTGGCCACGTCGGAATTCTTGGCCTTGATAGCCGCAAGCAGAGGGGTTTCCCCTTTGACCTGGCCAGCGTCCAGGTCCGATTTCGATACCTTGGACTCCAGGTTAGCCCCGGCCTCAATAAGAGTTCGGGCGGCTTGTGCGGTCAAGGCAGTTTCATGCAGCGCAGTTTTGCCCGAGGGCAACCGCATGTTCACGTCTACGCCGCGCAACACCAGGCCTTCCAGGAGCATTTGCCCATTGAATTTTTCGCCGGTCGATAGTTGACCACGGACAGCGGAAAGTAAAAGAGGAACGCCATTTTCCAATGGCTCTTTCATGTTTGGGCTAAGTGTTTTTCTTGCGTCGAGTATTGCCAAGGCAGTATCAACGTGGTTTTCACGCAGCGCTTTTACAAGACCATCTTTATCAGCTTTAGTAGCCATATTTAAGTTCCTTCCGCGTCAGTCAGCGATTGAATTCACAAATGAGCTAAACAGTTCTTTCATTTCCTCGTCAGTGGCAGGTTCGTTATCGGGGATTTCAATTTTTGCGAAGTCAATATTGTAATCCGTCAGGGATAGTTTATCCAGGTTGTCAATGTCTTTTACTTCAATTTCCCGATCAACGAACTTAACAAGCTGGCCATTCACTTCGGTAACTTCATCGGCTTTTGGCTTTGGCTTGGGTTTTGCCACTCGGGGCGGCGGGGGAGTGTACTCAGCTTGTGGTTGAACATACGGCGGCAGCAAACGCTTTTTGAAAACCTTTTCCTTGTAGTAGAAAACTTTCTCGCAAAGGATTGCGTTCATATTTTCGATAAAGACGATTTGACGCTTCTTGCCGATTTGACGGACTTCTTGTGGTAACAGCAATGCGCGTTTTTGTTCTGAGGTGCTGGTAGAACCACCTTTCAAATCAAATTTTGGCCGCGAGTGGGTTTTTACCTTTATCGTGGTGTCGCCCAGCATTTCAGAAACTGTGCGGGCATGCTCTTTGTTCTTCGGGGCATATACGATTTCCGCGCCCAAGCATTCAATAATTGTCTTCGCAACCTCCGGGCCATAGGTTGCAACCAGTTGGGAGATAGATTGCACAATAATGAATGGGCGAATGTTATAGCCGCCCAGGTAGCCGATTGCTTTAGCGATCACAGGCATACGGCCAGGCGCGGTGAATTCGTCCATGATCCAGCCCAATTGATATTTCAGCTCGGGATTATCTTCCGGCATCTGATCCATGTTCAGTTCAACAATCTGCTGCGCGAACAGGTTGATAATGAGTGATAGGTAGTCCAGGTCTTTCGGTTTGATACCGATGTACACTGATATTTTGTCGCGGCGCATACGGCGTAGGTCTAACGAACTTCGGCAGGTGGCAGCGTCAATCAGCGGGTTTAGCCAAAGTTCCAGCTTAGCCGTGAAGGTCTTACGAATAGACGATTGAGTATTACCGCTGGTGAAAATGAAGTCATACAGGGCGGCTTTGCACGCGGAGCTAAGTGGTGTTGGCGACTGGTCGCGGGTTTCAATAATTTCCTTCCAGTGTTCCCCCACTGTTTCACCCTCGCCAAACATGATTTGGCGAACAATCTCCCCGAACGTGCGCGGCAATGAAGGCGTTTCAAATACATACAGGGCTAGGCCCAGGAATAGGGTCCGGCAGGACGCGGGCCAAAATGGATCGCCGTCCGCAGGATCGGGCGACAGCATGTTGCCGATTTTCTGCAAGTCATTGACACGCAGCATGGGGTCATCGGAAACGTAATCCAAGGGATTCCATTGCATGGTGCGTAAGTCAGGGTCAACGGGGTTGAACAGGTGCACTTCGCTAAAGGTCGCACGGAACCCCGAGGTAAGGCGGAACGACTCTTGCCGTACATCCAGCAAAACCACGCTATCAGGCCAGCTAAGCATGTTGGGTTGGACTACCCCGACGCCCTTACCGGAGCGAGGCGGCGCCGCCAGAAGCGCGCCAAGCTGACCTGCCAGCATGAGGAACTTTCCTTTCCATTTGCCGATAATGAAACCATGCTGGCCCAGGAGCTTGTTGCGTTTGATTTCCGCCGTAGTGGCAAACCGGGCATCACCATGCAACTTGCGATTGATCGGAGCCACGCACAAGCCAATAACAATGATTGCCGGTACGAACCCGGCAAATGAACAAATGGACAACCATTTTTTCACTAAAGGCTGATCGCCGTAATACACCCAGTAATCAATAATCGTTTTTGGGGTAGCGGCGTACGGATGTTCTCCGATCTTGTAAAGGAAGAAATACCCAGCCAGATACAAGCCCATAACCACAGCCAAGGCAGCCAGCGCGGCAAACGCGCTAACCTTAGCCTTATAACTATCCAGTTCATTAAGCAGCATACAGCGCCTCCTAACCGGCAATCTTAATCGCGTATTCAGGGTCGTAATAAATCTGGCTAACGAACGGCTTCCCGTTTTCGTCGCGCTCGCACTGAATAACAATATTAATCAATGAGTACAGGTCTTTGATAATCAAGTCCTGTGATAATTGGCTGCCTTCCGGGCTGGCTTGAATCATATTCGCCATGCGACGGAATGCCATTTTGGGGCTGTTGGCGTGAAAGCTGGCCATTGTTCCAGGGTGGCCACTGTTCACGACGTTTTGAAAAAAGAAATACGCTTCATCGCCACGTATTTCCGCCAAAAGCACGCGGCTTGGGAACTGGCGCAACGTAGAGGCCAATACACCCTTTACGCGGATACGTTCAGGGGCTGCGCTATCCCGGCTGAACTTTAAGTTAACCTGGTTGCGGTGAGGCAAGCGAGATTCGCGGGTATCCTCTACGGTAACTAAACGTTCGTCAGCCGGAATCTTGTGGCCCAAAGCATTCATGAGCGCGGTTTTACCAGAACCAGTTTCTCCGACAAAAAAGATGTTCTGTTTGCCTACCACCGCCGCGCACAAGAACCCGGTTACGTCCCTGGCATTGAACAGCTCCAGCAACTGCAACTCTTTTGCTGTCAGGTCTCCATGTAATTCGGCGCGTTCGGCGGCACTAATGCCCCGAGTTTGAACCCATTCAGTCCGTTTGAAACTACCGAAGCTAATAATGTCCTCAAGCGAAAATGCCTTCCCTTTTGGGGGGAGGCGAATGGTGATGCTTGGTACTTCGGTAACGGGTGGCAACACGATTTCAATACGCTGCTCACCCGGCAGCTCCGCGCTGATAATCGCTTGCCGGGTCTGCCCGGAGAAGTTAGCCACCAAGCGGCTTAGTTCCTCACACCACACGTAGTCAAGTTCGGGCATGGAGACCGGTACCCAGTGCCCGTGGGTGTAGGTCCACAGTTCACCAGGTGCGTTAATGCACAGTTCGTTGTAATCACCTGCCAGGTACCCGGCGAGCACCTGGAGGTGGATTTCTACGGTGTGCAGTCGTTCAGCCGTGGCTTCATCCAGCACTTCATCACAGCTCGCATTCATTGCTTGTACTCCAGGCTATAGACCTTGTTGAAGTCAATATCCCGAGCCACGTAGATATAGATATTGGCGCCCTGGTTACGGGTGAGGGTGTTGGGGATATTGGCGGCTTCCTTGAAAATCTCAGTTGCCAGTTCCTGCCCGCCATTGGTGGTGTTGCCCAGGTTGAGCGTGGTGTTGTTGCCGCTGTTGCTTTGCTGGGTGGCCTGTAGATAGGCCCCCACGTCGTCGATAACACTCAGCGCGACGATAGGCCCCCAGCGTTCGGCCAGGTGATAGTCAACGTCCCCGGTAACGCCGGTGCGGCCCAGTTCATCAGTCGCCGCTGAACTCAGGTTAAAGGCCACATTGTTCGGCATCGGCGTGCGGCCCCTGGTCCACACGATCGGCAACCGGCGATTGCCACGGGCAAGGCCCATCAACTGCTGGCCGGTGTAAATGGTGCCGCGTTCGGCAACGATGGCGCTGTGATCGGCAGACCACAGGTCATCCGATTGCACACACTGCACCATGCCTACCAAGGACGAATCCAATGCAGGGCGAACCACGCAGGGAATCGCCTCGCCCTGATACACCATCAACCCAGGATCACCAAGGCGGTATGCCTCTACTGGGTCCATCTGCGCCGATTGCAGCGACTGGGATAGCCGGTCTCCCGGGTTGCCCGTCAGGCCCTGGCCGCCCTGCCCGGGCTGGCCACCGGTACCGCGCTGGCTGCCTGCTGCTGTATTGCTCGATGCAGCTTGCGCGAGGGAAGGACCGGTGCCGTCAAGCTTGAACTTCACGGACGACGACAAGCGTTCTTCCCGTTCGATCTGTGCCGGCGATTTTACGGGTTGGCCATTGGCAGCCTGTGCCTGGATATGAGGTTGTGGCGGCGCAGCCTGGCCAGCGGGCTGCTGTGGCGTTTCCAGCGCCGCGACCTTCAACGGGGGCAGTTGGGTGGAGGCCGTTTGCGTGGTGTCGACGGCGCGGTCTTTCTTTTCCTGGCGCTCTTGATACAGGCCCGCGTAATAGTGGAACAAAAACCAGCCGCCGAAGGCGATGATGCAGACGCCGCCGACAATGTTCATCAGCCGCGCCTGTATACCCAGGCCCTTGTTGACCGACGCAATCTTACGGTCGCCCTCGATAGGTTGTTCTACTACTTCATCGTCTTCTTCTTCATATTCGTCCTTGCGATTCCATGGCATTTTCATTGGTCGGCCTCCTTCAATACGCGCTCAACATGCGGTGACTGGGTTTTAGTCGCGGGGCGTTCGCCGCCGTTGGGGTCGTAAGATTCGTTGTAAATGCAGGTCACAAGCTCGCCACTACGGAAAATAAATTTCGGCTTCACGTCATGGATAACCACAACGTCGTTTTCGACGTTCCAGCTCGCCATAACTTCCTTGCCTTCTTCATTCAGGTAGTAGATTTGCGGAAGTTTTGCCCGTGGAGGAAACGTCACGTAAGTGGCCAGGCCATTGTCCACCACGCGATTAGGTTCAATAGTGGTCGAACCCTCAACGGTGTAATTCTCGTTCTGTGCGCGACCATCACCCTGCGCAAGCATCTTTTTGACCAGATCGGCCTGGCCTTTAGCGCGGCGCTGTTTTAGTTCATCTTCGGGATAGCGGAATTGGACAAATTCATAACTCACTTCCTTGTTGGAAGCGGCCAATACCATATCCAGGTTGTAAACGCGCTTGTTGGTTACAATGTGAATGTTGGTGTTCGGGCTGCCCCGTTGGGGCTTGATGAAGAACCCATTGCGCGAAGTGATGGTGCCTACCCCCCAGGCATCAGTGTAGCCACCGCCCATATCCAAAATCTTTTCATCCGGGCTGAACATAACCAGCGTATCCCGGCCAATACGGGACTTGAGCGTAACAATGTCGTACGGGTCGTAATCAACGAACCGCACGCGCTTGTCTTGATGCGCAGCCACTGGCGTCTGCGCAGCACTTGCCTGGTGGACCCAGGCGCACCCGAGCAGCAAGGCGAAAGCAATCGGCGTTAGCTTCATGGTCAGTCCCTCCCCTGGTTTGGCGAGTAGGCCGGTGCCGTCAGCCCCTGGCGCGGGGCTGCGGTTACGGGCGCCGGGGCCTGGTTGCGAGCAGCGGGGCTGGCCGCGCTCAGCACCTGGTTAGTGTTGTACTGGGTAATCTGCAACCCAATATCGTTAACGCGGCGCTGGGCTTCTTCCTTGGGCAGATTGACCATTTTGAAACTAACGTCAG
Organism: Pseudomonas eucalypticola; assembly: GCF_013374995.1. Classification (NCBI taxonomy): domain Bacteria; kingdom Pseudomonadati; phylum Pseudomonadota; class Gammaproteobacteria; order Pseudomonadales; family Pseudomonadaceae; genus Pseudomonas; species Pseudomonas eucalypticola. The sequence continues at coordinate 5,578 of NZ_CP056031.1, read as the reverse complement.
CGACCCAGTGGGTCACAGTCGGCGTGCCGTTCTCAGTCACAGTGCGCGTAAAGTAAATTTGCGCAGTGTCAACTATGCCCTGGCTATTTTGGCGCGGCGAAATACTTTCAATTTGCACTTTGACGCTGGCACGGTTGCCATATACGGTAAGTGGTCCGTTGGGGTTTTCGGTATCCCAATATTTCGCCCATTGGGATTGCAGTTGTGGCGACATAAACGAGGCCGCGCAGAAGTAGTCACTTTCTGCCATGTCCCGGATATAGCGTTCCCGGCAGATGGAGAAAGTATTGAGCGCCCGCCGTAGCAAAGCGTCTTCATACTTAACCTTGACTTCCGTCAGCGACATAAGCGGATTAATGGCGCCGGTGGTCTCATTCATCACCAGCACTTGTGGAGGCGGTGGCGGCACCATGGCCGTTTGAATAGCTTCATGTGCGACCCACAACGCACCGCAGGCAAACAGCACCGCGCCACCTGCGATGCGATAGGCCCAGGTCTTAGCCTTTTCCAGACGTTCAACTTCGGTATCTGCCCAGGACTGCGAAGCCTGGAGGATTTGTTGAATATCGTCGTGTGACTCTACGAACGAATTGATGGTGCCGAGAAAGCGTTGAAGCGCCTTGTCATCGGCGCTGGTTTTTTCGGACTCAGGTGGGAGTTTTTGGCGCTTATCCATTAGCCGTCTCCCAGGTCGAATGCGTTGAAGGCGACGGCCTGGCCACAGCTCGGGTAGGAGATACCCGCTTCACGGTCAGCGTTGATAGGGCGACGCGCTTTGCCGTCGCACGACGGCGGCTGATGGGCGCAGCCAGCGGCTGCGAAGATGGCGGACAAGACAAGTACACGAAAAACGTTCTTCATTTCTACTTTCCTCACGCACACAAAAAAGACGGATACATAGCAACACTTTACTATGTTCCGTCTATACAGAAAAGGCGTTTCTGTTGTTTGGGGGGCTTCACTGCCTAGACCGTCCGTGGTTGCCGACCAATGGTTATGTGCGGATAGAGCCGCCCCGTGGGCGTTTTCGCTCACCACCACCACCGCCAGGACGGCGGCGAGGCAGGATTGAACGCAGACTGCGCTGGAGCATTCGCGCAGCCAAGCGACCGGCGCCGTAAGAGTTGATCGAGACGCCACCAGCCAGGCCCGCCGCTTTTGACGGGATTTGAGCCAGGCACAAGAGCGAGATAGCCCCAGTCACCAGGAACGGGAACAGCTGGTTAATCTGTGCCGTGCTGGTGATCGCCGCCGCCCCGGTCGATGCACGCTCATACAGCGTCATAATCAGCGCGTTAGCAGCGATGGTCATCAGAATGACAAGCGCATAGTTTGAAAGTTGCTGAACCCAGCGACTGAAGTAATCAGAGGTGGCCTGAAACATCAGAGAGAAGATGAACAGCGGACCCAGCGCGAGGATGATAGCCAGTGCGATTTGTGAAGCCACAATCAGGAAGCAGGCATAGGCCGTAACAATGATGGTTTGTCCCCATACCAATATGGCCACCATATACATGCCGGGATCACCAACCAGGATACCGCCCTGGTCCCAAAATTTCTTACCGGCAGTGAACCCTTTAACCAGGATGCTATCAAGTGAGCCGAATATTGTGGTGGTATCATTCGCACCAAAAAAAGCCGTACCCAGCTCCAGGGGCGCGACGTTGAAGGTGTTAACAACATACTGGTTATATGCGGCAAATTGAAAGCCCACATACAGGATGCAGACCATCTTGAGAATGCGTTGTAAGCCATCCATCATGGGTTCTTGTTGACCGCCACCACGGAACAGCGCATAGCCCCAAACATGATATACACCGCGAGCAGTGTATTCACAGCGGGCGCAATAGCATTCGCCACGTTAACCACGTTCTGCGTGATGAAGGTAGTCGTCATTCCACTTACGAACGTAAGGACTTCGGTATAAACCTGAGTAGCCATAGCCGAGACTCCGGGTTAATGCCCCTTATCAGGGGATTTTTTAAACGAGTCCGGGGCGCTGGTATCCAAGCTGGGAAAGTCGGCCTGGCCGGACCTTTCGGCCCGGCAAGCAGCGTCACAAACTACCTTATCTTTCTCATCCCAGCAGCCCGACAGACAAACCAGGACGAAGGCGAGAGCGATAAACTTTTTCATACTTTTCTTTCCGTAGAAGTTAGTTAGATGGAATCGACGTATCCAAGGCCGGGAAGTCAGCACTTCCACTAACCTGCATACGCATTTCGTTTTGCATCTGACGCGCCGCCTGGTCATTAGCTTGCGTCAGTTGCTGCACGCTTTGCAGTTGCGCTTGGTCATTGGCAAGCTTGGCTTGTTCTGACTGCGCGACCGCCTGGAGGTCCATAATCGCTTTCGGGTCCGTTTGTGCATTGATGCTGTTGGTAAGCCGCTCCAAGGTGGCTATGCGGGTCGCGGAGTTGGTGTAGGCCGCTTGCCCCAGTGCCTGCTGGTTCGCGCTCATGTTGCGCATCTGCGACAGATACGACTGCATTTGAGGCGACAAAGACGCTGCTTCGGAAGAAGAAAGTACCGCTTGCGCCTGGCGAATTTGGGTGGCCGAACTAGCCAGGTCGCCATAAGTGGCGCCGCTGTTGCTGTTCAGCAGGGCCATCCCTTCGGCCCAGTTAGCAGGCAGGCCGTTACGGGGCGAGTCCGACAAAAGGGTACCCAGGCCGCGACTACCCGTGAGCGAGCTGTATTGGTTTTGCGCGACCCTCAAATTGTTCTCAATTTGGGTCAACTGGTTACTCATAATCACGCCATTGGCAATTGCCTTTTCAATGGCTAGACCATCAATAACCGGCACCACGTCGGCCAACGCGGCACCGGAGCCGAAAGCGGTAGCCAACCCCACTACAAAGGACAGGCGTTTAATAGTCATCATCATGATTTTCTCTCCGCAGTTTTGAAGTGAGGCAGCCAGTTTTCTGGTTGCTCACCATGTTCGGCCCGCAGTTTCTCCACCAGGGCGACAGTGTGTTTTTTACTCGACAATACATCCAGTTCGTATTTCATACCCTCCATATCGAAGCGGCACACAACGGAGCTATGCCCTTGTTGCAAAACAAACACCCGGCTTGCTTCCGGGTCAGTCTCTTTTACCAACTGGAACACACGATCCGAGGTGCCGAGTTTTTTGTATTGCGCATAATCGGCCTTGTCGTTCGGGAACAATACTTTGTTCGGCGTCTGTTCAATCAGCGTGTCGCAAATAGGGCTGCTAAGCGCGTCATTGGGTGACTGCGAGTCCAGCACTACAAAGCCATTGTTTTTACGGATGGTCTTCAACTGATCTTGCACGAATGATTGAAACGGTGGGTCACCCAGTGCTTTCCAGAACTCCGCAATGAACAACGCAAACCGGCGACCGTCAACCAGAGTCGATACCAGGTGAAACAGATACATATTGATCGGGGCGCGCAATTCAGCGTGATCGAGGAACGCCGTCACATCGAAGCCGGTAATCAAGTTTTTCGCCCAAAGATGCGGCCAGGGTGTCAGTTTGATTATCGAATACCCAAGCGTTTTCACCGTCCGGCTGGCCGTTCCGGCGCGAGTGGCACCACCGTTGCAAACGCCGGTAAATCAGTGAGTCCTGTTCCAGATAATCCAGGACGCGGCCAGGCGCCGATGTTCCAGGTCCAGGCGCAACACCGAGTTTACAGCGGCCTCAATTTGTTCAACCTCTCCAACTTCCAGTTTGGTCACGTCGCCTTGGGCAGCGGCCAGGTACAAGGTCAGGCGCTTGAGGAACGGGCCAGTAATGGGGTTGTGCAGATCCAGCTTGAACGGGTTCCAGTTGGTCCGCACGCCGCTTTGAATGGGGTAATATTTGCCGCCCAATGCGCGAATGATGATTTCGGTATCCCGGTCTTTCCGTGAACAGGACACAGGTGGCGCGGAATTTCACCAGCATAGCCAGGTTAAACGCGATCCAAGCGGTTTTGCCCGAGCCAGTCGGGCCTAATACCATCGTATGCCCAACATCTTTAATCTTAATGTCGTTCTTGTCTTGTGGATCGGAAGCATGGAACGAAAAATAATAGGGGGTTCCCGCCGTGGTCATGTACATAGTCAAGGCGTCCCCCCAATGGTTATTGGTCAGGCGCCCAGCGGGGAAGTTGTGCATCGGTGCAAAGCCGCTGAAATTCTTACTATTGATACCAGACACGCGGGGGCGGTCTTTAAATTGCCCCGGAAACTGAGCCCAGTAAGCAGCGACAATAGCCAAGTCTTCCCGTGCAGGTGTCATGCCGGTTCCGCCTAACGTTTCAACGGCATCGGCCACGTTGTCGTTCAGGCTTCGACAGTATCGGATTTAACGAACAGGTTAAAATGATGTTCCCCCATCACGATCCGCCGCGATGCCAGATCGTCGAGGGCTTCGTCAAATTTCATCTATCTGCGACGTTGCATCATCTTCGGCACTTTCCATACGATCTGCGCGGTCTTCATACTCCGCCGCGCTGTTTCTTGCTTGATGAAACTGAAAGATTGCGTCAATACGAAGTCATACGGCGCGGTTGAGCAATTCATTCAGGAAAACAGAGCTAGTTTCCGTGGGTATGAGCCCTATGCCCAGGAGGGCGCCGTAGAACGTGCCAGTGGCGCTGCGAACCTCAACCGTCTCGTTACCAAAGAACGGGCGAGTTGCGGCCACCAGCTTACGCAGGGGCGCTTGAGCGAGGGCCACGCGCTGCCACCGGCCATTGAGCAGAAAGCTCATGAGTTCCATCGGCTCCGAGCAGTAGATGCCCTGGTATTTGTAGATCCCCAGCTTTTCCGCGTCATAGCGGCGCAGGCTGCGCATGATTTGCCGAACCACCTTGTTCAGCACTTCGACCGCTTGCAGGCGCTCCGCTTCGCGAGTGGCCTTGTCGGCGCTGGAGACCAGCTTGAACACGGTATTCGAGAAGATCGACGGGAAGGGACGGTAAATCACCGTCAGATACAGCTCATTGACGCGCAGTTTTTCGCCGGACAGGCGAGAGGAATACTTTTCGTTCAGGTCTTTAGCGAACCCTTCGGGAAACTCCCCAGGTGGGTATTTCGTTTCCCGGCGCCGGATAATGTGCTGCCACAACGCGACGTTATGGCTTGAGATATTTTTGAACAGTGAGTTAAGGCGTTTATGCAAGATGTTTAACTGTTCATCGTCGGCGCTCTCAAAGCTTGCGCCCGTCAACCGGATTACTTGCATGTAATCCCGGTCTTTGGTCATGATCGTGTGTTTATCAAGGTGCACTTCAAAGGGCAGCTTGTTAGAAACAGGCGGCTCGATTTTGATTACCTTCTTTTTCAGCTTTTCGGCAAAACTCATAACAACCCCTTTTCTGTAGTTTCCGCAGTTTCCGCTTGCTCAGCTTCTTACCTACATTGAACTCTAGGGGGCTGTAGGTCGCCGCTCTCCAGTAATAAAAATTGCCCACGAACGTAAACGCCTTGGTACGACCCCAAAGGTAAATGATTTCAAATGCCCGAGGGTCATACAAACAAATGGCGTATAGCACCAGGTGTATGGGAAGAACATGAGTAACCACAACAAATTTTTCGTGAACACGAAACATTCGATGGTGAA
>NZ_CP056030.1:892500-957500 GCF_013374995.1 Pseudomonas eucalypticola | reverse complement strand
CTTAATAGATAAGAAACCCCACCGCAACCGCACCCTCCTCCCACTACCAGATTTTTACCGCCCGCCCCCGAACACCCCATACCAAGCGCATGTCTCACAAAGGTAGGCATCCACTCCTCCAGGAGCCACCACCATGAACACCCTCCGCACCCTGCCGCTCGCAGTCACCCTGCTCTCAGCCTTGTGCTCTCCACTCACCCACGCCGCCTGTACCGACCCCGTGGACCCTTCCGGCGTCCAACTCCAGGCGCAAACACAGAACGGCATCACCTACCTCTCCGGCGGTATCGGCATGGACGAGGCGTGCGCACTTCAGCGCATGCCCGGCTACAACCTGCGCATGACATTTTCCGAAGGAGTGGGTAACGAATACGTACCGGTGAGCGCCATCAGCATTCAGAACGCGCAGGCTCATGAAATACTGAATGTGAATGACGTCGGGCCCATGATGCTGGTCAAGTTGCCAGCGGGCCACTATGTCGTGGTCGCCCAGCATGAAGGACGCGAGGTGCGCAGTGCGGTTGACCTGACCACGGGCAAACCGTACACGCTCAACCTGCATTGGAAGGACGCCGGCCAATAGTTGGGCGGAGCGGCATGGCTGCCCGGCAGCCATGCCGCTACCCCAAGCTCACACTTACTCTTCCTCTTCCTCCTCCTCCATGTCATACCCAGCTTCATGCCGCAGGTAGCCACCCGCCTCACCCCGCGCCGTACCCCATGGTTGCTCGATGACCTCACCGCTGTCCCATTCCTGGAACAGGGTTTCCCTGACCACCGCGCTGTTCAATGCGCCTGCCTGTGTACGATTGGTTGTGCGACTCATAACCACCTCCTTTGGTTGAAAGGAAAAGACTAGTGCACGTTCCGGAGGATGGATCCTAAATCGAGGATGACTGTCGAATTGTCCGACAGACGTAAGCTGGCCCCGCGCAATCTTCACCCAAGGTCGGCTTGTTGGGCCATCTGGCACTCTGACATAATCCGCGCCCCTGATTTGCGGCGATGCGCCTGACAGCGCGCCCTTCCCTGCTGCCGCAGACAGCGTAACGGACTACGTTGATGAGCTACTTCTCGATCGAATTCGGCCTGTGCTTCATTCTGTTCTTCCTGCTGTACTGGTGCCTCAACTTCAGCCTGCGCGTGCAAAACGTACTGCTGCTGGCGGCCAGCTACGCAATTCTGGCCAGCTTCAACCTCACGTTCCTGTATGTGCTGCTTGGCTACAGCGCCGCGGTGTTCGCGCTCGGCCAGTTGAGTGCGCGCTACCCCGGGCGACGGTTCACCTACGGCGCCATCCTGGCCCTGGTGCTGGGGTGCTTCTACTTCTTCAAGTACCAGGACTTCTTTGCCACCGGCTTCCAGCAAGGCTTGCAGGCGCTGGGCGTTGATGGTTCGTTGCCTATCTGGGAAGTGCTCCTGCCCGTAGGGATGTCGTTCTATATATTCCACTCGGTCAGTTATCTGATGGCCATCAACCGCGGCACGCTCAAGCCCGCCGCGCCTCTGGACCTGGCCCTGTACCTGGCGTTTTTTCCCAGCCTGATCGCCGGCCCCGTGAACCGCGCCGAGCACTTGCTGCCGCAGATCAACCCCAGCACCCCACGTCAGGTCCTCGAGCCCCAACGTGCCCTGGGGCTGGTGGCCCTGGCCGTGGTGAAGCTGTTCCTGTTCAGCACCTGGCTGGCAAACCACTGGGTAGACCCGGTATTCGATACGCCCAGCGGCTTCTCGCCGGAACAGATTCTGCTGAGCATCTACGGCTACTCGCTGCAGATCTACTTCAACTTCAGCGGCTACACCAACCTGGTCACCGGCATCGCGTTGCTGCTGGGCTTTCGCCTGCCACGCAATTTCGACTACCCGTACCTGGCGCGCAACCTCAAGGAATTCTGGGACCGCTGGCACATCAGCCTGTCGACCTTCATCCGCGACTACATTTACATTCCCCTGGGCGGCAACCGCAAAGGTTACTGGCGCGGCAACCTGAACCTGTTCCTGGCCATGGTCATCTCCGGCCTGTGGCACGGCGCCAGTGTCAACTTCCTGATCTGGGGCGCTCTGCACGGCGTTGGTCTGATCGCCTACAAGCTTTACGCCCGGGCGTTTCCCAGCCCCCGTACGTGGCCCGGCGCTGACTTGCTGGCGCGCCTGCTTACCTTCCATTACGTGGCGTTCGCCTGGATCTTCTTTCGCAGCGCTACCCTGGAAGACACCCAGGACATGCTGGTGGGCCTCAGCCATCTGTCGTTCGACGGCCTGGCCCAAGGTCCATGGGTCGGCGTACTGGCGTGCCTGGCCCTGATCGCCGTTTACCCCTGGCTGGTCAGCAGCCTGCGCCAAGCATTCGCCGCCAGCCGGCGAATTCCCTGGCTGGTGTACCCGATACCCTTGGGCCTGTTCATTTCCTTGGTCATTTTCGCGTCGCCGTCCGGCGTGCCGGGGTTCATCTATGCCAGCTTCTGAAACCGTGGGCAGCCAATTCATCAAGGCCTTGCAGGTAACCCTGGGTCTGCTGGTAACCGCCTTGATCCTGGTGTGGCTGAACCAGACCTCCATTCGCCTGTACTGCCAGCAGAAGTACCACGCCGACTGCAGCGTGCCAGGGGTTGCTGACAACGCGCTCTGGAGCTTCGGCGCACGGTTGACCGACGCCATGGACGACGCGCGCAGTGCGTTCTTCGCTCGCCTGGAAGAAACGCCGGCCAGCGACCAAGCTGCCTCGGCGGTCGCCGGCAACGACCCGGAATTGCAAGCCCTCGTGCCAGCGACACCGGTGCAGGCGCCCGTGGCCGCGCCCGAGCCTCCTGCGCCGCTGAAGATCACGCCGCTGACCATCGCCAACCTCAACCCCAGCGACGAGGTGTTTTTCGTTGGCGACTCGTTGATGCAGGGTGTAGCACCGCATTTGGCCAACACCCTGCTCAAGCGCTACAAGATCAACAGCATCAACCTCAGCAAGCAGAGCACCGGGCTTGCCTACCCGGGCTTTTTCAACTGGCCGCTGACGGTAGAACAAACCCTGCTGGCCAACCACAACATCCGCCTGATCGTGGTGTTCCTCGGCCCCAACGACCCGTGGGACATGCCCGTGGCCAAGGGCAAGCCGTTCCTGCGCTTTCACAGCGCCGACTGGGAGGCCTCGTATCGCCAGCGGGTGGAACGCATTTTCGACCTGGCCCGGGCACACAATGTGCAGGTCATCTGGGTGGGCCCGCCGAACATGCGCAAGGACAAGCTGTCCACTGCCATGGCTTACCTGCGCGAACTGTATAAAAGCGAAGCCGAGCACTACGGCCAGTTGTACCTGTCGGCCAACGACGTGCTGGGCTATCACGACGAGACCAGCTTCTCGCCGTACCTGGAAAGTGCGGACGGCAAGAAGGTCAAGACGCGCGTGGACGACGGTATCCACTTCACCACCACCGGCCAGAAGCTGATCGCCGAACGGGTGATGTCCCTGATCAATATCCAGAACCACGACCTAACGGAGCGCTGAATGAAACGACTGCCTGGCCCCATGACGCTGCTGAGTGCCGTGCTGTTGAGCGGCTGCAGCCCGGTCTCGGCCGTCGCCACGCAAACTGCGCCAAGCCCCGCCAAAGTGGTGCGGGTAGCCAAGCCGCCCGCCGCCGAACCCAATCTGCGGCTGCTGCAGAACAAACTGAAGAACGCCCAGCGCTCGGCGGTAACCATTGTTCAGTTGGGTGACTCGCACACTGCCGCCGACCTGTTGACCGGTGAACTGCGCACCCGCTTCCAGCAGGACTATGGCAACGGCGGTATTGGCTTCATCGCTGCTACCCCGGTACCTGGCACGCGCTACGACCAGGTGCGCATCACCGCGGCTCGCAGCCAATGGAACCTGGTCTCGGCGCGCAACCAGCACAGCGATCAGTTCCCGCTGGGGGGTTACTTGTCGCTGCCACAGACTGCTGGCGCCCATGTACACCTGGACCCCACGCCGCCCACCGACATGCGCTACCAGGTTTCGGCCCTGTACCAGGCCGGCAGCAATAACCGCCTGCAAGCCCGCGATGATTACACCCAGACGGCCCGCCCCTTGCCGCTGACCAATGGCCAATGGCGCCTGAGCCCGGCCATCGGCAACCTGGCCCTGCCCCTGGACCTGACCTTCGCCAGCAGCCAGAACCTGGCTGTCGGCGGCTGGAATATCCTGGGGCAGAACAACAGTGGCGTGGTGTTCTCTACATTGGGCATCAACGGCGCCCAGTTCAGCGTGGTGGACAAATGGCAACCAGGGTGGCTGGACACCCTTAAGGCGCTAAAGCCTGACTTGCTGATTCTGGCCTACGGAACCAATGAAGCCTTCGACGACGACCTGGACGTGGGCCTGTACGAAAGCCAGCAAACCCAGCGCATTCAGCTACTGCGCCAGGCATTGCCCGGCACCGTGCTGTTGATCGTCGGCGCGCCGGACTCGATCAAGAACAAAGGCGCCGGCAGTTGCCAGGCCCGCCAGCCTCGCAGCCTGCACCCCGTGATCGACGTGCAGCAACGCGTCGCCCGGCAGAACCGTACCCTCTATTGGAGCTGGCAGGCATTCATGGGGGGTGACTGCGCCATCGTCAATTGGCAAGCCCAGGACCTGGCCCGCCCCGACCTGGTGCACTTCACCAAGGAAGGCTACATCAAGGTGGCGGATGCCCTGTATGACTACCTCAATGGCCTGATTGCTCCCGCCAAACGCTGAAGCCAAGCAGCGGCCGGCCCTGACGCCGCCAGGCGGCCGCTGCTGCACCCCGCCCATCTGCTCCTTATCGCCCACGCCCCTTCTACGCTATGATCCATGGAATGCCATCTTTTGGCATACCACATACCTTTTATCGCCTACCCGCCCCACCGTCGCGCACAAGGGGCTTGCATCGCAAATATTATGGTATACCATCAGACAACAACATCCATCCCATCTCTAGAATGGAGCAGGCCATGAGTTTCGAAATTCGCAAGATCGTGAGCTACACCGAGGAAACCCTGATCGAAGGCGGCAAGGCCACTGACAAGCCAGTGACCATGGTCGGCCTGGCGGTGGTGATCAAGAACCCTTGGGTTGGCCAGGGTTTCGTCGAGGACCTCAAGCCGGTGATCAAGGCCAACTGCTCTGCCCTGGGCGCACTGATGGTCGAACGCCTGACCGCCGCCATCGGTGGTGCCGACAAGATCGAAGCCTATGGCAAGGCTGCGGTAGTGGGTGCCGACGGCGAGATCGAGCATGCTTCGGCGGTTATCCACACCCTGCGCTTCGGCAACCACTATCGCGAAGCGGTGCAGGCCAAGAGCTACCTGAGCTTCACCAACAAGCGCGGCGGGCCAGGCACTTCTATCCAGATCCCGATGATGCACAAGGACGACGAGGGCCTGCGCTCGCACTACATCACCCTGGAAATGCAGATCGAGGACGCTCCGCGCGCCGACGAGATCGTGGTAGTACTCGGCGCCGCCAACGGTGGCCGCCTGCACCCGCGCATCGGCAACCGCTACATCGACCTTGAAGAACTGGCCGCAGAAAAAAACAACTAAGGCTTGCAGGAGCGTTCCATGATTCGGCCTACCGCTGAAACTACCCCGGCCGGCACCAGTTACCTGGCGACCGGCCAAGGCCACCCGGTGATCCTGATCCACGGCGTGGGCCTGAACAAAGAAATGTGGGGCGGCCAGATGGTTGGCCTGGCCCCGTATTACAGCGTCATCGCCTATGACATGCTCGGCCATGGCGCCAGCCCGCGCCCGGCACCCGGCACGTCACTGGGCGGGTATGCCGATCAGTTGCTGGAACTGCTCGACCACCTGCAGATACCCCAGGCCATCGTCATCGGTTTCTCGATGGGCGGCCTGGTGGCACGCGCCTTCGCCTTGCACCACCCTACTCGCCTCTGCGGGCTGGTGGTGCTCAACAGCGTGTTCAACCGCAGTGCGGAACAGCGGGCCGGCGTCATCGCCCGCACCGCCCAGGCCGCCGAGCATGGCCCCGACGCCAATGCCGAGGCCGCCCTGTCGCGCTGGTTCAGCCGCGAATACCAGGCTGCCAACCCGGCACAGATCGCGGCGATCCGCCAGACGCTGGCCAGCAATGACCCCCAGGGTTACCTGACCACCTATGAGCTGTTCGCCACCCAGGACATGTACCGTGCCGACGACCTGGGCCACATTCAGGTGCCGACGCTGATCGCCACCGGTGAACTGGACCCAGGCTCCACGCCGCTGATGGCACGGCAACTGGCCGAGCGCATTCCCGGCGCGCAAGTTGCAGTGCTCGATGAACAGCGGCATATGATGCCCGTGGAGTCGCCGCGCCTGGTCAACCAGGTGCTGCTGGACTTCCTCGCCCATGCGCTCACTACCCAGAATCACGCCAAGGGGATCGTTGCATGACTCTCGCCCGCTTCCAGATGTGCATCGACGGCCAATGGGTCGATGCCTTGTCCGGCAAGACCTTCGAAAGCCTCAACCCGGCCACGGCGCACGCCTGGGCCGTGCTGCCCGACGCCGACGAAGCCGATGTGGAACGCGCCGTGCAATCGGCGCAAAAAGCCTTTGAAAGCCCCGCCTGGCGCGGCCTCACCGCCACCGCGCGGGGCAAGCTGCTGCGCCGCCTGGGCGACCTGATCGCCGAGAACAAGGAGCAACTGGCGCAGCTGGAAAGCCGCGACAACGGCAAGCTGATCCGCGAGACCCGGGGCCAGGTGGGTTACCTGCCAGAGTTCTTCCACTACACCGCAGGCCTGGCCGACAAGCTTGAAGGCGGCACCCTGCCGCTGGACAAACCCGACCTGTTTGCCTACACCGTGCACGAGCCCATGGGCGTGGTGGCGGGGATCATCCCCTGGAACAGCCCACTGTACCTCACTGCCATCAAGCTGGCCCCAGCCCTGGCGGCGGGCAACACCATTGTCCTCAAACCCTCGGAACATGCGTCGGCGACGATTCTGGAGCTGGCCCGCCTGGCCCTGGAAGCCGGCATTCCGCCAGGCGTGGTCAACGTGGTCACCGGTTACGGCCCCAGCACCGGCGCGGCGCTGACCCGCCACCCACTGGTGCGCAAGGTCGCCTTCACCGGCGGCGCCGCCACGGCTCGCCACGTGGTGCGCAGCAGTGCCGAGAACTTCGCCAAGCTGTCGCTGGAACTGGGTGGCAAGTCGCCCAACATCATCTTCGCCGACGCCGACCTGGACAGCGCCATCAATGGCGCCGTGGCCGGCATTTACGCGGCTTCCGGACAGAGCTGCGTTTCCGGTTCGCGCCTGCTGGTGCAGGACGAGATCTACGACGAATTCGTCGCCCGCCTGGTGGAACGCGCCCAGCGCATCCGCATTGGCAACCCCCAGGATGAAACCAGCGAAATGGGCCCCATGGCCACCGCGCAGCAATTGGCCGTGGTCGAAGGCCTGGTCGCGGCGGCAGTGGCCGAGGGCGCGACCCTGCGCACCGGCGGCAAGCGTGCGCAGACCGGCAGCGACGGTTGGTACTACGAGCCGACCCTGTTCGAATGCGACAGCAACTCCATGAAGATCATGCAGGAAGAAGTGTTCGGCCCCGTGGCTTCGGTGATCCGCTTCAAGGACGAGGCCCAGGCGCTGGCCATCGCCAACGACTCGCAGTTCGGCCTGGCCGCCGGCATCTGGACCCGCGACCTGGGGCGCGCGCACCGTTTGGCGCGCGATGTGCGTTCGGGCATCATCTGGGTCAACACCTACCGCGCGGTCTCGGCCATGGCCCCGATCGGCGGTTTCAAGAACAGCGGCTACGGCCGCGAGAGCGGCATCGATTCGGTGCTGGCCTATACCGAACTCAAAACGGTATGGATCAACCTCTCGCAGGCGCCCATGCCCGACCCCTTTGTGATGCGTTAGGAGTGTTGCTGCCATGATCGAACCCGGCATCTATAAAGAAGTGATGGCGTCGTTCCCGTCCGGTGTCACGGTGGTCACCACCCTGGACCCGGACGGCGGCATCGTCGGCATCACCGCCAGCGCTTTCAGCGCCCTGTCCATCGACCCGGCACTGGTGCTGTTCTGCCCCAACTACGCCTCGGACACCTACCCGGTGCTGCGCGACAGCAAGCGCTTCGCGATCCACCTGCTGTCCGCCGACCAGAAAACCGAAGCCTATGCGTTCGCCGGCAAGGGCAAGGACAAGGCCCAGGGCATCGAATGGCACCTGAGCGAGCTGGGCAACCCGCTGCTGACCAAGGCTACGGCGATCATCGAGTGCGAGTTGTGGCGTGAATACGACGGCGGCGACCATGCCATCATCGTCGGCGCGGTGAAGAACCTGATATTGCCGGCCGAGCCGGTGACGCCCATGGTTTATCACAAGGGCAAGTTGGGGGCATTGCCGACTATTGTGTGAAACCTTTCCCGAGCTTCGCCCGGTCCCCTATCGGATAGGCAAACCCTTGTGGGCCTGGGCGAAGCTCGGGAAGAGGCCGGCCCATTCAATACAGCTGTTTGCATGATAAACTCGCCCATGATTTTCGGCCCTTGTCCGGCCCCCATCCCGGCCCTGAGGTACCTCCCCAACTCATCAGAGCGGACCCAATGAAACGCCTGCCACTCGACGACAGCTTCAAGGTCAATCGCAACCCGGTCACCCTGCGCGAAATCGTGCTGGATAAACTGCGCAGCGCCATCATGAATTTCCAGCTGCTGCCCGGCGACCGCCTGGTGGAGCGCGACCTGTGCGACCGCCTGGGTGTCAGCCGCACCTCGGTGCGCGAGGCCCTGCGCCATCTGGAATCCGAAGGCCTGGTGGAATTCGCCGACGCCAAGGGTCCCCGCGTGGCCATCATCACCCTTGAAGACGCCCGCGACATCTACGAGCTGCGCTGCGTGCTCGAAGGCCTGATCGTGCAACTGTTCACGCTCAACGCCAAGGCCAAGGACATCCGCGCCCTGGAAAAAGCCCTGGACGAGAACCGCAAGGCCCTGGCCGAAGGCGAGCTGACCCAGGTGCTGGAGTCGGTGCAAGGTTTCTACGACGTGCTGCTGGAAGGCTCGGGCAACCGCGTCGCCGCCGCGCAACTGCGCCAGTTGCAGGCACGCATCAGCTACCTGCGCGCCACCTCGGTGTCCCAGGAAAACCGCCGCGGCTCCAGCAATCAGGAAATGGAGCGGATCGTGGCCGCCATCAAGAGCGGTGACCCGCAGGCCGCCCACCAGGCGTCCGTGGACCACGTGCGCGCCGCCGCCAAGGTGGCACTGGAATACCTGCGCCTGAAGCAGAACGACAGCAGCAAATTGCGTGAGATCGCCACGCCCATCGTCCAGAAAGAACCCCGCATAGTGAGTTGACCATGCCCAGCCCGCGCTTCTGCCCCCAATGCGGTTCCGCCTACCTGGTTCACCAGGTGCCCGACGGCGATACCCATGAGCGGCTGATGTGCACGGGCTGCGGCTACATTCACTACATCAACCCGAAGATCATCGCCGGCTGCATCATCGAGCAGGACGGCAAATACCTGCTGTGCCAGCGCGCCATCCCCCCGCGCCCGGGCACCTGGACCTTGCCGGCCGGCTTCATGGAGGCCGGCGAGACCACCGAGCAGGCCGCCGTGCGCGAAGTCTGGGAAGAGACTGGCGTGCGCGCCGAGATCATCTCGCCCTACTCGATCTTCAGCGTGCCGCGCATAAGCGAGGTGTACATCGTCTTCCGCGCCCTGGCCGTGGAAATCACCGGTGCCTTCGGCCCGGAAACCCTCGACTACCGCTTCTTCGCCCCCGAAGACATTCCCTGGGGCGCCATCTACTACCCGGCCATACGGCAAATACTCGAGCGCTATATCGAGGAGCGCCGGGCCGGGGTATACGGTATCTACATGGGCAATGACGACAGCGGCAAAATCCACTTCATGCGCTGATCACACCCCGTCCTCACCCAGTGGGGCACCCTCAACTATGATGATTTCTGCCGTAGCCACGCCTTCGCGCTGAGCCTTGGCCTGCTGATACTCGGGCGAGTTGTAGCAATCGATGGCGTGCTGGTACGAGGGAAACTCGATCACCACGCTGCGTTGCGGTGTCTCGCGTCCTTCCATGGCTATGCTGCGCCCACCCCGGGCTAGAAACTTGGCGCCATACAGCGCGAACGCGGTGGGCGCGCGCTGGGTGTACTCCGTGTATTGCTCGGGGTCCGTGACATCGACCTGGGCGATCCAATAAGCCTTCATTACTACCTCGACGGTTCGGTTCAAGTTGTATTATGGTATACCAGAACTGTAATAACGCCTGCCAGCACTAAGTGAGACAACACATGGCCTTCAATAGCACCGAAGAAATCATCGAAGACTTCCGCCAGGGCAAGATGGTATTGCTGGTCGACGATGAGGATAGAGAAAACGAAGGCGACCTGCTGCTGGCAGCCGACCGCTGCACCGCCACCGACATCAGTTTCATGGCCCGCGAGGCCCGTGGCCTGATCTGCCTGACGCTGACCGACGAACACTGCCAACGCCTCGGGCTAGAGCAGATGGTGCCCGCCAATGGCAGCGTGTTCGCGACTGCCTTCACCGTGTCCATCGAGGCTGCCACCGGGGTGACGACCGGTATCTCCGCCGCGGACCGTGCTCGCACCGTGCAGGCCGCGGTTGCCCCTGGCGCCACTGCGCACGATATCGTCCAGCCTGGGCATATTTTCCCCTTGCGGGCGCGCGAAGGCGGTGTGCTGACCCGCGCCGGGCACACGGAAGCCGGATGCGACCTGGCGCGCCTGGCCGGCTTCACCCCGGCGGCCGTCATTGTCGAGGTCATGAACGACGACGGCACCATGGCTCGGCACCCGGACCTGGAAGTATTTGCCCGTAAGCACGGCATCAAGATCGGGACCATCGCCGATCTCATCCACTACCGCCTGAGTACCGAGCACACCGTGGTGCGCAATGGCGAGCGCGAGCTGCCCACGGTGCACGGCACCTTCCGCCTGATCACCTACGAAGACCGCATCGAAGGCGGCGTGCACATGGCCATGGTGATGGGCGACATCCGTCGAGACGACCCGACCCTGGTGCGTGTGCACGTGATCGACCCGTTGCGTGACCTGGTGGGCGCCGAATACAGCGGGCCCAGCAACTGGACCCTGTGGGCCGCGCTGCAACGGGTGGCCGAGGAAGGCCGCGGCGTGGTGGTGGTGCTGGCCAACCATGAATCTTCCCAGGCATTGCTGGAACGGGTGCCGCAGTTGACCCAGCCGCCGCGCCAGTACAGCCGCTCGCAGTCGCGCATCTATTCGGAGGTGGGCACCGGGGCGCAGATATTGCAGGACATCGGCGTGGGCAAGCTGCGCCATCTCGGCCCGCCGCTCAAGTACGCAGGCCTGACCGGCTACGACCTGGAGGTCGTGGAGAGCATCCCCTTCCAAGCCTGATACAGCTTTCCTCTGCAGGGCTGAATCACTCCCCCTGCAGATAGCCGGTACAGGGAAACTCTTGTACAAATCTTGGAATACCATAATATGATATTCCAGTAGACCGAATGAATGTGTCAGGTGCGCCCGCCAGGGACAGCACAAACAACAAGCCCTGACGCGGTCGACCATTACCAGGTCCCCTGGACCCACTGCTCCCGAAAGGCGGGCGATGTAAAGCCCGCTCAAAACACAACAAATGAGGGCGTACAAATGGTGTTCAACAAAGGTGCTACCGCGGTCCTTGCCGCCAGCATTCTGGCCGTATCCACGAGCGTTGCATTTGCCGCCGATAGCATGAGCTTCGTGAGCTGGGGCGGCACGACCCAGGACGCGCAGAAGGCCGCATGGGCCGAGCCGTTCAGCAAGGCCAGCGACATCAAGGTGGTGCAGGACGGCCCCACCGACTACGGCAAGCTCAAGGCCATGGTCGACAGCGGCAACGTGCAGTGGGACGTGGTCGACGTGGAAGCCGACTTCGCCCTGCGCGCCGCCGCCGAGGGCCTGCTGGAACCGCTGGACTTCAAGGTCATCGACCGCGACAAGATCGACCCGCGCTTCGTCGGCGACCACGGTGTCGGCTCGTTCTACTTCTCGTTCGTGCTGGGTTACAACGAAGGTAAGCTGGGCGCGGGAAAACCGCAGGACTGGAGCGCCCTGTTCGACACCAAGACCTACCCCGGCAAGCGCGCCCTCTACAAATGGCCCAGCCCGGGTGTGCTGGAACTGGCCCTGCTGGCAGACGGCGTCGCCGCCGACAAGCTCTACCCGCTGGACCTGGACCGCGCCTTCAAGAAACTCGACACCATCAAGAAAGACATCGTGTGGTGGGGCGGCGGCGCTCAATCGCAGCAACTGCTGGCGTCGGGTGAAGCCAGCATCGGCCAGTTCTGGAATGGCCGCATCTACGCCCTGCAACAAGACGGCGCACCCGTGGGCGTGAGCTGGAAGCAGAACCTGGTCATGGCCGACTTCCTGGTAATCCCCAAGGGCTCGAAAAACAAGGATGCGGCGATGAAGTTCCTGGCCAACTCCAGCTCGGCCAAAGGCCAGGCGGACTTCGCCAACCTCACCGCCTATGCCCCGGTGAACAAGGACAGCGTGAGCCTGCTCAAGCCTGAGCTCGCGCCGAACCTGCCCACTGCCTACGCTAAGGATCAGATCACCCTCGACTTCGCCTACTGGGCCAAAAACGGCCCGGCTATCGCGACACGGTGGAACGAATGGCTGGTCAAATGAAGATGTCGGCGGTCACACACCGCCAGGGCACCGGCAGCGCTCCCAGCGCTGCCAGCGCCACCCACGCCAACGCCAAGGCGGCCGTCATGAACAACACGCCTACCCTGGCCCAGCGCTGGCGCGGCAGCCGCAACTTGCTGCCGGCGCTGCTGTTCCTGGGCCTGTTCTTCTTCGCCCCGCTGATCGGCCTGCTGCTGCGCGGCGTGCTGGAGCCGGTGCCAGGCCTGGGCAATTACCAGGAGCTGTTCGCCAATTCGGCTTACGCCCGGGTGCTGTTCAACACCTTCTCGGTGGCGGGCCTGGTGACCCTGTTCAGCGTGCTCCTGGGCTTCCCCCTGGCCTGGGTCATTACCCTGGTGCCGCGCGGTTGGGGCCGCTGGCTGCTGAACATCGTACTGCTGTCCATGTGGACCAGCCTGCTGGCGCGTACCTATTCATGGTTGGTGCTGTTGCAGGCCAGTGGCGTGATCAACAAGGCGCTGATGGCCATGGGCATCATCGATCAGCCGCTGGAAATGGTGCATAACCTCACCGGCGTGGTGATCGGCATGAGCTACATCATGATCCCGTTCATCGTGCTGCCGTTGCAGGCAACCATGCAGGCCATCGACCCGATGGTGCTGCAGGCCGGCTCCATCTGTGGCGCCAGCCCGTGGACCAACTTCTTCCGGGTGTTCCTGCCGCTGTGTCGGCCGGGGCTGTTTTCCGGTGCGCTGATGGTCTTCGTGATGTCGTTGGGTTACTACGTGACGCCGGCGCTGCTGGGCGGTGCGCAGAACATGATGCTCCCCGAGTTCATCATCCAGCAGGTGCAGTCGTTCCTCAACTGGGGCCTGGCCAGCGCGGCGGCCGCATTGCTGATCGTCATCACCCTGGTGTTGTTCTACTTCTACCTGAAGCTGCAACCGGAAAGCCCGGTCGGCTCCAGCAACGCGAGGTAAGCCGACATGCTGCTGACCCCCAATGCCATGAGCGCACGCATGCGTTTCGGGCTCTACACCACCACGGGCCTGATCGCGCTGTTCCTGTTGCTGCCGATCGTGTTCATCGTGCTGCTGTCGTTCGGTTCGTCCCAGTGGCTGGTGTTCCCGCCACCGGGCTGGACCACCAAATGGTACGTGCAGTTCTTCTCCAACGCCGACTGGATGGACGCTGCCCTGTCGAGCCTCAAGGTAGCGATTCTGACCACGATCTTCTCGGTGGCCCTGGGCCTGCCCACGGCGTTCGCCCTGGTGCGCGGGCGCTTCCCCGGCCGCGAGATGCTCTATGGGCTGTTCACCCTGCCCATGATCGTGCCGCTGGTGATCATCGCCGTGGCGGTGTACGCGCTGTTCCTGAAGCTGGGCTACACCGGCACGCTGTTCGCCTTCGTGGTCAGCCACGTGATCGTCGCGCTGCCGTTCACCATCATTTCCATCATCAACTCGCTGAAGCTGTTCGACCAGTCCATCGAAGACGCTGCGGTGATCTGCGGTGCGTCGCGGCTGCAGGCCGTGTTCAAGGTGACCTTCCCCGGCATCCGCCCGGGCATGGTGGCCGGCGCCCTCTTCGCTTTCCTGGTCTCGTG
The DNA here is from genome assembly GCF_013374995.1 of Pseudomonas eucalypticola. Taxonomy (NCBI): domain Bacteria; kingdom Pseudomonadati; phylum Pseudomonadota; class Gammaproteobacteria; order Pseudomonadales; family Pseudomonadaceae; genus Pseudomonas; species Pseudomonas eucalypticola. Next base: position 943,276 of record NZ_CP056030.1, on the reverse strand, counting down.
GGACGAAGTGGTGCTGAGCGTGATGATGGCCAGCCCTACCCTGCAAACCTTGCCCGTGAAAATGTGGACCACCCTGCGCCAGGACCTGACCCCGGTGATCGCCGTCGCTTCGACGTTGCTGATTGCCCTGTCGGTGCTGGTGATGGTCATCGCCGCCGCCCTGCGTCGGCGCAATGAAATGCGTCTGGGAGTTGCCAAATGAGTGCCGTGATCAACGAAACCGCGCAGCCAGGCAAGACCCTGGTCAGCCTGCGCAACCTGAACAAGCATTACGGCGACTTCGCCGCTGTGGATAACATTTCCCTGGACATCAAGGACGGCGAGTTTCTGACCTTCCTGGGCTCCAGCGGCTCGGGCAAAAGCACCACCCTGTCGATGCTCGCGGGCTTCGAGACGCCCAGCAGTGGCGAGATCCTGGTACAAGGCCAGTCGCTGGTGAACGTGCCGCCGCACAAGCGCGACATCGGCATGGTGTTCCAGCGCTATTCATTGTTCCCGCACCTGTCGGTGCGCGACAACATCGGCTTCCCGCTGAGCATCCGCAAACACTCGGCCGACGAAGTGAAGAAACGCGTGGATGCCATGCTCAAGCTGGTGCAACTTGAAGCCTTTGCCCACCGTCGCCCTTCGCAGATGTCCGGCGGCCAGCAACAGCGCGTGGCCATCGCCCGGGCGCTGGTGTATGAGCCGCGCATTCTGCTGATGGATGAGCCTTTAGGCGCGCTGGACAAGAAACTGCGCGAAGACCTGCAGGACGAACTGCGCCAGTTGCATCGGCGCCTGGGCATCACCATCGTCTATGTCACCCATGACCAGGAAGAAGCCATGCGCTTGTCCCAGCGTATCGCCATCTTCAGCCACGGCAAGATCGTCGGCTTGGGCACCGGCTACGACCTTTACCAGAACCCGCCAAATGCCTTCGTGGCGTCGTTCCTGGGTAACTCCAACTTCCTCAAGCTCAAGGCCCAGGGCAACGCCACGGCGCACTTCGGCAACCAGCCATTGGCCATCCGGCTCACCGCCGGGCTGCACACGGACCAGGACATTCTGCTGATGATCCGCCCGGAAAAGGCCCAGGCATTGAGCGTGGACCAGGCGGCTGCGTCGCCCCTGCAACCAGGGTGGAATGAAGTGGCAGCCAAGGTAACCGAAGTGCTGTTCCTGGGCGAGAGCCAAACGTGCAGCGTGGTCACCACCGGCGGTACGCCGATGACCGTCAAGGCGCTCAGCGCCGCCGGCATGCCGCTCCAGGCGGGTGATGCCGTGCGGGTACGGTGGGCGGCGGCGGATGCCTGTGTTTATACCGAGTGGGCGGAGAGTGATTTGAGCAAGGGCGCTGGGGTGCATTGATACCCTTGCTGCATGCTGTTGTCGTTCCAGTCCCCTTGAGATCGAGCGCCGCCCGTGCGGTGCTCGATCTCAGTCCTCACAGATGCCACGCTAAAATCAGGTATTGCGCGTAACGGCCGCACGCCCCCTCACGCCAGCGCATACCGGGGCGTTTCGCGTCGCCAGGCACCAGTACAGCGGGCATGTCACCGCCAGGCCCATCAGCCACGACAAGTCCACGCCATCGATCAGGTTGGCCCATGGCCCCACGTACAGCGACGTGTTGGCAAACGGCAGTTGCACAAGAATGCCGATGAAATAGGCCACGATCGCATGGGGGTTGAAGCGCCCGTAGATGCCGCCATCCGCCGCGAAAATCGAGGCAATGTCATAGCTGCCACGCTTGATCAGGTAGAAGTCGATCAGGTTGATCGACGCCCACGGCACCAGCACCAGCAACAACGCCAGAATCAGGCCGATGAAGTGCGAGATGAAGTTCGATGACGCACCCAGGGCCATGAAGCAGCAGCCGGTCAACACGATGGCCGACAACACCACGCGCACCTTGATGCTCGGCGTCCAACTACCGGCAAACGTCTGGATCGAGGTGACGATGGAAAGCGTGGCGCCGTACAGGTTCAGGGCGTTGTGGCTGATGATGTTGAGCAGGAACAGCACCATCAGCACCGGCCCCAGGCCACCGGTCGCCTGCTTCACCGCCGCCATGGCCTCAGTGCCTTCCGGCGTGGCCAGTACCGCCACGGCGCCGAAGCTGAATGACAGGATGGTGCCCAAGCAAGCCCCTGCGTAGGTAGCCAGGAACGGCCGGGCAATACCAATATCTACCGGCAGGTAACGCGAATAATCCGACACGTAAGGCGAAAAGCTGATCTGCCAGATGATCCCCAGCGACACCGTGGCCAGAAACCCCGAGAGGTTGAAGGCGCCACGGCTGAAGAAGTCCAGCGGCAGGTCGTGGCTGAAGATCATGAAGAAGCCTGCCAGCAGCGCGCTCCCCATCACCCAGGTGCCGATGCGATTGAGGGTGTGGATAAACCGATAACCAATCACTCCGATGGCGGTGGCGCTCAGGGCGCCGATGATGATGCCCGCGGGCAGCGGCACGGCGTTGACCATGCCGTGAATCGATTCACCTGCCAGGACGATATTGGAGATGAAGAAGCCCACGTAGATAATCGCCGCGAAGAACACGATCAGCAGGGCACCATAGCGGCCGAACTGGCCCCGGCTCTGCACCATTTGCGGGATGCCCATGCGCGGCCCCTGGGCCGAGGCCAGGGCAATGACCACCCCGCCGATCAGGTGGCCCAGGACGATGGCCACCAGCCCCCACAGCAGATTGAGGTGAAACACCTGGACCACCATGGCCCCGGTGACGATAGGCAGTGGCGCAATGTTGGTACTGAACCACAGGGTAAAGAGATCGCGCGCCTTCCCATGGCGCTCAGCTAACGGTACGTAATCCACCGTATGGTTTTCGATCAGCTGCGTTTGTTCGGTCTTTTCGGACATGGGTGCACTCGATTCTCTGTTCTTGTCTTTGTATGGAAATGCAATTCGGGGGCCGTTCATCGACGCCCTCTCGAACGAACACCATATTATGGTATTCCAAACTTTTCACAAGCCAAAACTCGGTATACCATCAGACAAACAAAGCCGCATAAAACCAATTCAGCTGCTCACCGAGGAACACGCAATGATCGACGCCACCGTCTACAAGAACGTCATGGGCTCCTTCCCCTCGGGCGTGACCGTGATCACCACGCTGGACGACGACGGCCAGGTCGTGGGCCTCACCGCCAGCGCCTTCAGTTCGCTGTCCATCGACCCTGCCCTGGTGCTGTTCTGCCCCAACTACAGCTCGGACTCCTACCCTGTGCTGATCAAGAACAAGCGCTTCGCCATCCACCTGCTGTCTGGCCAGCAACAGGCCGAAGCCTATGCCTTCGCGCGCAAGGGCAAGGACAAGGCCGCCGGTATCGAGTGGACCCTCAGCGAGTTGGGCAACCCGCTGCTAGCCAACGCCGTGGCGATCATCGAATGCGAGTTGTGGCGCGAGTATGAAGGTGGCGACCACGCGATCATGGTCGGTGCGGTGAAGAACCTGATCGTGCCGCAGCAAGGCAACAGCCCCCTGGTGTACTGCCGCGGCAAGATGGGCGCACTGCCGGCCCTGGCATAAATCCATTGCAGATTATTGGTATTATGGTATACCAATAATCACGACCGCAGCGCCTAGCGCTCCTACCGCATCAGGCCCGCTTTCGGCGGGCCAAAAACAAAAGATCCGAGGTACGCGTCATGAAGTTTTCCCTGTTCGTGCATATGGAACGCTGGGATGAGCAAGTCAGCCACCGGCAACTGTTCGAGGACCTGACCGAGCTCACCCTGATGGCTGAAAAAGGCGGCTTCAGCACCGTCTGGATCGGCGAACACCACGCCATGGAATACACCATTTCGCCGAGCCCGATGCCGTTGCTGGCGTACCTGGCCGGTAAGACCACCACCATCCACCTGGGTGCCGGCACCATCATCGCGCCGTTCTGGCACCCACTGCGGGTAGCGGGTGAATGTGCCCTGCTGGATGTGATCAGCAATGGCCGCATGGAAGTGGGCCTGGCCCGTGGTGCCTACCAGGTCGAATTCGACCGCATGGCCGGCGGCATGCCGGCCAGCAGCGGCGGCAACGCCTTGCGTGAAATGGTGCCGGTGGTGCGCAAGCTGTGGGAAGGCGACTACGCCCACGACGGCGAGATCTGGAAATTCCCCACCTCCACCAGCGTACCGAAACCGGTGCGTACCCCGCCCATCTGGATCGCCGCCCGCGACCCTGACTCGCACAACTTCGCCGTCGCCAATGGCTGCAACGTGATGGTCACGCCGTTGATGAAGGGCGACGAGGAAGTGGTGGACCTGAAGAACAAGTTCGAAGCGGCGCTGGCCAACAACCCCAGCATCCCGCGCCCGCAACTGATGGTGCTGCGCCACACCCACGTGCACGCCAAGGACGACCCGGACGGCTGGCAAGTGGGCGCCAAGGCCATCTCGCGCTTCTACCGCACGTTCGATGCCTGGTTCGGTAACAAGACCGTGCCGGTGAACGGTTTCCTCGACCCAAGCCCGGAAGAGAAATTCGCCGAGCGGCCGGAGTTCCAGCTGGAAAACATCCGCAAGAACACCATGATCGGCACCCCCGAAGAGATCGTGGCGCGGATCAAGCATTACCAGGAATTGGGGGTGGACGAGTTCAGCTTCTGGTGTGACAACAGCCTGCCCCACGAGGAGAAGAAGAAGTCCCTGGCGCTGTTCATCGAACAGGTGGTTCCGGCGTTTCGCTGACCGCGGCCGGGATGCCGCGTATTGCTTGATGCGCCGCGTCAAGCAGACGCGGCCAGGTCCGCTGGTACGCGGTTGTGGCCAGCCCAGGAGGAGCCGCCCTCAGCGGCCGGCTCCTCGTTACCCTTCATGCCCTACCTCAAGAACCCGCGACAATGCCGGTACCCACAGGGGTGCCTGCATCCTCTACCGGCTTGATCCGCACCACTTCCCGCGCCACCGTCCAGACAATGATCGCCGCGACGATGTCGAAAATAGCCAGTACCACGAAGAGCGGGCTGTAACCCACCTGCGTCACCAGCACACCAAACACGGCGGTAAACGCTGCGGCGCCGAGGAAGCCGAACATGCCGCCTGCGCCGGTAGCCGTGGCCACTTCATTCTTGCCGAAGGAGTCCGAGGTGATGGCGTACAGCGCACCTGACAACGTCTGGTGAGCGAAGCCGCCCACGCACAGCAGGGCGATGGCCATGTACGGGCTGTCAACCAGGCCGATGCAGGCCGGGCCGATCATGCAGGAACAACCGAACAGCATGACCATTTTACGCGACGTGAACAGCGACACCTTGCAGTAGCGATGGAACAGCGGGCTCAGGTAGCCGCCCAGCACGCAGCCTAGGTCAGCGGCCAGGAACGGCAGCCAGGCGAACATCGCGATCTCCTTGATGTTCATGTGCCGTTCGGTCATCAGGTACAGCGGGATCCAGGCGTTGAAGGTCTGCCAGGCCGGCTCCGAGAGGATGCGCGCCGAGGCGATGGCGTAGAAGTTGCGGCTGGCGACGATCTTTTTCCAGCTGCCGCGTTGTTTGGGCTCTTCCTTGAAGTGCGCTTCCTGGCCGCTGAGGATGTACTCGCGCTCTTCTTCGCTCAGGCGCTTCTGGTCACGCGGGTGCTTGTAGAGAAACAGCCAGCCCACGCTCCAGACGATGCCGGCGGCGCCGACGATCAGGAATGCCAACTGCCAGCCACTGTGCAGGATGGCCCAGACCACCAGCGGTGGTGCCAGCAACGCGCCGACTGACGAGCCGATGTTGAACCAGCCAATGGCGACCGAACGCTCCTTGGCCGGAAACCACTCGGTGGTGGCCTTGACGCCTGCCGGCAGGCCAGCGGCCTCGGTCAGGCCCAGCAGGCCACGCAGGAACGCCAGGCTCTGCCAGCCGGTGGCCGCCGCTGCGCCCGCACACGCGAGTGACCAGGCGATGGCGAAGATCGCGAAGCCCATCTTGGTGCCGATGGCATCCAGGATGTAACCGGCAATCGGCTGCATCAGCGCGTAGCAAATCTGCCAGGCGACGACGATGTGGGAGTACTGCTCAGTGGAGATGGTCAGTTCGCTCATCATCGTGGGCGCTGCGACCGACAGGGTGTTACGGGCCAGGTAGTTGACGATCAGGCCGCCCATGACCAGGGCCACCATCCACCAACGGATGCCTTTAATCTTCATCACTTCACCTTGATTGTATTTTTGTTAGGTGAGCGTTACCCACGGAAGGAGTCGCGCTTTGAAACAATTAGTCATACGTTGTCGTATAACCACCTTATAACGATACTGGCGTTTAGGTGTCAATGGCCGTTTGGTGCTTTGTTGATTGACAGCAGGCCGCCATGATCTTGATAATTTGTTTCAAGTTGTACGATGACATCGCGCGAACAATAATCCAAAAAACGAGGCCCGTGCCCATGACTTCCCCCGCCAAACCCTTCAATCGCCTGCTGCTGACCGGTGCCGCCGGCGGCCTGGGCAAGGAATTGCGTCAGCGCCTGAAACCCTTCTGCAACACCTTGCGCCTGTCTGACATCGCCAACATCACCCCGGCGGACGACAATCAGGAAGAAATCCAGTTGTGCGACCTTTCCGACAAACAGGCGGTGCACCACCTGGTGGATGGCGTGGACGCCATCGTGCATTTCGGTGGGGTATCGGTAGAGCGCCCGTTCGAGGAAATCCTCGGCGCCAACATCTGCGGGGTGTTCCACATCTATGAAGCGGCGCGCCGCCACGGCGTGAAGCGGGTGATCTTCGCCAGCTCCAACCACGTGATCGGCTTCCACAAACAGACCGAAGTACTCGACGCCCTCAGCCCGCGCCGCCCCGATAGCTACTACGGCCTGAGCAAGTGCTACGGCGAAGACACCGCCAGCTTCTACTTCGACCGCTACGGCATCGAAACCCTGACTATCCGCATCGGCTCCTCCTTCGCCGAGCCACAAAACCGCCGCATGCTCAGCACCTGGTTGAGCTTCGACGACCTCACCCAATTGATTGCCCGCGGCCTCTACACCGATGCCATCGGCCACACCGTGGTGTACGGCGCGTCGAACAACACGCCGAACTGGTGGGACAACCGCTACGCCGCGCACCTGGGCTATCAGCCGCAGGACAGCGCCGAGCAGTTCCGCGAGAAGGTCGAGGCACAACCCATGCCGCCTGCCGATGACCCGACCATGGTTTACCAAGGCGGCGCTTTTGTGGCGGCGGGGCCGTTTGGGGATAACTGATAGCGAGCTTCGCCCGGTCTATAAGATGCCCACTTGTGGGACCGGGCGAAGCTCGGGAAGCAGTCACTGCGATTGTCGATCAGTGATTGTAAGCACTCTCGTTATGCTCACCCAGATCCAGCCCCAACTCCTCCGTCGCTTCATCCGCCCGCAAGCCGATCACCACCTTGATCACCTTCAGGATGATCCAGCTCACCGCAAAGCAATACACGAAGGTGAACGCCACGCCCTTGAATTGCGCCAGCAGTTGCCCGGCGATGGTGACGTTCGGCACATACCCGCCCAACGACGGCACGCAGAACACCCCCGTCAGTAGCGCCCCGACGATACCGCCGATGCCATGCAGGCCAAACACGTCCAGGCTGTCGTCATAACCGAAGCGGCGCTTGAGGCTGGTGGCCCCCAGGTAGCAGATCACCCCGCACAGCAGGCCGATGGCCAACGCGCCACCCGTGCCGACGTAGGCGCACGCAGGCGTGATACCGACCAGGCCCGCCAAGGCGCCACTGGCCAAACCCAGTGCGCTGGGGCGGCCGGCCTTGAACCATTCGGTGAACATCCAACCGATGATGCCGGAGCAGGCGCCCAGTTGGGTGTTGACCATGACGATGCCCGACAGGCCGCTGAGGCCGCCGCCCGACCCGATATTGAAACCGAACCAGCCCACCCACAGCATGGCCGCGCCGACCATGGTCAGGCTCAGGTTATGGGCGGGCATGGGCGTGTGCGGGTAGCCCTTGCGCTTGCCCAGCAGGATGCATGCCGCCAGTGCGGCAACCCCGGCATTGATGTGCACGGCGGTGCCACCGGCGTAGTCCAGGGTGCCCCAGTTGTGCATCAAGGCCCCGGCCCCGCCCCACACCATGTGGGCGATAGGCGCATAGACCAGGGTGAACCACACGGCCATGAAGATCAGCGCCGCGGAGAATTTCATGCGCTCGGCGAACGCGCCCGCGATCAGCGCCGGGGTGATGATGGCGAAGGTCATCTGGAAGGTCACGAACACCCCTTCCGGGATATCGCCGACGAGGCTGTCGGCGTTCATGCCTGCCAGAAATACGCGGCTCAGGCCGCCGACGAAGCTGTTGAAGGTGACCTGGCCATCGACCATGTTGGTGGTGTCGACCACCATGCTGTAGCCGTAGATCACCCACAAAACGCCCACCACCCCGGCGATGCCGAAGCATTGGGTGAACAGCGAGAGCATGTTCTTGGCCCGCACCAGGCCGCCGTAGAACAGGGCCAGGCCGGGCAGGCACATGAACAGCACCAGCACGGCGGCCGTGATCATCCACGCGGTGCTGCCCAGGTTCAGCGTGGGCGTGTCGGCGGCGTTGGCCAAGGGAGATAACAGGGTCAATGCAAGGAGGGAAATGCCGGGGAGACGGTTGACCATTTTCAAAGCTCCTGCGAGGAATGGAAGGTTGTCTGGCAGCAAGCGAAATGGGGTGAAGCGCTGGGCCATGCATGGCCTCTTGGAATGGAACCGACAACCGTCGGATGACGCAAAACCTGTGGGAACGGGCGAAGCTCGGGAACGGCGCACCGCGTAGTATCAGATACTGCGCGGTGCCTGCTTCCCGAGCTTCGCCCGGTCCCACAGGGTTGGTTCAGTGCCTTTAATAGCCTGAACCAGGAACCCAGCTGGTGCCCGCCAGCGGCACACGGGCCATGGCCGCCGCTTCAACGGTTAACGCCACCAGGTCCTCGGGGTCCAGGTTGTGCAGGTGCGACTTGCCACAGGCGCGGGCCATGGTCTGGGCTTCCAGCACCAGCACACGCAAGTAGTTGGCCAACCGCCGGCCGCCTTCCACCGGGTCCAGGCGCTTGGACAGCTCCGGGTCCTGGGTGGTGATGCCCGCCGGGTCGCGGCCGTTCTGCCAGTCATCATAGAAACCGGCAGCCGAGCCGATCTTCTTCAGTTCCTCGTCCAGACGCGGGTGGTTGTCACCCAACGCGATCAACGCGGCGGTACCGATTGCCACCGCATCAGCCCCCAGCGCCATGGCCTTGGCCACGTCGGCGCCGTTGCGAATGCCACCGGAGACGATCAACTGCACCTTGCGGTGCATGCCCATCTCCTGCAAAGCCTGTACCGCCTGTGGGATGGCCGGCAGAATGGGGATGCCCACGTGCTCGATGAACACTTCCTGGGTGGCCGCGGTGCCGCCCTGCATACCGTCGAGGACAATCACGTCAGCACCGGCCTTTACGGCCAGTTTCACATCGTAGTAAGGGCGGCTGGCGCCGATCTTCACGTAGATAGGCTTTTCCCAGTCAGTGATCTCGCGGATCTCGGCGATCTTGATGGCGAGGTCATCCGGCCCGGTCCAGTCCGGGTGACGGCAGGCCGAGCGCTGGTCGACGCCGATGGGCAGGGTGCGCATGCCCGCCACCCGTTCGGTGACTTTCATGCCCAGCAACATGCCACCGCCCCCTGGTTTCGCCCCTTGCCCGAGCACGATCTCGATGGCGTCGGCCTTGCGCAGGTCGTCCGGGTTCATTCCATAGCGCGAAGGCAGGTACTGATACACCAGGTGCTGGGACTGGCCGCGCTCTTCCGGGGTCATGCCGCCGTCGCCGGTGGTGGTGCTGGTACCGGCGATGGTGGCGCCACGGCCCAGGGCTTCCTTGGCGTTGGCCGACAGTGCGCCGAAGCTCATGCCGGCGATGGTCACCGGGATCTTCAGGTGGATGGGTTTCTTGGCGAAACGGTTGCCCAGGATCACGTCGGTGCCACATTTCTCCCGGTAGCCTTCCAGCGGGTAACGCGACACGCTGGCGCCCAGCAGCAACAGGTCATCGAAGTGCGGGACCTTGCGCTTGGTGCCACCGCCGCGAATGTCATAGATGCCGGTCTCGGCAGCACGCTGGATTTCCTGGATGGTCAGGCGGTCGAAGGTGGCGGACTCGCGCAGCACCGGAGGGTTCTTCTCGCTCATATCAATGCTCCTCAGTACGCGGACGCGTTATCGACTTTGAAGTTGTACAACTGACGGGCTGAGCCGTAGCGCTTGAAATCGCTGGCCTGGTGGGCAAACCCCGCGCGGTTGAGCAGTTCCTGCAGCTCTTCCAGGTGCTCGGCGCGCATCTCTTTCTCGATGCAGTCCGAGCCCAGGGACTCGACCTTGCCCTTCACGTAGATGTGGGTTTCGTACAGCGAGTCGCCCAGGGCATCCCCGGCATCGCCGCACACCACCAGGCGCCCGGCCTGGCCCATGAAGCAGCTCATGTGGCCGATGCTGCCACCGACGACAATGTCGATGCCCTTCATGGAGATGCCGCAACGCGCGCCGGCATCGCCTTCGATCACCAGCAGGCCGCCATGGGCCGTGGCACCGGCCGCCTGGGACGCGCTGCCCTTGACCCGCACATAGCCGCTCATCATGTTCTCGGCGCAGCCGACACCGACGTTGCCATGCACGGTGATCGAGGCCTTCTGGTTCATGCCCGCGCAGTAATAGCCGGCATGGCCCTGGATATCGATGGACACCGCTTCGTTCACCCCCACGGCGAGGTTGTGCTTTCCGTTGGAATGGGTGACGACCCACTCGCGGTCTTCAACGTTGTTGACCTGGTCATGCAGCGCCTGGTTGAGGTCGCGCACGCTGGCAATGGAAAGATCGATGGTTTTCATGTGCGTGCTCCTTAGGCCGACTCGCGTTCCCAGACGTAAAGGGTGGCCGGCGCCGGCTCCCAGATTTTCGCGTTTTCGATGCCCGGCAGGCTCGACAGCGCCTGATACTCCGAGGCCATGGCCACGTAGTCATCGGTCTCGGCGAGGATGGCCGGTTTGCACGCGATCGGGTCGCGGATCACCGCGAAACCGTTGCGGGTGCCGATGGCGAAGGTGTAGAAGCCGTCGAGGTTTTCCAGCGAGTTATCCAGCGCTTCTTTCAGCGAGTCGCCTTGCTGCAGGCGCCAGGTGAGGTAACCGGCCGCCACTTCGGTGTCGTTGTCGGTCTCGAACGTGATGCCTTCGCGCTTGAGTTCCTGGCGCAGGCGGAAGTGGTTGGACAGCGAGCCGTTGTGCACCAGGCACAAGTCGGCACCGGTGGAAAACGGGTGACTGCCTTCCATGGTCACCGCGCTTTCGGTGGCCATGCGGGTATGGCCGATGATGTGGCTGCCCTTCATGCCGGCCAGGCCGAAACGTTGGGAAATTTCCCGTGGCAGGCCCATGCCCTTGAGGATTTCGATGCTCTGCCCGGCACTCATGATGCGCAGTTCAGGCGCCAGCTCGGCCAGGGCGGCGCGGACGCTGGCCTCGTCGGTGTTGACCTTGAGCACGGCGGCGGTAGCGTTCTGGAACCAGTCCAGCGAGCAACCCAACTGCCCTTCAAGGGCGCTCATCAGCGCGTGAAAATCGAAACCGTCGGTGGTGCTCTGCAAGGTCAGCTTGACCCAGCCATCGGCCACTTCGTCGCCGTAGATGGCAAAGCCGGCGCTGTCCGGGCCGCGGTCGGTCATGGCCTCCAGCATGGGTTCAAACAGCTTGCCCAGCTGGGCTTCGAGTTGCGGGTTCTTCAGGTACAGCCCCACGATTCCACACATAACAGGTCTCCTTCACTGTGCGGCACAGGCGCCGCCAGCGCTTTATTGAAGGGAAAGAATCAAAAGAATTCGGTGTAGCGCTGGATCTCCCAGTCGGAGACGTGGCGGCTGTATTCCACCCACTCCATGCGCTTGAGCTTGATGAACTCGCCGACGATTTCCTGGCCCAGCACCTCGCTGAACAACGGGTCGGCTTCCAGCGCGTCGCAGGCTTCCTTCAGCGACTGCGGCAAGGTCTTGATGCCGCGCGCGGCGATTTCTTCCAGGCTCAGCTTGTAGAGGTTTTCGTTGCACACCTGGTCGGGCATCAACTGGCGGTCGATGCCGTCCAGGCCAGCGGCAATGATGGCGGCGGTGACCAGGTACGGGTTGCACCCGGCATCCGGCAGGCGAAATTCCAGGCGGCCGTAAGGCACGCGGACCATGGCCGAACGGTTGTTGGAACCGAAGGCAATGAAGGCCGGCGCCCAGGTTGCGCCGGACAACGAGTTGCCCACCACCAGGCGCTTGTAGGAGTTGACCGTGGGCGCAGCAAAGGCACACAGCGCCGGGCCGTGGGCCAGCAGGCCTGCGGCGAAGTGGTAGGCCAGCTTCGACAGGCCCATGCCGCTGGGATCACTGGCGTCGTGGAAGAGGTTCTTGTTGTCGGCGCTGGCGATGGACAGGTGAAAGTGCATGCCATTGCCGGCGCGCTTGGGGTCCGGCTTGGGCATGAACGAGCAGATCATGCCCAGGTCGTTGGCGATCTCGCCGGCGGCCATGCGGAAGAAGGTGAAGCGGTCGGCCGAGGTCATGGCGTCGCTGTAGGTGTAGTTGATCTCGAACTGGCCGTTGGCGTCCTCATGGTCGATCTGGTAGATCTCGAAATCGACTTTCTGCAACGCTTCGGTCAAGCGCTCCAGGAACTCGCGCGAGCGGGACAGGCCCTTATAGTCGTAGCAAGGCTTGTCGAGGTTGTCGCTGGCGTCCACCAGTTGCAACTTGCCGCTGGCGTCGCGGCGCATCAGGTTGAATTCCGGCTCCAGGCCGGTGTTCAGGGTCCAGCCTTTGTCAGCCAGGCGCTGCACTTGCTGTTGCAGTACATAGCGGCTGTCATAGGGGTGAGGCTTGCCTTCCACGTGGCCGATGCACACCACCCGGCCGTAGCCTGGCTGCCATGGCACCGGGGTCAGGGTGGACAGGTCGCCACGGGCCATGAAGTCCGGGCCGTGGGGTTCCATGCCCATGCCGCAGATGGCGAAGCCGGCGAAACCCGCGCCTTCCTCGGCCACGGTCTTGAGGCCACACACCGGTACCGACTTGGTCTTGGCGGCACCGTGGATATCGACGAACTGCGCCAGCACGTACTTGATCCCGTGCTGCTCGATAATGCGCTGGGTTTCTTCTGGCAACATGTGCACTTCACTCCTCGCAACTGGCTGGCTGATCGTTTATTCCGCTAAAGAAACTTACTTTCCCAATGGGAATGCAAGTGGCTTGCCAGTTTTCCAGGGCGAGGAGCAAGCCGGTAAAAAGAAGCTTTTTGCGCTGTCTATATGGGAATATAGTTTTCCCGTGGGGAATACCAGCAAACGCCGAACGGCGGCGCTCCCCTTTTTGCACATTCCTGGTGCGAAACTATTATTAACGAACAGAAACCGTGCAGGCCTTTATGAATATGCCTATCGAGCCCCAACCCCGCCTCAAGCTCGAGCAATACCTGGGGATGCAGATCAAGCGCCAGCGCCAGGCGCAGGAACTCAAACTGGCGGATGTAGCGCGTATCGCCGGCATCAGCCAGGGCATGCTGAGCAAGATCGAGAACGCCCAGGTGTCCACCAGCCTCGACACCCTCAGCCGCCTGTGCGATGTGCTGGGCATGCCCATGTCCAAGCTCTTCAGCCAATACGACCAGCAAGGCAGCAGCGCGCTGCTGGTCAAGGCCGATGAAGGCCTGGAGGTGGTACGCCGGGGCACCGAGAAGGGCCACACCTACCACTTGCTTAACCATACTCGCGGGCCGAAGAAGAGCTTCGAGGCGTACATGGTCAGCATGGACGACGCCAGCGAGGAGTTCCCGACCTTCTCGCACCCGGGTACCGAGTTTCTGCACCTGTTGGAAGGCGAACTGATTTACCGGCACGGCAACCAGCTGTACCGCATGGAGGCGGGTGACAGCCTGACCTTCGATGGCGAGATACCCCATGGCCCCGAGCAATTGGTGCAGGTGCCGATCAAGCTGTTGTCGATCATGAATTACGGCACCGACACCCCCTAGCCGGCACACCGCCGCCCCCCTCTGTGGGACCGGGCGAAGCTCGGGAAAAGAACACCGCTGATCTACAGCCAGACCGTGGGGTTTTCTTTCCGAGCTTCGCCCGATCCACAAGCGCCGAAAAAGCAAAAAATTCCTGTCAGTTAAAAAAGTTTCCAGAACCTCTGGACGCCCTCCTCGCTTTCCCCTATAAATCCCATCCAAGAATATTTTATTCCCCGCAGGCAATTTCCTGCGGAATGCTTCTTTTCGCCCTGCGATGCGCTGCCGCCACCTTCTCCGAGGACAAGCCATGCAACACGAAAAACACCAATTCATTCTCAAGATCAGCTGCCCAGCCACGTCGGGCATCGTGGCCGCCGTGACGTCGTACCTGGCGGGCAACGCGTGCTACATCGGCGAGATGGCGCAGTTCGACGACGAACTGAGCGGGCGGTTTTTCATGCGGGCGGTGTTCCGCTTCAACGATGGCCATGCAGGGGATATCGCCCAGCTCAAGGCCGGCTTTGTCGACGTGGCGGGCAAGTTCGACATGGACTGGGAGCTGCACGACAACAGCCAGCCCATGCGCGTGCTTCTGATGGTGAGCAAGTTCGACCACTGCCTCACCGACCTGCTGTACCGCTACCACAAAGGCGAGATGGACATGACCATCACCGCCATCGTCTCGAACCACCTGGAACTGCGGCCCATGGCCGAACGCGAGGGCATTCGCTTCATCTACCTGCCCGTGACCAAAGACACCAAGGCCCAGCAGGAAGCCGAGCTGATGAAGGTAGTGGACGACACCCGCACCGACCTGGTGGTGCTGGCGCGGTACATGCAGATTCTGTCCGACGACCTGTGCCGGCAACTGTCGGGGCGGGCCATCAACATCCACCACTCGTTCCTGCCCGGCTTCAAGGGCGCCAAGCCCTACCACCAGGCCTACCAGCGCGGCGTGAAACTGATTGGCGCCACGGCCCACTACGTCACCAGCGACCTGGACGAAGGCCCGATCATCGAGCAGGAAGTTCAGCGCGTGGACCACGCCTACCTGCCCGACGACCTGGTGGCCATCGGCCGCGACACTGAAACCGTGGCCCTGTCCAAGGCGGTGAAATACCACCTGCAGCACCGGGTGTTCCTCAACCAGGACCGCACGGTGATCTTCCGGTGAACAGCCTCAAAGTGATCGACGGCAAGGCCGCCGCAGCCCGCGTGTTATTGCAGGTCAAGCACGATATCGCCGCACTGGGCATCCAGCCGGGATTGGCGGTGATCCTGGTGGGCGATGATCCCGCCAGCCAGGTGTATGTGCGCAACAAGGTGCTGCGCGCCGAAGAGACCGGCATCCGCTCGCTGGAATACCGCCTGCCGGCCGACACCGGCCAGGCCTCGTTGCTGGCGCTGATCGCACGCTTGAATGCCGATGCCCAGGTCAATGGCATCCTGCTGCAATTGCCGCTGCCGGCCCATATAGATGAAAACCGCGTGCTGCAGGCCATCGCCCCCGGCAAGGACGTGGACGGTTTCCACAGTGAAAACGTCGGCGGCCTGAGCCAGGGCCGCGAGGTGCTGACCCCGTGCACGCCCAGCGGCTGCATGCAGTTGCTGCACGACACCCTCGGCGACCTGAGCGGCAGGCATGCCGTGGTCATCGGCCGTTCCAACATCGTCGGCAAGCCCATGGCCGCCCTGCTCTTGCAGGCCCATTGCTCGGTCACCGTGCTGCATTCGCGCAGCCAGAACGCCGCGCAACTGTGCCGCCAGGCCGACATCGTCATCGCCGCCGTGGGCCGCCCGCGCATGATCGACGCCAGTTGGCTGAAGCCCGGGTGCGTGGTCATCGACGTGGGCATCAACCGCATCGAAGACCAGGGCCGCAGCCGCCTGGTGGGCGACGTCGACTTCGACAGCGCCCTGCCCGTGGCCAGCGCCATCACCCCGGTACCCGGGGGCGTAGGGCCCATGACCATCGCCTTTCTGATGAAAAACACCTTGACCGCTGCGCTGCAGCAGGCCACCCCACGCAGTCTGCCGGAGGCCCCATGCCCTTCAACCTGCTGAAATACGGGCTCAGCTCGGAGTACCCGGTCGAGGTCGACCTGCCTGCGCCCAAGGAACTCAAGCCCTCCTATGACGTGGTCATCATCGGCGGTGGCGGCCATGGCCTGGCCACGGCCTATTACCTGGCCAAGTACCATGGCATCACCAACATTGCCGTGCTGGAAAAGGCCTACCTGGGTGGCGGCAACACCGCGCGCAACACGGCCGTGATCCGCTCCAACTACCTGACCAGCGAAGGCGTGAAGTTCTATGCCGAGTCGGTACGGCTGTTCGAAGGCCTGTCCAACGAGTTCGATTTCAACATCATGTATTCGCACCGGGGCCAGTTGACCCTGGCGCACACCGACGCCACCGTGCGCTCGTTCCGCCAGCGCGCCGAGGTGAACAAGCACTTTGGCGGGCGCACCGAAATGATCGACCGCCAGCAGATCCGCGAACTGGTGCCCAGCCTCAACCTGGACCCCGGCCACCTGCCAGTGCTGGCCGGGCTGTGGCACATGGACGGTGCCACCGCCCGCCACGACGCCGTGGCCTGGGGCTATGCCAAGCAGGCCGCCAAGCGCGGGGTGGAGATCCACCAGCTCACCGAAGTGCAGGAACTGGTGATCGAGAACGGCGCCATCACCGCCGTGAAAACCAACCGCGGCACCATCCGGTGCGGCTGCGCGGTGCAGGCTATCGCCGGGCACAGTTCGCTGATGATGGCCAAGGCCGGCATCCGCTCCCCCATCCAGACCTTCCCGTTGCAGGCCATGGTAACCCAGCCGTTCAAGCCGTTCCTCGACCCGCTGGTGAGTTCTTCGGCGCTGCACTGCTACGTGCAGCAAACCAGCCGTGGCGAGGTGGTGTTCGGCGGCGGCTCCGACCCTTACCCGCTGTTCAATACCCGCTCTACCCTGGACCTGAAGGAAAGCCTGCTGGCCCATGCCATCGAGATGTTCCCGTTCCTGGCCAACGCCAAGCTGATGCGGCAATGGGCGGGCATCACCGACATGACCCCGGACTACAGCCCGATCATGGGCCTGTCACCGGTGAAGAACTATTACCTGGACGCGGGTTGGGGCACCTGGGGTTTCAAGGCCACGCCCATCTGCGGCAAGACCATGGCCGAACTGGTGGCCAGCGGCGGCAAGGTGCCGGAGCTGATCAAGCCCTTCGGCCTGGCCCGCTTCAGCACCTTCAAGCAAGTCAACGAAATGGGCGCCACCGCGGCCAGCCACTGAGGACCGGACGATGAAAATCATGATTTGCCCGCTCAACGGGCCGCGCAACATCAGCGAATTCACCTACGGCGGCGAGTTCAAGGCCATGCCCGACCCCGTCACCTGCACTGACGCGCAATGGGCCGACTACGTGTTCAACTGCGACAACATCGCCGGCGTGGTGCGCGAATGGTGGATGCACACGCCGTCCAGCTACTGGTTCCTGGCAGAGCGCCACACGGTCACTGACGAGATCATCCGGACCTTCGACCCGCAGGAAGTCTTCACCACCCGCGTGGAATTCGCCGCCAAGGAGATCGCAGGATGAGCCGCCTCCCCGCCCCCATGGGCCTGCTGATCGACCGCGACCAGCCGCTGACCTTCAGTTTCGACGACAAGCCCTACCAGGGGTTCGCCGGCGACAGCATCGCCAGCGCGCTGCTGGCCAACGGGCGCTTCCTGCTGTCGCGCTCGTTCAAATACCACCGCCCGCGCGGCCCGCTGAGCATGGCCGGCCAGGACGCCAACAGCCTGGTACAACTGCCGAGTGAGCCCAATGTACTGGCCGACATGCAGCCGCTGGTACAGGGCCTGGCCGCCACCGGGCAGAACTTCAACGGCACTCTGGATAACGACAAGGACGCCTGGCTGGGCAAGTTCTCCAAGTTCATGCCGGTGGGCTTCTACTACCGCTCGTTCTACAAGCCCAAGGGCATGTGGAAGGTGTGGGAGCCGATCATTCGCAAAAAGGCCGGGCTAGGCGTGCTGGACCTCAAGTTCCAGCCCGAGTATTACGACAAGGCCTACCTGTTCACCGACCTGGCCGTGATCGGTGCCGGGCCCGCCGGCCTGCAAGCTGCCCTCAGTGCGGCCAATGCCGGGGCCAAGGTGCTGCTGATCGAGCAAAGCCCGATCCTCGGTGGCTCGCTGACCTATGCGCGCTTCGACATCGAGGGCGTACGCGGCGAAAGCCTGCGCCGCGAACTGGTCACCGCCGTGGAGAACCACGCCAACATCCAGGTGCTCAAACAGGCCACCTGCAACGCCTGGTTCACCGACAACTACCTGCCGGTGATTCAGGGCAAGCGCCTGTATAAAGTTCGCGCCAGCCACTGCCTGATCGCCAGCGGCTCGTTCGACCAGCCGGTGGTTTTCCGCAACAACGACCTGCCCGGGGTGATGCTGACCAGCGCCGCCCAACGGCTGATGAAGCTGTATGCGGTAAAACCGGGCAACACCGCCGTGGTGCTGACCGGCAACGATGACGGCTACCTGGCCGCCCTGGACCTGCACGAGCAGGGCGTGAAAGTGGCCGCCGTGGTCGACCTGCGCAACGGCCCCGCCGACCGCGCCCTGCTGCGCGCACTGGAGCAGCGTGCCATCACCTTGCATGTCGACACCACGGTGTTCGAAGCCCTGCACGAAAGCGGCATGCGCCACGTGAACGGCGTAGAGCTGCGCAAGATCACCGGCCAGGGCCAGGTGGCCAGCAGCGCGCTGAAACTGGATTGCGACCTGCTATGCATGTCCGGCGGCTACATGCCCGTCTACCAACTGCTGTGCCAGGCCGGGGGCAAGCTGGCCTATGACGATCAACTGGCCGAATTCACCCTCAGCGGCCTGCCGAGGATTGTGCATGTGGCCGGCTCGGTGAACGGCTGCCACAGCCTGGACAACGTGCTCAGCGACGCCACCAACTGCGCCGCCGATATCGTCACCGCCCTGGGCCGGAACGCACAGGCGCGTGTCAACCTGGCGCCCGAAGCGCGGGTCAACTTCCCCTGGCCGATTTTCCCGCACCCCAAGGGCAAGGACTTCGTCGACTTCGATGAAGACCTGCAAGTGCAGGACATCATCAACGCCACCAAGATCGGCTACCGTGACGTGCAACTGGTGAAGCGCTACTCCACCGTCGGCATGGGGCCGTCCCAGGGCCGTCATTCGGCCCTGCCCACGGCGCGGCTGGTGGCGCAGGCCACCCAGCGCAACATCAGTGAAACGGGGGTCACCACCGCGCGGCCGCCGTTCGTGGCGGAGAAACTCGCCCATGTCGCCGGCCGTGCCTTCGACCCCTACCGCCAGACGCCCCTGCACCGCCGCCATTTGGAAGCCGGGGCGAAAATGATGCCTGCCGGTATCTGGCAGCGGCCGGCGTTTTACGGCAAGGCTTCGCAACGCGAGCAGTGCATGCAGGCCGAAGCGCTGCATGTGCGCAACAAGGTCGGCATCATCGATGTGTCGACCCTGGGCGGCCTGGACGTGCGCGGCCCGGACGCCGCCGAACTGCTCAACCGCATGTACACCTTCGCGTTCCTCAAGCAGCCTGTGGGCCGTTCGCGCTACGCACTGATGACCAACGAGCACGGCGTAGTAATCGATGATGGTGTGTGCGCACGCTTCGCTGAGAACCACTTCTACGTCACCGCCACCACCAGCGGTGTCGACCGCATCTACCAGCAGATGCTCAAGTGGAATGCGCAGTGGCGGCTGAACGTCGACATCGCCAACGTCACGGCAGCCATTTCGGCGGTGAACGTGGCGGGGCCGGATGCGCGCAAAGTCCTGGAAAAAGTGTGCACCGACCTGGACCTGTCGCCCGCCGGTTTCCCTTACCTGGCCGTGCGTCAGGGCACCGTGGCCGGGATCAAGGCGCGGCTGTTGCGGGTAGGCTTCGTCGGCGAGCTGGGCTATGAAATCCACGTGCCCGCCCGCCACGCGCTGGCACTGTGGGACGCGTTGATGGACGCCGGCAAGGCCTTCGACATTCGCCCCTTCGGCGTCGAAACCCAGCGCCTGCTGCGCCTGGAAAAAGGCCATGTGATCATCAGCCAGGACACCGATGGCATGACCCACCCTGCCGAGATCGACATGGGTTGGGCGGTCAGCCGCAACAAGCCGTTTTTCATCGGCCGCCGCTCGGTGGACATCCTGGAAGCCCAGCCCATGACCCGCAAGCTGGTGGGCTTCACCCTGCCCAAGGGCAGTGTGCAGCCGCTGGAAGGTCACCTGGTACTGAGCGGGCCGGACATCAGCGGCAACGTCACCTCATGCGAATACTCCGAAACCCTGGGGCAGGTCATCGGCCTCGCCTATGCGGGCTTTGACCAGAGCCAGCCTGGCCAACACATTCCCATCCGTGTGGAAGGCGGCATCATGGTCCAGGCCACCGTAGTGAAACTGCCCTTCTTCGACCCTGACAACCTGCGCCAGGAGCTGTAAGCCATGTCCAGTCTGAAAGCTGAAACGTACATCGGCCAACCGGCCCTGCAACGCTGCGTTCTTCTCGACCTCACCGACGTGCCGAGGGTCGGTTTTCGTGGTGCCCAGAGTGCCGACTATCTGCGCCAGCGTGGCTTCGTGCTACCCGATGCTCCCAACCGTGCGGTCACCCAAGCCGATGGCAGCCACATAGCGCGGCTCTCCTCCACCGAATACTTTCTGCTCGGCAGCCTGGCCGACGCGGGCCAGCGCATCGCCGACGAAGAAGCCCGCTGGGAGCTGGACCACAGCGCCAACTACCTGCTGCCGCGCCACGACAGCCATGCCTGGATACAGCTCAGTGGCCATCAGTTGCCGGCGCTGATGGCCAAGCTGTGCGGCGTCGACCTGCGGCCCGAGGCCTTCGGCCCCGGTGCGGTGGCGCAGACTTCGGCGGCGCGAATCAACGTGATCGTGATCAATCTCGGCGGCGATACCGTGCCCACCTTCCAGATCCTCTTCGACCGCGCCTCCCACGCGTATTTCCTCGGCGCCGTGAACGACGCTCTGCAAGAATTCGCCTGAACGCCCTGCCCCCCTGTTGAAGGGGGGCAGCGATTCGATTGTCCGCCCAACGGTCATGACTAAATTTTCATGTTTCCCCTCCCGCCGCCGATACTCCGTGCCTAAGAAGAAAAAATCTGCTGGCCGCCAACGATAAGAAAATGCACCCCAGCAACCAACGATCAAGTAGCGCACAAACGTTTCTGGAGGGAATGCATGAACAGTTGGTTTGCCAACATCAGCGTGAACAAAAAACTCGGCCTGGGCTTCGGCCTGGTGCTGGTCCTGACGACCCTGCTGGCCCTGACAGGCTGGAACAGCATGGGCGGGCTCATCGACCGCAGCAACTGGATGAGTGACATCACCCAGCTCAACTCTGCCCTGACCAAACTGCGCGTGGCGCGTTTGCAATACATGCTCGCCAACGGCGACGACACGGCCGCGCAACTGGTGCAAACCACCCTGGACGGCTTCGAAGCCCAACAGCAGAAAATCCTCGGCACGTTCAAGAGCCCGGAGAACATCAAGCTGCTCAAGGAGCAGAACGGTCAGCTGGAAGCCTACAAGGTTTCGCTGAACAAGATGCGTGCCGCCTACCGCACCAGCAACGCTGCGCGCCAAGGCCTGAACGACACCGCTGCCAGCGCCTTCGCGGCGCTGGACAAGATCAGCCAGGGCGTCCAGGCCGACCGCCGCCTGGATGAAGTACTGGCCGTGGACAAGGCCAAGGAATTGCTGCTGGTGGTGCGCTATGAAGTGCGCGGCTACCTGGCCGATGCCAGCGCCGCCAACGAGCAGGCTGCGTTTGCCCGCCTGGATGCCGCACAGGCCGGGCTGCCGGCGCTCCAGGCCGCGCTGGCCTCGCAACCGGAGAACCTGCGCCAGTACGAAACCTCGGTCGCCAGTTATCGCCAGGCGCTGACCAGCTTCAAGAGCGCCAATGCCGACATCGTCCAGGCGCGCAAGGAAATGACCGATCAGGGTAGTGAAATCGTGCGCCTGAGCGATGCCCTGTACCAGATCCAGCTCGACCGCCGCGACAGCGAAAGCGCCCAGGCCCGTACCGTGCAGACCATTGCCACCCTGCTGGCGCTGTTCTTCGGGATTGCCGCAGCCCTGATCATCACCCGCCAGATCACCCGGCCACTTCAGGACACCCTGATAGCGGTCAAGCGTATCGCCGACGGCGACCTGACCGAGACATTGCGGGTGACCCGCAAGGACGAGCTGGGCGTGCTGCAACAAGGCATCCAGAACATGGGCACCACCTTGCGCGAGCTGATCACCAGCATCCGCGACGGCGTGACCCAGATCGCCAGCGCGGCGGAAGAGCTGTCCGCCGTGACCGAGCAGACCAGCGCCGGGGTCAACAATCAGAAAGTGGAGACCGACCAGGTGGCCACGGCCATGCATGAAATGACCGCGACCGTGCAGGAAGTGGCGCGCAATGCCGAGCAGGCTTCCATGGCCGCCACCGACGCCGACGGCCAGGCCCGTGACGGTGACAAGGTGGTCAACCAGGCCATCGACCAGATCGAGCGCCTGGCCAGTGAGGTCAAGCGCTCCACCGAAGCCATGGGGGAGTTGCAGAAGGAAAGCGACAAGATCGGCAAGGTCATGGACGTGATCAAGGCCGTGGCCGAGCAGACCAACCTGCTGGCGTTGAACGCCGCCATCGAAGCGGCCCGCGCCGGCGAGGCTGGCCGGGGCTTTGCCGTGGTGGCCGACGAAGTGCGGGGCCTGGCCCAGCGCACGCAGAAGTCCACCGAGGAAATCGAAGGCCTGGTAGCCGGCCTGCAGACCGGTACCCAGCAAGTCGCCAACGTGATGCTCAGCAGCCGCGAGCTGACCGACAGCAGCGTGGCCCTGACCCGCCAGGCCGGTGTATCACTGGAAAACATCACCCGCACCGTGTCCAACATCCAGCTGATGAACCAGCAGATCGCCGCGGCGGCCGAGCAACAGAGCTCGGTGGCCGAAGAGATCAGCCGCAGCATCATCAACGTGCGCGATGTATCGGAACAGACCGCCGCGGCCAGCGAAGAAACCGCAGCGTCCAGCGTCGAGCTGGCACGCCTGGGTGGGCAGTTGCAGATGATGGTCAGCCACTTCCGCGTGTAGACAGCGGCGGCCTTTTCCCGCGCTTCGCCCGGCCGGGCGAAGCGCGGGAAGGGGGTTACTGGACCGTCTCGAGCGTGCGCTCATCGTAGTAGAGCGCATTCTTGTCGGTGCCCTGCTTGAAGAAATACCCGTAGTCCTCCAGGTACCACACCGTGTCCACGCGGTTGTACTTGTCCCCTTCGCCGCTGCAACGCAGTTTCTTCGCCTGCCCGCTGAGGCTGGCATTGATCTGCGCCGCCGGTGCCTCGCTGTCCACCTGGCACTTGACCACTTGCCGGCTTTCGCCCAGGTCACCCATCATCGAGTTCTTGCGCTTGCCCTGGGTGGTGTAGGTCAGCTCCTTGCCAACGGGCATCTGCTGCCAGTCACCGGTGAAGGTCAGGTTGGTGAGCATGGCTTCTTCGCTCATCGGCGTCTTGCCGAAGAATCGGGTTTTCTGCGCCAGCGAGATCAGCCCACGAAAACTCACTTCGCTGCCTTCATAGCTGTCGGCGCGCACGCGCACCCCCAGTTGGCCGCTGGCCTTGTCTACCTGAATGAAGCGTTCCTCGCGAATCGGCAGGTTGCTCTTGGCCGTATTGGCCATGCCGGTTTCCAGGGTTTGCTTGAGCTGCTTGGCCGGCGGCGTCAGGTTCAGGTGCTTGATGGCCGTGAGCGGTACCGCCCCTACTGCTGGCAAGGGCGCGTCAAGCGGCGCTTTGGTGCGCGGGGTGTAGGCAGCAAGGGCAGCCACGCCATCGGTGCCGCCACACACCGTGCGAAAGAGCGTCTGGTATTGCGCCACGCCGCTGCTGATGGGCTGGGGCTGTGGGTCCTTGAACAGCTTGCCGTCAGTTACCTGGTTGCGCTCATCCACGTCATAGCCCATCAACAGGCGATAGCTCTGTTTGGCGCAATCCACGGCATAGTGTTCGCGCTTTTGCGCGCTGGGCGCGCCGTATGGCCGGCCCAGGGTGATGGCAGGTTCGTCCAGCGCCGCCCAGAAGCGAATTTCGCTACCCTGGGGCGTGAGGCTGTTGCGGTCCAGCAACACCCAGAACACATCCGTGCCGCCCTTGACCACCTTCCAATCGGGCTTGGCCGTGGCCTGGCAGGCAGCCTTGAAGGCAGCATTGGTTTTCAGCGGCTCGGCCAGCTCCTCGGGCACACTGCGCGCCGGCATGTAGCGGCCATTGCTGCTGCCGAAGTACACGCGTTTCTCGCCTTGAACGTAGGCAAGGCTGGCGTCGAACGTGGTACACGACGCCGCCACCTGGGTCGCGAATGGATAAGGCTGCTGCGCGGTAACCGGTGGTACCACCAGGTAGCTGAGCGTGTCGCCTTCACGCATTATCGATTCGGGCACCGGCGGCAGGGCCAGGGTGTCGCTAAGCATTTTCTGCGCTTCGCTCGGCTCGTGGGCCTTGGGCGCTTCAGGTTGCGGCGCTTGCTGCGCGCACCCGGCCACGAGGGTGACGAGCAGCGCCAGGGGCAGACGTTGCATAGGTATTCTCTCCATGAAGCACCTGTGGGGGCCGCTACAGATCAATGCACCGTGCGCAGTTGGCGCTCGCTGTAGTAATGGTCGTTCTTGTCGGTACCCGACTGATAGAAGTAACCGTAGTCTTCCAAGTAGTAAAGGGTATCGACGCTCTGATGCTTGTCGCTGTCCACGGTGCAGCGCAACAGTTTGGCCTGGCCGCTCAAGCGCGGGTTGACCTTGCTGGCGCTGCCCTCGCCCTTGATGGCGCATTGCACCGTGGTGCGGGTGATGACGGCGCCGGCGTTGGCACTGACGGCGCTGGTGTCCAGGTTCAGGCCCAGGGTGCCGCCCACCGGCATCGCCCGCCAGTCGCCATGGAACTGCGCGTCGATCACTGCGCTGCTTTCAAACACGGTGTCCAGGCCATGGAACGTGGTCTTGCTGGCCAACGAGAACAGGCCACGAAAGGAAATCTCGCTACTGTCGAAGCTGTCGCTGCGCGAGCGCACGGCCAACTGCCCGCTGGCAGCGTCGCGTTGCAGGAAGGTTTCGACGTCCAGCGGCACGGGGCCGTTGGGGCCGTTGGCGGTACCCGTTTCGGCCAGGTAGTTCAGCGCCTTGTGCGCGGCCGGCATGTTCAGCGCTTTGATGGCGGCCAGCGGCAAGGCCATCACGCCAGGGTATGGACCGGCCAGGGGCGCCTTCAGGCGCGGGCTGAACACGGGTAGCTCCGCCAGCGCTTCGGGGCTGGCGCATACGGCCTTGTAGGTGGCGCGGTTATCCACATCGCCGGCAAGCGGTTCGGCCTGGGGCACGAAGTGGATGATGCCATCGGTCACGCGGTTGCGCTCGTCCAGGTCAAAACCGGACAGTACCTTGAGGGTCTGCTGCTTGCAGTCCACGGCCACGTACTCACGTTTCTGCGCCATGGGCGCGTAGTACGGCAGGTCGAAGGTGGTCACCGGCTCGTCCCAGGCGGTCCAGAAACGCAGGCTGTCGCCTTGGGGTTTGAGACTGTTGCGGTCGATCAGGGTCTGCTGACCGTTGGCGGCGGTGCGCACCACACGCCAGTCCGGCTTGGGCGTGTTGCGGCAGGCCTCGACGAAATCAGGGTTTTTCAGCAGCGCTTCGGCCACGTCCTTGCGCATCCGCACAGCGGGCATGTACAGGCCGTCCTGGCTTTTCACGTAGGAACGCTTGCCGCCATCGATGTACATCAACCTGGCCGATGGCTCGACGCAAGACGCCTGGATCTGCATGGCGATATCCTGGCGCAAGGTATCGTCCTTGGCGCGCAGCACCATGAAGCTCAGTTGGTCGCCGTCACGCATCACGCTGTTGCTCAGCGGCGTGCGCTTGACCATGTCGAACATCAGCTGGTTGCCTTTGTCCACGGGTGTGGGCACCTTCAGCGTCGGCTGGGCCTTGGCCACGGGGGCAGCAGGCGCTGGCGCGGGCTGGTGGGCGCAGGCAGCGATGGCTGCGAGGGCAACGGCAAGGGCGACGCGTTTCATGGGCATTCCTGGTTTGCCGGCTGACTGCCCGGCCCAATGGCTGAAAAAGGGCCATCTTACCGCTAGTACCGGGGGAAATTCATGAACTTCCCGCCGGGGCCGCGGCCCCGGCGCGAAGCCGCTGCCTACTTGGCCAGCAAGCCAACGCCACGGCCGCGCGGGTCGGACGCGGTTTCGACTTTCTTGCCGGTGACCTTGATGGCCTGGATGTCGCCCATCTCCCAGCCCTGGTCTTCCAGGGTGTAGCCCATGGCTTTGAGCTCATCGGCAACCGGCCCGGTCAACGGCGCGAAGCTGTCGTAGTAAAGGGTGTCCTTGGGCAACAACTGGTGATGCACGCGCTGGGCTGCCACCGCCTTGGTCAGCGGCAACTGGTAGTCGTACACGTTGTTGAGCACCTGGAAAATGGAGGTGAAGATCCGCGAGCCGCCCGGCGTGCCGACCACCAGGGTGACCCGGCCGTCACGGGTCACCAGGGTGGGGCTCATGGAGGACAACATGCGCTTGCCCGGTTCGATGGCATTGGCGTCGCCGCCTACCACACCGAACGAGTTGGCCACGCCTGGCTTGGAACTGAAATCGTCCATCTCGTCGTTGAGCAGGAAGCCCGCGCCCTTGACCACGACGCCGCTGCCGTAGTCCCAGTTGAGGGTGTAGGTGTTGCTGACGGCGTTGCCGTCATGGTCGACGATGGAGAAGTGCGTGGTCTGGTGGGCTTCCAGGCCAGGCTTGACGTCATCGGTGGCCGAGATGGCGGTGGGATTGACTTCATCCGCGCGCTTGAGCAGGTACGCCGGGGCGATCAGCTTGTTGACGGGGACGTCGTTGAAGTCCGGGTCGCCCAGGTAGTTGGCGCGGTCGGCGAATACGCGCTTCTCGATTTCGGCCAGCAGGTGGATATAGCGCGCGGAGTTGAGGGCCACGCCCTTGAAATCGTCCTTGCGGATGTCCTTGATGCCCAGCAACTGGGCCAGGGCGATACCGCCGGAACTGGGCAGCGGCGCGGTATAGATGATGTTGCCGCGCCAATCGATGTGCAGCGGCTCACGCCAGTTGACCTTGTAGTCCTGCAGGTCCTGTTTGGTAATCAGGCCTTGGTCGGCCTGCATCTGCGCCACCAGCAGGTCGGCGGTCTTGCCCTGGTAGAAGTCCTTGGCGCCCTGGTCGGCGATACGCTCCAGGGTCTGCGCCAGTTCTGGCTGGCGGAAGGTCTGCCCGGGCTTCATGGTGCCGAAGTAGTCGTTGAAGTTGGTCTTGCCGCTGAACAGCTTGAGCGCGTCCTGGCGGTACTGGAACTGTTTGTCGGCGACGGTGAAACCTTCCTTGGCATAGCCGATGGCCGGGGTCAGCAGCTCGGCCCAGGGCAACTTGCCGAAGCGCTTGTGCGCCTCCCACAGCCCCAGCACGGTGCCGGGCACGCCGCTGGCCTTGGCGCCCACCAGGCTGAGGTTTTCGATGACCTCGCCTTTTTCGTTCAGGTACATGTCGCGGCTGGCGGCCTTTGGCGCGGTCTCACGGTAGTCGAGGAAGTAGGGTTTGCCCTTGACGTAGAGGGTCATGAACCCACCGCCCCCCAGGTTGCCGGCCTCGGGATAGGTGACGGCCAGCGTGAAGGCCGTGGCCACCGCGGCGTCGACGGCGTTACCGCCTTTCTTGAGGATCTGCGCCGCTACCTTGGCGCCGTATTGGTCGGGGGCCGCCACCGCGCCATGGTCCAGCAATGCGGCCCAGGAAGGGGTGCTGGCGAAGATGGCGGCACTCAGGGCAAGGGTCTTGAACAACACAATACGCATCGGGTGTCCTTACTGTTGTTATGGGTTCGAGGCAACAGTTAGGCTCATGAAGGGCAAGGATTCAACCCCTACATTGGCAAAGACGCACCGCTGTTCACGTTTGCGGGTGTGCATAGGGGGCCAGCTTTTCCTGCATGAAATCCAGGAAGCACTGGATGCGCAGGGCCAACTGCGAGTTGCGGTAGTACACCGCGTGGATCGGCTGGCGGTAGCCACTGTTGGCTTGGGCCAGCAGCGGCACCAGGCGGCCTTGGTCGATGTCATGGCGGGTCATGAAGTCGGACAGGCAGGCGATGCCCTCGCCGGCCAGCGCCAGCTGGCGCAGGGTCTCGCCGCTGGAAGCGGACAGGCTCGGGCTGGCCGGCCAGCGGTCGCCGTCGGCATTGCGCAGCGGCCACTGGTTCAGGTGGTCGGGCTGGGTGAAGCCCAGCAGGCTGTGCTCATCAAGGTCTTCTACTTGCAGCGGTGTGCCTCGGCGGCGAAGGTACTCGGGGCTGGCGAGAATGTTCAATGGGCTGCGGCCCAACAGGCGAGCGTGCAAGGTGGAGTCCGCCAGCACGCCGATGCGGATGGCCACGTCCGTGCTCTGCTCCAGCAGGTCGATCAACAGGTCGTCGGTGTTCAACTCCAGGCTGATATCGGGGAAACGTGCGCGAAATTCCCCCATGTGGGGAACGATGGCATGCAGCATGAACGGCGCGGCGGCATTGACCCGCAGGCGGCCGGAAGGGGTTTGATGACGCAGGGCCAGGCGCTCTTCCAGCTATTCCATTTGCTGCAGGATCTGCTTGGCGCGCTCGAAGAAATACTTGCCCTCTTCGGTCAGGTCCATGCGCCGGGTCGTTCGGTTGATCAGGGTGGTATCGAGCTTGGTTTCCAGCCGCGACAGGGTTCGGCTGATAGCCGAGGGGGTCTGGCCGACCTGTTCGGCGGCCGCCGAGATGGAACCGCACTCGATGACCGAGATGAATACCTGGAGTTCGTCGGATCTGGCTTTCAACCTGGTTTTTCCTGAAAAGCTGGCCGACAGGGCGGCGCCCACACTGGTCATGTACTTTACCCTGTGGGCCGGCTTTTTACAGGTTGAAACCCAGCACTTGGGCCAAGTGGGCCTTGTAGCGCTCGACGTCGGCCTCGATGTTCGGGCGCTTCATCACGTCCACGGCCAGGAAGGTCGGCAGGCCGCTCATGCCCAGGAACTGGTTGGCTTTGTGGAACGGGAAATACACCGCGTCAACGCCCTTGGCCTCGAAGAAGTCGGTAGGGTCGTCGAACGCTTGCTGCGGGGCGTTCCAGGTCAGCGACAGCATGTAGCGCTTGTCATGCACCAGGCCACCGCTGCCGTACTTTTGCGAGGCATCGGAGCGGGTGCGGCCGTCGTTGGCGTACAGGCTGCCGTGGCCTTCGGTGAAGACTTCGTCGATGTACTTCTTCACGGTCCACGGCGCGCCCATCCACCAGCCCGGCATCTGATAGATGATCACGTCGGCCCAGAGGAATTTCTGCACTTCTTCACCAACGTCATAACCACCGTCGATGAAAGTGGTCTTCAGGTCGAACCCGGCATGGTCGAGCACAGCCACGGCGGCTTCGTGCAGGGTGGTGTTGTAGCGGCCAGCGGAATGGGCGAATTGCTTGCCGCCATTGAGCAACAGAATCTTTTTCATGGAAAAGGTCTCGGTAAAGGAATGGAGCGCACTTTACCGGCCTCACGCGGGCGGAGTAAGCCACGCCAGGGCAAAATACATTTGCCATGGATGCACGAATGCGAACTTATTATTGCCGGTAGACTATAGGCCACCCTATCCGGAGAAACCCCATGACCGAGCAATATGGTTTTATCGTCAAGGCCAAGACCAAGCCGCACATGGCCGACGCCTTCCACCAACTGTTCCTGGGGCATGTGCAGGCCAGTCGGAGTGAGCCCGGCTGCATCGAGTACCACATGCTGCGCGACCTGAACGACCCCACCCTGTTTCTGTTCTATGAAATCTGGGCCACCAAGGCGGACCTGGACGTGCATTCGGCGCTGCCGCACATGGCTGCCTTCGCCGAGCAGCGCATGGAATACCTGGAAGTGGACTTCGAATTCCAGCGCATTGAAATGCTCAGCCCGTCCAGCGCGGTGGCGTAAGCGCTACCACCCAGGCAGGCGCTGCAGGCCTTCAGCCATTGATGAGCAGGTGTGTGCCCAGCAGCGCCAGACCGACGAAGAATACCCGCTTGAATACCACGGCGCTGATGCGCTGGCGCAACCACTGCCCCAACTGCATGCCCAGCAGGGCCGGCAGCAGCATCAGCAACGAGGCGCCCAGTGCGCCACCACCCAATTGTCCGTGCCACAGCAAGCCCAGCGCCAGCGCCACGGTCGAGACCGTGAAGGAAAGGCCCAGTGCCTGCACCAGTTCGTCCCGGCTCAAGCCCAGGGCCTGAAGGTAAGGCACCGCCGGCATGACGAAGACCCCGGTGGCAGCGGTGACGATACCGGTCAGCACGCCGCACAGCGGTCCCAGCCAGCGTTCATGCTTGCGCGGCACCCGCAGGGTGGGCAGGAACAGTCCGCACAGGCAGTACAGGACCAGCGCCGCGCCCAACGCCCGAACCACCCAAGGGCCGCCATCGATGCCCAGCCACAGGCTGCCCGCTGCAGTGCCGACGAATATCGCCAGCAGCATCGGCCATAGGCGCAGGAGCAGCCTGCGCAGGTGGCCGCCCAGCATCAATTGCCAGAGGTTGGTGAACGTCGACGGCACGATGAGCAAGGCCGCAGCCTGCGCCGGAGCCATAGCCAGCCCGAGCAAACCCATCGACACGGTCGGCAGCCCCAGGCCTATCACCCCCTTGACGGTGCCTGCCAGCAGGAAGGTCGCCAGCACCAGCAGCGACAAGCCCCAGCCCATTTCCTGATACAGCGCAAACAAAGTATTCATGCCGTCATGGTGCACGGCGCCCAGGCGGTTGAAAATCTGCCATATACTGATTCAGCCTCTTGCAAGGATTGAGGCTGGAGCCTGACATGCACTTCGACCTCACTGACCTGCGGCTTTTCCTGCATACCCTGGACAGCGGCAACATGACCGCCGGTGCCCAGCGCAGCCACCTGTCCCTGGCCGCGGCCAGCGCGCGTATTCGTGCCCTGGAGGCGTCGCTGGGCATCGCCCTGTTCGAGCGCAACCGCCGTGGCGTGCGGCCCACCGCTGCCGGCCAGGCACTGGGCGAACACAGCCGGCGGGTGCTGCGCCAGGTAGACCACCTTCAATTCGACATGGCCCAGTATGCCCAGGGCCTGCAAGGCCAGATCCGACTGCTGTGCAACACCGCCGCCTTGACCGAATACCTGCCCGAACTGCTGGGCGACTTCCTCAAGCGCCACCCCAGTGTCGACCTGGATGTCGAGGAATGGCCCAGCCTGCGCATTACCCAGGCCTTGCGCCAGGGTGCCGCCCCCTTGGGCATCATCTCCGACGCGGTGAACACGGATGGTTTGCAGACCCGGCCGTTTCGCGATGACCCGTTGATGCTGATCATGCCCCCCGACCACCCCCTGGCCGCGCGCCCCGACGCCACCTTCATCGACAGCCTCGCCCACGGCCATGTGGCCCTGGCGGCGACCAATGCCCTGGGTATTCTGGTCGAGGAGCAGGCGCTGCGCTGCGGCCGACGCCTGCAGGTGCGGGTCCGCGCCGAAGGCTTCGATGGCGTGGTGCGCATGGTTGCTGCCGGCGCCGGCGTGGGTATCGTGCCGCAAGCGGCGGTACATCGCTGTCAGGGGGCGCTGCGGTTTTCCGGCCGGGCCCTGCGCGAACCCTGGGCGGCGCGGCGGTTGTTACTGTGCAGCGCCGATTTCGACACGTTGCCTGGCCATGCCCGGGCGCTGGTGGACTGCCTGGCGCCCTGACGGATCACAGGGGTTTCAGGAGGGCTTCTGGTAGCCCTTCACGATGGCCGAGAAGTCCAGGCCACCTTCGCCGCGCAGGCTCATGGCCTGGTACAACTGCTGGGCCACCGCGCCGAGGATCACCGGCTGGTGGGCCTGGCGGGCGGCTTCAGTGGCCAGGCCCAGGTCCTTGAGCATCAACTCGGCACCGAACCCCCCGGTGTAACCCCGTGCCGCCGGCGCGGTGTCGATGATGCCGGGCCAAGGGTTATAGGTGTCCGAACTCCAGCACCGCCCCGTAGAACTGTTGATGATCCCCGCCAGCACGCCGGTGTCGATGCCCAGCGCATTGCCCAGGGCCATGGCCTCCGACACCCCGATCATCGAAATCCCCAGCAGCAGGTTGTTGCAGATCTTGGCGATCTGCCCCGTGCCCACTTCGCCACAGTGCACGATGTTGCGGCCCATTTGCGCCAGCACCGGGTGCAGGGTGTCGAACAACGCCGCCGAAGCACCGACCATGAACGTCAGCGTGCCCGCCGCCGCGCCACCGGTGCCGCCGGACACCGGCGCATCGCCCAGGTCCACGCCCTGCTGCGCCGCCGCCGTGGAGATATCGCGGGCTGTCTGCGGGTCGATGGTGCTGCAATCCACCGCTGGCGTGCCGGCGCGGATCCCCGCCAGCACGCCATCCTCATTCAGATAGACGCTGCGCACATGGGCGGCCGCCGGCAGCATGGTGATGACCAGGTCCCCCGCTTGCGCGGCGTCCTTGGGCGAGGTGCTGATGGTGCCGCCCATGGCGGCCAGTTCCGCCAGCACGGCCTTGTTCAGGTCGAACAGGTACAGGTGATGCCCTGCCTTGAGCAGGTTGCGCGCCATGGGCGCGCCCATGTTGCCCAGGCCGATAAATGCGATGTTCATGGCCGACTCCTAGCGCAGGTTGATGGTGGTGTTGACGCCGTCGTTGACGCTGTCATCGTCGAACCAGCGCGCCGTTACCGTCTTGGTCTGGGTGTAGAACTGCACCACCTGCTTGCCGTACGGGCCCAGGTCGCCCAACTTGGAGCCACGCGAACCGGTAAAGCTGAAGAACGGTACTGGCACCGGAATCGGGATGTTGATGCCCACCTGGCCGACATCGATCTCGCTCTGGAACTTGCGCGCCGCGGCGCCGCTCTGGGTGAACAGACCCGTTCCGTTGCCGAAGGGGTTGCGGTTGACCAGGGCGATGGCCTCGTCGAGGGTATCGACGGTCAGCACCACCAGCACTGGGCCGAAGATTTCCTGGGTGTAGATCTGCATGTCCGTGGTCACCCCCGAGAACAGCGTCGGCCCGACAAAATTGCCGTGTTCGAAGCCCGGTACGTTCACCTCGCGGCCATCCAGCTCCAGAATGGCGCCCTCCTTCACGCCGCTGTCGATCAAGCCCAGCACCCGCTGCTTGGCCTGGCGTGAAATCAGCGGCCCGACGTCGGTGCCCGGCTCACTGCCAGCGTTGACCTTGAGTTTCTGCGCCAGCGCCTTGAGCTCCGGCAACCATTGTTTGGCCGCACCCACCAGCACCGCCACCGAGGTCGCCATGCAGCGTTGGCCCGCCGCGCCGAAGGCCGCGCCCACCAGCGCGTTGAGGGTTTGTTCACGGTTGGCGTCGGGCAGCACCACGGCATGGTTCTTGGCCCCCATCATCGCCTGCACGCGCTTGCCGTGCTGGCCGGCCAGGTTGTAGACGTGGGTGCCCACCGCCGTCGAACCGACAAAGGAAATCGCCTTGATGTCGGCGTGGGTGCACAGCGCATCCACCACATCCTTGCCGCCGTGCACCACGTTGAGCACGCCCGGCGGGACGCCGGCTTCCAGCGCCAGCTCCACCAGTTGCACGGTGGACAGCGGGTCTTGCTCGGAGGGCTTGAGCACGAAGGTGTTGCCGCAGACGATGGCCATGGGGAACATCCACAACGGGATCATCGCCGGGAAATTGAACGGCGTGATCCCTGCGCACACGCCGATGGGCTGGCGCAGCGTGTAGGTGTCGACACCACCAGCGACGTTCTCCACGAACTCGCCCATCTGCAAGCTGCCGATGGAGCAGGCGTGCTCCACCACCTCCAGGCCGCGGAAAATATCGCCTTCGGCGTCAGCCTGGGTCTTGCCTTGTTCAGCGCTGAGGGTCTGGGCGATGCGCTTGCTGTGCTCGCGGATCAGCGCCTGGAACTTGAGCATGATGCGCATGCGCGCGCCCACCGGGGTATTGCGCCAACCGACGTAGGCTTTTTGCGCCGCCGCCACTGCCGCGTCCACTTCGGCCTGGGTGGCGAAGGGTACCTTGGCCAGCACCTGCTGGGTGGCCGGGTTGACGATGTCGCGCCATTCACTGGCCTGGGACTGAACCCATTCGCCGTCGATCAGCAGCTTGACTGTCTGGATACCGGCAGTTACAGAAACGTTCATCAAGACCTCCGCGTAATTGTTTTTGTGCATGGCGTGATGGCTCTGTCTTGGAGTATAGATGTGCAAACATCTAACAAGAACGCGGATAAAAGCCGGTCCAACATGCAAAAAAACATCACCTCCCTGGGCGCCCTGAACTGGGATGACCTGAAGTTCTTCCTCGAAGTGGCGCGTACCCGAAAAGCCAGCAATGCCGCCAAGCGCCTGGGCGTGGACTACACCACCGTGTCGCGACGCATCACCTCGCTGGAGGCAGCGCTGGGCACCCTGCTATTCGAGAAGTCGCGCACCAGCGGCTTCATTCTCACGGCTGAAGGGCAGCGCCTGTTGGGCTACGCGGAGGCTATCGAAAGCACCCTGCACATGGCCTGTGAACAAGTCTCGGGGTCTGGGGTAGCGTTGTCGGGGCACATACGCATGGGCTGCACCGAAGGCTTTGGCAGCTTCTTCATTACCCCGCAACTGAGCCATTTCATCGACCGCTACCCAGCCATCAGCATCGATATCCTGCCGCTGCCGCACTTCATCAGCCTGTCCAAACGCGAGGCAGACATCGTCATCGCCCTGGAACGGCCAGAGCATGGCCCCTATGTGTGCTGCAAGCTGTGCGACTACCGCCTGCAACTGTATGCCACCCAGGACTACCTGGACCGCCACCCGCCGATCCGCCATAGCCGCGACCTCGCGGGCCACCGCTTCATCAGTTATGTCGACGACCTGGCGTTC
Source organism: Pseudomonas eucalypticola (assembly GCF_013374995.1). Classification (NCBI taxonomy): domain Bacteria; kingdom Pseudomonadati; phylum Pseudomonadota; class Gammaproteobacteria; order Pseudomonadales; family Pseudomonadaceae; genus Pseudomonas; species Pseudomonas eucalypticola. Next base: position 908,323 of record NZ_CP056030.1, on the reverse strand, counting down.
AGCGCCGAGTTGCTGTACCTCGCCAACCTGCTGCCCAAGGCCAGCGCCAACCTGCGCAGCACCAGCGTCATCGCCCAGTACGTCGCCGCACGCCAGGGCCGGGGCATGGCGATACTGCCGTGCTTTCTGGCGGCCCAGGCCAACGAACTGGTGCCCGTGCTGGCGGGCGAGATCAGCGTAACGCGGCAGTTCTGGATGTATTGCCGGGAAGATCTGCGCAAGTTGAAGCGGATCAACCTGTTGTGGGATTACATTCGGGAAGTGACTGAGTTGAATGGACCGTTTCTGCTCGGGGAGAACCCGACGCTTCGGTTTGCCGACTAGGAACCGGGATATCTAATTAGGCTTTCGGCTGCGGCTGCCTACGTTAGCCTGGGCCTCCCAAACGTGAACAAGGAACGTTCCATGCCTGAAGAATTGATACCCGAACTCAGTTTCTATGCATCGCTGCATTGGACACTGCCCAACGGCCGACCTGAGCCGCATGGCCTGAGCGCGACCTACCTGGATCAGGCCCCCACCGCCCTGGACAATGGCTGGGTCTATTGCAGTGCGGGCGATACCTTTTCGGGCATGAAGCGCATCGCGCTAGGCCTCGACGAGGTGGCCGGCAGGCTGGTGAGCCTGTATTTCTGGTTTGCCTGCCACCGCAGCAATACGGGCTGCGGTGCGCCGCGATATCGCTATAACCTGCGGGTATTCCAGCCGCCAGCGCACAACAACCCTTTCCAGTTCCATACCTTGGACAAGAGCCGCAACGGCTACCTGGGGCTTTACACGCTCAACCCCTTTAATGCGCCGCTGTGGGAAATACACGGGTTGGGGGCGACCCGGCCCGAACCGGGTTCGCAGGTGGACAACCTCTCGCTGGTCAGCGCTGACGGCGGCAAGGTTCGACGCCTGGTCGAGGACGGTTTCCCCTACCTGAGCGACCGTGCAGGGCACGACGCCCGCTTCAGCGCCAAGATAGCCCCTGCGGAGTTCAAAGGCCCCTGGTGACGATCAGGCATCAATAGTCGCCTATTGGTTGTGGAAATTCTGAACTATCGATTTAAGCTTTCCTATTCTTCGCGCAGCGACGACCTGCATAAGATCAGCTCATCCAACCGGACCGGTTCCAGCAGAGAACCGGCCACCCGCGTGCCCTTTTGCTACTGCCCACACCAACGATGCCCCGGCCCGTGCCGTCGGGGCCCTGTGAGTAGCACGAGGAGCATTGATGAAGCTGGAAGTATTCCGCACCCTGTGGGGCTACACCGCGAGCAGGGCCCAGGCCCTGGAAGAACTGCAGGCCGCCGGCTTCGACGGCCTGGAAGCGCGGTTGCCGCTGGCGGCCCGCGAGCGTGGCGAACTGGCCGCGTTTTTGCGGGCCAACTCGCTGGGTTACATTTGTACTCTTTTCACCGCCTATGACGTACTGCCCCAACAGTCCGCCCTGCCAGCCGACCACCTGAACGACCTGGACCGCAAGCTGGCATGGGCGGGCGAACTGGCGCCGCGCTTTATCAACGTGCTGGCCGGCAATGACCGCTGGCCGCTGGCGCAGCAAGTAGACTTCTTCGGTCAGGCGTTGGAACTGGGCCACAAGCATGGCCAGTTCCTCAGTTTCGAAACTCACCGCTCGCGCTCGCTATTTAACCCATGGATCACTCTGGAACTGATCCGGCAATTGCCGGCGCTTCGCTTCACCAGCGATATCAGCCACTGGGTGGTCACCTGCGAGCGCCTGCTCGACGACCCCGCGGATGACCTCAGTGCCTTCGTCGAACGGGTACACCATATCCAGGCGCGGGTCGGCTATGACCAGGGGCCCCAGGTTCCCCACCCTGGCGCGCCGGAATACGCGCGCGAACTCGCCTTCCACCAAACCCATTGGGAAGCCATCTGGCAGGCCCAGCGCCAGCGCGGGTACACGGTCAGCACCCTGACGCCGGAGTTTGGCGCCGACGGCTACCTGCATCACCTGCCTTTCACCAACGTCCCGGTCGCCGACCTGTGGTCGCTCAACGTGTGGATGGCCCACACCGAGCGGGCCCACTTCGAGCGTTTTCGTAGTGCCCATCGCTGAGGAATCCTGATGAACAATACCGAGCCCAAGGCCAATTTCACGAGTATTCCGGTGGTGAATATCGCCGGGCTGTTCAGCGTCGAACTGGAGCACCGCCTGGCGGTCGCTGAGCAACTGGGCCGGGCAGCCAGTGAGGTTGGCTTCCTGTATATCACCGGCCACGGCATCGCCCGCGAACTTATCCACAACCTGCGCCAGGCCGCCCAGGACTATTTCGCCCAACCGCTGGACGCGAAGATGCAGCACTACATCGGCGCGTCGGATACCCACAAGGGTTTTGTCCCCGAAGGCGAGGAGGTCTATTCCAAGGGCAAGCCCGACCACAAGGAGGCCTTCGATGTGGGCTTCGAGGTGCCGGCCGATGATCCGCTGGTACTGGCCAGGACCCCGCTGCTGGGGCCCAACCACTGGCCCGCGGTGCCAGGCTTCAAGACGGCGGTTCAGGCCTACTACGCCGCAGTGTTCGCGTTGGGCCGCAAGCTGTTCGACGGGTTTGCCCTGGCGCTGGGCCTGGATGAAGGCTATTTCGACCCACTGGTGACACGCCCACCGTCGAAGCTGCGCCTGATTCACTACCCCTTCGACGCCGAGGCCGCGGACGCACCGGGTATTGGTGCCCACACCGACTACGAGTGCTTCACCATTTTGCAGGCCGACCAGCCGGGCCTCGAAGTGATGAATAACCTGGGTGAATGGGTCGACGCCCCGCCCGTCCCTGATGCGTTCGTGGTCAACATCGGCGACATGCTGGAAGTGATGACCGCCGGCACGTTCGTGGCCACCGCCCACCGGGTACGCAAGGTCGGCCAGGAGCGCTATTCCTTTCCGTTGTTCTACGCCTGCGACTACCACACCCAGATCAAACCCCTGCCGCGCTTCGCCAAAGGCACCCAGGATTACGAAGAGATCGCCATCGGCGAACACATGTACAGCCAGGCGCTGCAGACCTACCAGTACCTGCGCAAGCGTGTGCAAAGCGGTGAGCTGCAGCTACCCGCCAAGGCCCGCAAGCCTTCGAGTTTCGGTCATCTGAAAAAACAGGTTCAGCCGTCCTGACACGGCTGCCGGCCCATTCTTCCCCCACCCTGGAGCGCATACATGTTCAACCTGACCCGCCTGACCTTGCTAGCCGCCTGCCTGATGAGCGCCGGTGCCGCCCTGGCCTCGACCACCGCTACCCCAGGCCAACTGAAGGTAGGCATGGAAATCACCTACCCGCCATTCGAGTCCTACGACAATGACAAGAACGTGGTGGGCTCCGACCCGGAGTTGGCCCATGCCCTTGCCAAGCAACTGGACGCCAAGGCCGAGTTCGTCGACACCAAGTTTCCCAATCTGATCCTGGGCCTGAATGCCGGGCACTACGACGCGATCATTTCCGGCATGTACATCACCCCCGAACGCCAGGCCCAGGCCATGACCATTCCTTATGCCCGCACGGGCGCGGCAATCATGGTACCCGCCGGCAGCCCTCTCAAGCCCGGCGCGCCGGAAGACTTGTGCGGCCTGAAGATAGGCCTGGAACAGGGCACTACCTGGGTCGCGCAGTTCCAGAAGCTCTCCACCGACTACTGCGTGCCGAACAACAAGGGGGCTATCACCGTAAGCGAATACCCCTCCGCGCCCGAAGTCACCCAGGCGCTGCTGTCGAAAAACATTCAGGCACAGGTAGAGATTGCCGGGGCTGCGCACATGATCGCCGAGAAAACCAAGGGCCGCGTGGTGGTGACCTCCCAGGACCTGGTATATCCGCAAACCCTGGGCATCTACGTGAAAAAGGGTAACGAGGAGACCTACCAGGCACTGCTCAAGGCCGTGGCGCAAAGCAAGCAATCGGGTGAATACGCAGCGATCCTGAAGAAGTACAACCTGGAAGAAGCCTCCAACTGACCCTGAAGCCAGCCGGCCCCATGGGCTGGCTGCGGGAGGTGCCCATGCAATTCGACTGGTCTTACTTTATCTCGCTGTTTTCCATGCCGGCCTTTTGGCAGGCCTGCATCACCGTGGTGGAGCTGAGTGCGCTGGCCTGGGCCATCGGCATGGTGCTGGGGTTCGGCCTCGCCAGCGCCAAGCTCTCCAGCCAACGCTGGCTCAGGGTGCCGGCCGGGGTGTACATCTGGTTTTTTCGCAGTATTCCGCTGCTGGTCCTGGTGGTGTTCATCTACAACCTGCCGCAATTGTTTCCGGTCACCGGCAGCGTGCTGTCCAACCCCTTCTACTGCGGGCTGTTCGCCCTGGTGGTCACGGAAGCGGCCTACATGGCGGAGATCCACCGTGGCGGCCTGATTTCCGTGCACAAGGGGCAGAAAGAAGCAGGCCGGGCCTTGGGTATCGGCACGTTAGGGCTGCAGCGGTTGATCGTCATTCCCCAGGCCTTTCGCATCTCGCTCCCCACCCTGATCAACGAATACATCACCGTGGTGAAACTGACTTCGCTGATTTCGGTGATTTCCCTGACCGAGCTGCTGACCGTAGGCCAGCGCCTGTACGCACAGAACTTCCTGGTGATGGAAACCCTGGCCGCGGTGGCGGTGTATTACGTGTTGATCGTCAGTGTGTTCGGCTGGCTGTTGCAATGCCTGGAGCGGTACCTGGACCTCAACCAGCGCACGCCTCAAACCTTGGCGGCCAACCCGTTGGCGCAGCTTCGGCAGAACCTGGCGCTTCGCTCCGTATCGCCTCGCCCGCCGCTGCCGCCAGGCACCGCACCCGCCTTGCAGCTGCAGAACCTGCACAAACGCTACGGTGATCATCTGGTGCTCAAGGGTATCGACCTGAACATCGCGTGCGGCCAGGTGGTGTCGATCATCGGCCCGTCGGGCTCGGGCAAGACGTCGCTGATCCGCACCATCAATGGCCTGGAGAGCATCGACCAGGGCGAGATCGTGCTGTTCGGCGAAAGCTACATCCATGCCGGCGACAGCCCGAACAACCCGCAGATGCGCCGGGGCGTGCGGCACATTGGCATGGTGTTCCAGGGTTTCAACCTGTTTCCGCACCTGAACCTGGTGGACAACATCACGCTGGCACCGCTTTACCACGGTGGCGACAAGCAACTGACCCGCCAGCAGGCGTTCGTGCTGCTGGACAAGGTCGGGTTACTGGCGCACGCCAACAAATACCCGCACCAGCTATCCGGTGGGCAACAGCAACGGGTGGCGATCGCTCGGGCGCTGGCCATGGAGCCGCAAGTGATGCTGTTTGATGAACCCACCTCGGCGCTGGACCCGGAGCTGGTAGGTGATGTGCTGAAGGTGATCGCCGACCTGGCCAGGGAAGGCATGACCATGGTGATCGTGACCCACGAGATGGAGTTCGCGATGTCCATTTCCGACCGGGTGGTGTTCATGGAGAACGGTGTCGTGCAACTGGACGCCACACCCGAGGGTATCCGCCACGGCCCGGACGCCGAGCGGGTACGGCGGTTCATGGGGATGGCGGAGGACACGCCAACGCGGATGGCGAGCAATTCGTGAAGCGCCGCGCCGGCGGGGTTGACGCTGTGGGGCCGGGCGCAGCTCGGGAACAGCGCGCCGCGTCCGGCCTGCGACATGACCAGGCTACTCCAGCATCAGCCCGCTGAGACGTTTGACTTTGCGCTGTACCGCTTCCTCGAACACCCCCTTGCGGGTTTCGATCAGGGTGAACCACTGCTTGGCGCGGGTGATGCCGGTGTAGATCAATTCCTTGGTCAGCACCGGGTTCAAGGCGTCGGGCAGGATCAAGGCGGTATGGGCGAATTCCGAGCCCTGGGACTTGTGCACGGTCATGGCGAAGACGGTTTCCACGTCGTTGAGGCGACTGGGCAACACAAAACGCACGCCGCCTTGGCCGTCATTGCGCGGGAATGCCACGCGCAGCACTTGGCGATCCCAGGCGCCGCCTTCAGGCAGGCGCAGTGCAATACCGATGTCGCCGTTCATCAGCCCCAGACCATAGTCGTTGCGGGTCATCAGCACCGGGCGCCCCTCGTACCAGGGCTGGTCGCCTTCGATCAGCCGCGCGGACGTCAGGGCCTGGGTCGCGCGCTGATTCAGGCCCTCCACACCCCAGGGCCCCTTGCGCACGGCACATAACAACTGAAACGACTCGAACGCCTGCAGCACTTCATTGGCCCAGCGCGCCCACTCGGGGCTGTCCAGAGCGGTGCGCGGAGCCGGCCGGCGGGACTGCAGGACACCCAGGTAGTGCCGGTAGCCTCGCGGGCCGTCGTTGCCGTGGCCATTGAGCAACAGACGGTCGAGCCGGGTGTTTTTCTCGCCTTGCTGAAGCAGGTGGAAAATGTCCTGATACTGGCCGCTGTCCAGCAACTCCCGCGCTTGTTCGGCATCCTGGCGGTTGACCCGCAAGGCCAACTGACCGATGCCACTGCCTTCGCCAAACCGTCGTGAATGGCGCAGCATGACCACCTGCTGCGCCAACGGATTGGCCTCGGCGCTGCCAACCTGCAGGCCGCTTTCCGACAACGGCTCGCCGCTGACCTGTTCCAGCCAGGCCAGGGTCTGTGGGCTGTAGCAACCCAGCTCGGCATCGCGGCACAGATCACCCAGCACAGCCCCTGCTTCCACGGAAGCCAACTGGTCCTTGTCCCCCAACAGTACCAGGCGCGCATGGGCGGGCATGGCGCCCAGCAGGTTGGCCATCATTTCCAGGTCGATCATCGATGCTTCGTCCACCACCAGCACATCCAGTGGCAACGGGTTGGCGGCGTTGTGACGAAAATGCCGGGTGCCCGGGCGGCTGCCCAGCAGGCGGTGCACCGTGGTGACTTCGGTGGGGATCTTGTCCCGCACGCCAGCCTCGACTTCCAGCTGTTTGACCTGGGCACTGATCGACTCGGTGAGGCGCGCGGCAGCCTTGCCGGTTGGCGCGGCCAAGCGAATGCGCAAGGGCGCGCCCGCCTCCACTGCGGGGGCCTGCAACAACGCCAGCAGGCGCACCACCGTGGTGGTCTTGCCAGTACCGGGCCCGCCGGTGACGATGCTGAAGGCGCTGCGGGTGGCCAGGGCACAGGCCAGCTTCTGCCAGTCGATGCGCGCACCCGAGGGCGCCCCGAACAACTGCTCGAGACGCTCACGCAGATCCGGGGGCGTGACCTCCTGTTCGGCCAAGCGCTTGCGCAGGGCGATGTCGATGCGCCGCTCATAGGCCCAGTAGCGGCGCAGGTACAAGCGTTCACCGGCAAGGACCAGCGGGCGCTCGCCGCTGTCGTCGGCAGCCAGGGCGACCAGGCTGCTGGCGGCCAGGGTGGCCTGCCAGGCCTCGGCGTGCAGGTCCTTGAGCAACTGCGAAGGCAGCAGCACCGGGCCAGCCAGCGCATCGCCTTCAGGTGGCAGCGACAAGGCGAAATCCGGCTCTTGCAGGGTGCGCCCCAGGTCAAGGCAAACATGACCGTGCCCCAATTGATGGCTGGTCAGCGCCGCCGCCAGCAGCACCAGTGGGTCGGTGCCCGGCTCGCGCTCAGCCAGAAAGGCCACGAAGGCCTTGTCCAGCGACCTCAGCCAGCCGCGCTCGGCCCAGCGGTCGAGCAGTGCCAGCAAATCATCCACGCGCTGCAGCGGCGCCAGATCAGTGAGGGTTCGGGCTTCCAGCGCCGTGGGCAGCAGGTCGGCAAATGTGCGGCTCATGCCGGTTCTCCTTCGAACAGATCGCCCATGGGCTCGGGCTGGCGGACGATGCCCCGAAACAGCTCGTCGAGCCGCTCGATCAACGCCCGCGGTGGGCGAGCGAACACCAGCCCCTGGCTGGGCGCATGGACGCCACGCAGGAAGATGAACACCGCACCCCCTACATGCTGGTCGTAATCGTATTCGGGCAAACGTGCCTTGAGCTGGCGATGCAACGCCAGCAGGTAGAGTACATATTGCAAGTCGTAACGGTGGTCGAGAATGGCCTGGGCCATGGCGGCCTGGGTATAGGCGCTTTCGTCGGGGCCCAACCAGTTGGACTTGTAATCGGTCACGTAATACCGGCCCTGGTGCTCGAACGTCAGGTCGATGAAGCCCTTGAACATGCCATTGAGCATGGCCCCCTCGGCGGGCGCGCGGGCCGCACCGGCGTGGGTGTGCTCACGCACCAGGTGATCGAGTTGGGTGACGTCCACGCGATGGCTGGCGAACCAGAATTCCATTTCGATCTGGTACTGCTGCAGGTCGGCGAGGCGGACCGGCGCGATATCCTCGGCCAGTTGCAACGGGACCTGCAGCAGGTGCCGCAGCCAGGTATCCAGCGTGGGAATCCAGCCTTTCCAGCCGCGCAGGTTGCAGCGCCGCGCCACCGTATCGACCAGCAGCTGGGGCTGCGCGCCGACCGTACCGAACCCCTCGCGCCCAGCCCACTCTAACAGCCCGTGAAGGAAAGTCCCGGGGTTCGGGCCACGGGGGAAACGGTGGATGTCGCCGCTGGTGGCCTGTGCTTCACGGGGCGCTGCGGGGTCCAGGCGCTCATCGTCGAACAACTTCTGCGCCTGGGGGCTGTCCGGAGCCTGCTCGGTGCCCGGTGTGACGGTATCACTGATACGCAGGGCGCTGTAGGAAGCGATCCACCAGTTCTCCGCCGCGCGGCGTTTGGGCACTTTGGCGGCCAGGAGGCTGGCCTCGTTGCGCGGTGCCACATAGTGCCGCGTATCTGCTTCAGGCATGGGCTGGGCGCTGATGGCTGAACATCCGGCCTGCAGGTCACGCAGCCAGATAGCCAGCGCCTGGGATTCGCCCAGGGGTTGACCGCCGCCCAGCAGGTACCCCAGCGCCGAGCGGTGCAGCACCGACTCCTTGGTATTGCCCCGCTTGAGGTCGGCAACGCCCAGCCAGCACGCGTGCTGGGCCCGGGTCAGGGCTACGTACAGCAGGCGCAGGTCCTCGGCCAGGCGTTCGTCATCCGCCTGCGCCACTTGCTCGGCCGTGGGGCTGAGCGTCATGTGCACGTTACCCTGGTCATCGTGGAAGGATAGCGGCAGCCGCTTGCCATCCACCGGTTTGGCCGAGCAGATGAAGGGCAGGAACACCAGCGGGTATTCCAGGCCCTTGGATTTGTGGATGGTCACCACCTTGACCAGTTGCTCGTCGCTTTCCAGCCGCAGGATCTGCTCCTCGCCGGCCTGCCCGGAAGTGGCCAGGTGCTCGGACAGATGACGAATCAGCGCCTGCTCGCCGTCCAGCTCGCCGGCCGCCTGTTGCAACAGTTCGGACAAGTGCAGCAGGTTGGTCAGTACCCGCTCGCCGTCACTGCGCTGCATGAGGGTCTGGGGCAGGCGGAAGTCGTGCAGCAGCCGGCGCAACATCGGCAGCACGCCCTGGGTACGCCACAACAGGCGGTAGGTACGGAACTGCATGACCCGCTGCTCCCAGGCCAGTTCGTCCTGGTTCAATTGCGCCAGGCCGGCCAGGGGCAGGTTCAAGGTGGTGGTGGCCAGCGCACCGCGCAGCGGGCGCTCGGCGTCCGGCTCGGCGCAGGCCTTGAGCCAGCTGAGCAGGTCATGGGCTTCCTGGGCGGCGAACACCGAGTCCTTGTCGGACAGGTACACACTGCGCACCCCGCGGGCCGCCAGTTCGCCACGCACCGCCTGGGCTTCCTTGCCGTCACGGACCAGGATGGCGATGTCGGCCGGCATCACCGGGCGCATCAGCTCACCGGCCTGGGTGAAGCCCGCACGGCCTTGCTGGCCGCCGTTGAGCAAGTCGACGATGACGCTGGCGCACACTGCTGCCAGCTGCTGGCGATAAACCGCACCGGACACCGGTGCTTCAGTCTGCAATTGCCACAGGTTGAGTGCCGCCGGCACCTGGCCGTCGACACTCAGGCTCTCCTTGCGGCCCTGGGCCAGCACCGGCAGGAACGGCACGGGGTTGTCGTCGCCCTGGCGGAACAGGAAGGCGCCGCGGCCCAGTTCGCGCTGCTCTCCCACCTTGAAGACATGGTTCACCGCCTCGACCATGGCGTGGCTTGAACGGAAGTTGGTGCCCAGGGTATGCAGGCGGCCGGTGGTGGCCTGGCGGGCGCGCAGGTAGGTGAAAATGTCGGCGCCCCGAAAAGCGTAGATGGCCTGCTTGGGGTCGCCGATCAGGAACAGGCCACTGTCGGGCTGGTTGGCCTCGATGTGGTAGATGCTCTCGAAAATCCGGTACTGCACCGGGTCCGTGTCCTGGAATTCGTCGATCAGCGCCACCGGAAACTGCTCGCGGATCAGCCCGGCCAGGCGCTCACCGCCAGGCCCCTGCAACGCGGCATCCAGGCGCAGCAGCATGTCGTCGAACCCCATCTCCGCGCGGCGGCGCTTCTCTTCCTCGAAGCGCGCCCCTACCCAGCGGGCCGCATGCTCGAGCACGGCGGCATCGGGGGTGGGCAGGCTACCCAGGGCGTGAGCCAAACCCACCATGGCTTCAAGGGCGGGGTGGCGTGGCGGGTCGCCCTTCCAGGCTTCGGCCATGCCGTCGGGGGTCAGGCGAGTAAAGCCCGTACCTATGTCGAGTTCGACCAGGCTTTCATCACTGGCCCAGGCTGCCAGCTTGTCGAACCAGGGTTCGAAATAGCGGGCCTGCATCTTGCGCCCGTCCACGGCTTTCGCCGCCACCGCCTCCAGGCAGATGGCGCGCAACTCCTGCGCCCATTGCGCCCAGGGGGCCTTGAGTCGCTGCAACACCTGCTTGCGCTCCGTCAGGGCTGCGGCAATGAGGTCGGCCGGCTCCTGCTGGTCGTCACCACGCCGCGGTGTACCGAACAAAGCACGCACGCGCGGTAGCAGCGACGCCGGGCTGCCCCAATGGCTGCGCACCCAGGCCAGGGTTTCACCCTCCATGACGTAGCAGAAGCGCCGCCAGTAATCGCGCACCACTTCGCCGAGCAGGTCGCTATGGTCGGTTTCCAGGGTCTGGGTGAACAGGCTACCGCTGTCGAACGCATGCTCTCGCAGCATGCGCTGGCACCAACTGTGGATGGTCGAGACGGCGGCTTCGTCCATCCACTGCGCGGCGATATCCAGCCGATTGGCGCACGCGCCCCAGTGCTCCTCGGGGAACTCGCCGCGCAATTGGCCGATCAGGCCATCGGGGCTGGGCATTTCATCGCGAAAAAAGCGCGCGGCTTGCGCCAGGCGGGTACGAATGCGGTCGCGCAACTCCTTGGTGGCAGCGTCGGTGAAAGTCACCACCAGAATCTGCGGCGGCAGCAGTTCACGGCCAAAGCCGGCGCTCTCGCCCCCGTGGCCCAATACCAGGCGCAGGTACAGCGCCGAAATGGTGAAGGTCTTGCCCGTGCCGGCGCTGGCTTCGATCAGCTGGCTGCCACGCAGGGGGAATGCCAGTGCCAGGGGCATCTTGCGATCGTCGTTCATGAGCGGGCCTCGTCGGCATCGATGGAACGCCAGCCGGCTTCGAACATCGGGCGATACAGGGCATCGCACCAGCCCTCGAACTCTTCACTGTCGACCAACGCATTGAAATCGGGAAATTGGCGAGCCAGGGCCACGCTTTCGCGGCGCTCCCCATCGCTGGTGATGCCATCGCCTTCGTAGGCTTTGCGCGCCGCCGCGTCGGCCTTGACCGGGTCCCCTTGTGCCAGCCAGGCGAACGCGGTCTTCACCGCAACCGGCAGTGGCCGACGCATGCCCTGTTGCCAGGCCAGCAACAGATGCCCCAATACTTCGCGGGCCTGGTCAGGCGCGAGCTTGGCCAGCACCAGGGTATCGTCGCTGGCGACCACGGCGGTGGTCAGCGGCAGGCCTACCGCGCAGGCGGCCAAGTGGTTGACCCAGGCCCGGGTGAGGCGGTGCCATTTGCGCGAACGGGCTCCGCCAATGGCGTTGGCGATGGCCGTGACACTCAGCAGATTGCCGTCGGCACGCAGGTGCAGGCCACTGACCCAGCCGTCCAGGCGCAACCCCTGGTATTCGAAGTTGACGGGCTTGGCAGCGATGACGGGGGTTGGCCAAAGTACCAGCAACTGATGGTAGCGTTGCAGCAGGTCGGGCAAAGGCTCGATCAACTCCTGCTGGAGGCTTTCGCCAAAACCGGCCATGGGCAGCAGGCCGCTGCCCTGCATGCGTTGTGCCTGTTCCTGTAATGCACGATCGACGTCACTGGCTTCGGCCATGGCAGTGCTCAGCAACTGGTCGCTGAGGGTGTAGCGCTCCAGCGCGTCCAGCACGAACGGTTCTTCGTCGGCCAACGGTGCTTCGGCCATTTCAAAGAACACCTTCAAACGCTGACTGAAGAAATGCCGCACCGGGTTGCGCAGGAAGTCCTGCAACTGGGTGAGCGCCAAGGGCTCGTCCTGTTCGTGGGGCGGCAGCGGGTCGTCCTGGAACAACGGTTCCTGGTCGGCGTGCAGCACCCGCCATTCGGAGGCGAAACTGAACAGGCCGCTGCCTTCGTGGAAGTAGCGGCTGCTGAACGGTTGCAGGGGGTGCTCCAGGGTCAAGCCATGCACCAATTGCTCGCCAGGGTTGAGCGACGTACCCTGCGAGGCCCCCTGAAGCTGCCAGCCACTGGCCAGATGGTCGCGCAGTTGGCCAATCAGCACAGACGCCGGGCGTTCGCTGTTGTCTCGAATACTGCGGCCGACCCAACTGATGTACAGCTGCTCACGCGCCGACAACACCGCCTCCAGTAGCAGGTAACGGTCGTCTTCGCGGCGTGAGCGGTCACCTGGGCGATAGTCGCTGCCCATCAGGTCGAAATCCAGCGGTGGCTGGGCCCGCGGGTAATCGCCATCGTTCATGCCCAACAGGCATACAACCTTGAAGGGAATGGCGCGCATGGGCATCAGCGTGCAGAAGTTCACGGCACCGGCCAGGAAGCGCTGGGACAGCTTGCCCTGATCAAGCCCGGCCAGCCACGCCTCGCGAACCACGGTCAGCGGTAACGGATCATCGAGGCCGACCGATTCGCACGTTTGCAGCCATTGCTCGCGCAGTTCTTCGAGTTGTACCAGCAGGTAGTCGTCGTGTTCGTTGCTGGCCTGGAAGAATACCTGGGTCAGGCCTTGAAGCCGCTTCCCCCACTCCTGAGGCTGCGCCGATTGCGACAGCACCTGATGGGCCACTTCGAGCGCGTCGAGCAGGCCGACCAGGGGCCCGATAAGGGCCGCGTCCAACCCACCGATCTCATCATACGGCTCGATGCCGCCATACCCCTGGCCGCCCCCGACGGCGTAACCCAGCAACATGCGCCGCAAGCCGAACCGCCAGCTGTTCTGCTCCAGTTGTTCCGGCAGGCCCAGCCCGGCACGCTGCGCGGCGTGAAGCCCCCAGCGAATACCAGCACCTTCGATCCAGCGATGCAGCGTCGGCAGGTCCCCCTCCTGCACACCGAAGCGGGCTCGCAGAGCGGGAACATCCAGGAGGTCGAGGATCTCGCTGACCGCAAAGCGGCTGTCCGGCAACTTGAGCAAATGCTCGATGGCAATCAGCAAGGGGTCTCGACCCCGTTGGTTCTGGTCCGTGAGCGTGAAGGGAATGAAGCGTGGATCGTTGCGATCGAGCTGACCAAACACGGCGCGAATATGCGGCGCGTAGCTGTCTACGTCGGGGACCATGACGATAACGTCACGGGGTCGCAGATGCGGGTCGGCGCTGAAGCGGGCCAGCAACTGGTCATGGAGGATCTCCACTTCACGTTGCGGGCTGTGGGCCACATGGAAGCGGACCGAGCGATCCTTGGTGGGATTGACCGCAGGCCAGGTGGCGCGGGTTTCAGCCAGGGGGCGCAATTCGAGGATGTCATCCTGCAATTGGGCCAGCAGGGTGTCGGGCTCGCTCTCGCTGAACAGGTCGATGCGCCCCTCGCGAAACGCCGCGCGATAGCTGCTCGGGTCATCGTAGCTATCGAGCAGGTTGATATAGTCGCGACCTTGCTTGCCCCAGGCCGCAAGCAACGGATGTGCATGCTGATGCAATGCTTCGCCGTCGATGATGGCGGGCATCCCCTGCTTTCGTGCCTGGCGCTTGTACTGATGGCGCAGCAGATCCTTGTCGGCGACGATGTCAGACCAATGGTGGCGACAAGGGTTGTGCACGCACAGCAGCACTTGGCTGAACCGCGCCAGTCCAGCCAGAGCCTCCAGCGCCTGGGCAGGCAGTGAAGAGATGCCGAACACGATGACACGGTTGGGCAACCCCGGTGGTGCAGCTTCCAGGCTGTTGATGCACTCGATGAAACGTTGGTGTACGCCGGCACGGCTCTGGGCCATGCCTCGTTCGCCAACGTCGTGCAGCAATGCGCGCCACAACTCGGCTTGCCAGCAATTGGCTTCGGGAAGCGCTTTCGCTTCACCGCGGACATTGCGCAGCTGATGACGGCCGGCGGCCCAGTCTTCCAGCCAGTCGGCGCGGTACACCTGGTATTGGTCGTACAGGTCGGCAAGGCGTTCGGCCAACTGATACCGCTTGCGCAGGTCCTTGTCGTCAGTCAGGAAGCGCTGCAGGGGCTCGAAATGGGGCTGATCGATCAGTTGCGGCAGCAGGCGCATCAGGCGCCACGTCAACGGGGCCTTGTCGAGCAGCGAAGCCTGGGGAATTTCGTCCTTGCCCAGCACCCCGCGATACAACTGCCACATGAAACTGCCGGGTAACTGCACGTCGATGGCGGCAGCGATGCCGCAGCCACCCTGGTCGTCTTCGAGCGCATCTTCAGCCAAGGCCAACTTCAACCACTGGGCAATGCCGTTGCTTTGCACCAGGGCGATTTCGTTTTCCAACGGGGCCAGGGGGTAGCGGCGCATCCAGCTGACCACCAGACTGCGCAGTTCATCAAGGCGGTTGCCGTGAACCACCATGAAGCCTGGGGTAAGAGAGGGATGGGCCGACATGGGCGATTCCTTGGCTGGGTATTTGGACAGGTAGGAACCTTACCAGATGTAGAGCGAGGGGCAGAATCCGGAAGGGTCTGATAATGCTGTGGGCGCGATCTGTGCAGTAAGCCTTATGGTGCGCGGTGTGGCCGTCACGAATGCCAGAAAGACAAAACCCCCAGCTGCTTTCGCAACTGGGGGTTTCGGAATTTAATCTTGACGATGACCTACTCTCACATGGGGAAACCCCACACTACCATCGGCGATGCATCGTTTCACTGCTGAGTTCGGGATGGGATCAGGTGGTTCCAATGCTCTATGGTCGTCAAGAAATTCTGTAGCCAGGATGCCCTTTGACAGGCATTCCAGCGAATCGGGTATGTGACAGTATTTGTGAACTGCAAACTTTCGGTGCGTATCATCTTCACAACACCGCAATCTGGTCATTCGACGCAAATTGCTTGGGTGTTATATGGTCAAGCCTCACGGGCAATTAGTATTGGTTAGCTCAACGCCTCACAGCGCTTACACACCCAACCTATCAACGTCGTAGTCTTCGACGGCCCTTTAGGGAACTCAAGGTTCCAGTGAGATCTCATCTTGAGGCAAGTTTCCCGCTTAGATGCTTTCAGCGGTTATCTTTTCCGAACATAGCTACCCGGCAATGCCACTGGCGTGACAACCGGAACACCAGAGGTTCGTCCACTCCGGTCCTCTCGTACTAGGAGCAGCCCCTCTCAAATCTCAAACGTCCACGGCAGATAGGGACCGAACTGTCTCACGACGTTCTAAACCCAGCTCGCGTACCACTTTAAATGGCGAACAGCCATACCCTTGGGACCGGCTTCAGCCCCAGGATGTGATGAGCCGACATCGAGGTGCCAAACACCGCCGTCGATATGAACTCTTGGGCGGTATCAGCCTGTTATCCCCGGAGTACCTTTTATCCGTTGAGCGATGGCCCTTCCATAC
>NZ_CP056030.1:600000-887500 GCF_013374995.1 Pseudomonas eucalypticola | reverse complement strand
TTGAGATCGAGCGCCGCCCGCGCGGCGCTTCCCGGGCAAGCCCGGTCCCACATTGGTTTCGGGCCAGTTATTCCTGTGAAATCACCTCGACCGCTTTGTTTGTTCACTTCAAATCTGTAGTGAAAGGACAAGGCGGACCAGGCAAAGGGCCAGACAAAACTGGCCCGAAACAGACGTGGGAGCGGGGGCGGCGCCGAGCCCTTGCCCGGGAAGCGCCGCGCGGGCGGCGCTCGGTCTTGAGAACGCCGGAAAAGCCAGAGCCCTGCACCTCCTAACCCGCACCCAACCGCGGAATCCGCCGCACCACCCCAGGCACCCGCACCACCATCAACAGAACCCCTACCCCCGCATACACCGACCACTCCTTCAAATCCGCCCGCACCACCCAGAGGAAATGCAGCAACCCCAACCCCAACACTATATAAGCAAGCCGGTGCAGCACCTTCCATCGCCGCCCCAACCGCCGCTGGCTGTAGCGATTGGACGTCACCGCCATCACCAGCAGGAACAGCAACCCCAGGGCCCCGACAATAATGTAAGGCCGCTTGCGCAGCTCCACGCCCAACTGCCCCCAATCCAGCCCGAGGACAAAGAACAAATAGGCCGCCAGGTGCATGAGCGCATAAGCAAAGCACCACAACCCCAGTTGCCGCCGCACCGCGATCCAACCCGGCCAGCCGGTAAGCCGTTGCAGTGGCGTCATGCACAAGGCCACCATCAACAGCACCAAGGTGCCCTGGCCCAGCCGGTCGACCAGCACTTTGCCCGGGTCAGGTCCCAGCGCAAAGATCCATGCCTGGTACACCCACCAGAATGGCCAGACACCCGCTACCAGAAACACCGACAACCGCCACCACCGAAAACGCATCAATAGTTCTTCCGCAAATCCATACCTGTATAAAGAGAAGCTACCTCCTCCTCATAGCCATTGAACATCTGGGTGTCGCGCACGTTCGGGCTGAACAGCCCGCTGGGCAAGCGCCGCTCACGAGCCTGGGTCCAGCGCGGGTGGTCGACCTTGGGGTTGACGTTGGCAAAGAAGCCGTACTCGTCCGGCGCGATGTTCTGCCAGGTCGTGGTGGGCTGCTCACTCACCAGGCTGATGCGCACAATGGATTTCACGCCCTTGAAACCATACTTCCACGGCACCACCAACCGCAGTGGCGCGCCATTCTGGTTGGGCAATTCGCGCCCATACATGCCTACGGCGAGGATAGTCAGCGGGTGCATGGCCTCATCAAGGCGCAGCCCTTCTACATAGGGCCACTGGATCAACGCGAAATCCGAGCGCTGCCCAGGCATGACCTGTGGGTCGTTGAGCGTTTCGAAGCGGATGTATTTCGCCTTGCTGGTGGGCTGCACCTGCTTCAGCAGGTCTGCCAATGGAAACCCCAGCCAGGGAATGACCATGGACCATGCCTCCACGCAGCGCATGCGGTAGATGCGCTCCTGCAACTGGTATGGCTGCATGAAGTCTTCCAGGGCATACCGTCCCGGTTTCGCGACCTCGCCATCGATCACCACGCTCCACGGCTCGGTCTTCAATGCGCCGGCATTCGCCGCAGGGTCGCCCTTGTCGGTGCCGAATTCGTAGTAGTTGTTGTAGTGCGTGGCATCCTTGAAGGGAGTGATGGCCTCGCCCTTCACGGTCACAGCCTGCCACTGGGTATTGGGCAGCTTGTTGGCGAACCACTTTGGCGATTTCCCCGGATCGACATCCGCATACAGGGAAGGGTCGGCCACTGCCAGGCGCGGCAGCCCCGTGGCGGCCAGGGCCAGCATGGAACCACCCAAGAAGGTGCGGCGCGAGAGGTAGGAAGCGTGAGGGGTGACGTCGGACTCTTTACAGTCCGAAGCCTTTGCAAGCTTGATCAGCATAAGCACTCCACGGTCTGGCTTTCACAGCATCAGACCATGGAGTATGAGCCTATCAGGCTGCTTTGTGACGACTCTTGCGCAATAGATATTGCACAGGGCCGGAAGCGGCGTAGCAGAGGAAGATCAGCAGCAGGATACGTGGCGGGTCACTGAAGACCACGGCGAACACCAGCACCACGGCCAGGATGGCCACGAACGGCACACGGCCCTTGAGGTCAAGCTCCTTGAAGCTGTTGTACTTGATGTTGCTGACCATCAGCATGCCTGCGGCCGCAACCAGCAGCGCCACCAGGAACGACAACTTGGAACCCTGGATGCCGTAGTCGCTGAAGGCCCACACGGTACCTGCCACCACACCGGCAGCCGCCGGGCTGGCCAGGCCGATGAAGTAGCGCTTGTCAGCCTTGCCGACCTGGGTATTGAAGCGCGCCAGGCGCAGGGCAGCGCCCGCTACATAAATGAAGGCGACCATCCAGCCGACCTTGCCCATGTCACCCAGCGCCCAGCCGAAGGCCAGCAGCGCCGGCGCCAGGCCGAAGGCGACCATGTCCGACAGGGAGTCATATTCAGCGCCAAAGGCGCTCTGGGTGTTGGTCATGCGGGCCACGCGGCCGTCCAGGCCATCGAGGACCATGGCGACGAAAATGGCGATGGCAGCGTACGAGAAGTACTTGGCGGCATCGACGGAATTGCCGGCGCTCAGGGCACTTTGCGCGCTGATGGAGTTGATGATCGAGTAGAACCCGGCAAACAGGTTCGCCGTGGTGAACAGGTTGGGCAGCAGATAGATGCCGCGATGCCGGACTTTACGCCCTTCTGCGTCATGCCCTTCTTCGACATGCTCATCGATCGGTAGCAGGCTTTCGGCGTCAGAGGCCGTGTTCGGCTCTTCGGGACGTTCGCTCATGGACAATACCTTGCAACGGTGTGGAAAGTTTCGACAGACGTCTGCGACGAGGGTTCGTCGGCAAACGTTGCAGCTTTATACCAGAACCTGACCACCATAACGAAAAAACGCGGCCGAAGCCGCGTTTTCATCGCTACAAGGCTTGTATCAGTTCTTGGCCTTGTCGACGATCTTGTTCGCTGCGATCCACGGCATCATCGAGCGCAGTTGCTCGCCGATGACTTCGATACCGTGAGCGGCGTTGTTGCGACGCTTGGCGGTCATCGATGGGTAGCCAGTGGCACCTTCGCTGATGAACATCTTGGCGTATTCGCCGTCCTGGATGCGCTTCAGAGCGTTGCGCATGGCCTGACGGGATTCGGCGTTGATGACTTCAGGGCCGGTCACGTACTCGCCGTATTCGGCGTTGTTGGAGATCGAGTAGTTCATGTTGGCGATACCGCCTTCGTACATGAGGTCAACGATCAGCTTCAGTTCGTGCAGGCACTCAAAGTAGGCCATTTCCGGCGCGTAGCCCGCTTCGACCAGGGTTTCGAAACCGGCTTTGACCAGCTCGACGGTACCGCCGCACAGTACGGCCTGTTCGCCGAACAGGTCGGTTTCGGTCTCGTCCTTGAAGGTGGTTTCGATGATGCCGGTACGGCCGCCGCCAACGCCCGAAGCGTACGACAGGGCGACGTTCTTGGCGTTGCCCGAAGCGTCCTGGTAGATAGCGATCAGGTCAGGGATGCCGCCGCCTTTGACGAACTCGGAACGCACGGTGTGGCCCGGGGCTTTCGGCGCGATCATGATCACGTCCAGGTCAGCGCGTGGCACGACCTGGTTGTAGTGGATGGCGAAGCCGTGGGAGAAGGCCAGGGTGGCGCCTTTCTTGATGTTCGGCTCGATTTCGTTCTTGTACAGCTGGGATTGGAATTCGTCCGGGGTCAGGATCATGACCAAGTCGGCGCCGGCGACGGCAGTGGCCACGTCAGCGACTTTCAGACCGTGGGCTTCAGCCTTGGCGACAGTGGCCGAGCCTTTGCGCAGACCGACAGTGACGTCAACACCGGAGTCTTTCAGGTTGCACGCTTGAGCGTGGCCCTGGGAGCCGTAACCGATGATGGCGACTTTCTTGCCCTGGATGATGGACAGGTCGCAGTCTTTGTCGTAATAAACTTTCATGAAATTACCCCTGTTATCTTGGCCGGTGGCCATACGCTAATTTGGTTGAAGGTGGCGGGGCTGCCCGCCACCTCTACTGCCTTGTTCAGATGCTCAGCACTTTGTCGCCACGTGCGATACCGGTGACCCCGCTGCGCACGGTCTCCAGGATCGAGGCGGTGCCGATGGCCTGGATGAAGCTGTCGAGCTTGTCGCTGGTGCCAGCCAGTTGCACGGTGTACACGCTGCTGGTGACGTCGACGATCTGCCCGCGGAAGATATCCGTGGTGCGCTTGATCTCGGCGCGCTGGGCGCCCGTGGCCTTGACCTTGACCAGCATCAACTCACGCTCGATGTGCGCGCTTTCCGACAGGTCGACCAGCTTGACCACTTCGATCAGCTTGTTGAGGTTCTTGGTGATCTGCTCGATCACTTCATCGTGGCCGAACGTGGTCAGGGTCAGACGCGACAGGGTCGGGTCTTCGGTAGGGGCCACGGTCAGGCTTTCGATGTTGTAGTTGCGTTGCGAGAACAACCCGACCACACGGGACAATGCACCCGGTTCGTTTTCCAACAGCAGGGAAATAATGTGCCGCATGATTAGGTACGCTCCGTCTTGCTCAGCCACATATCGCGCATCGAACCGTCCTTGATCTGCATCGGGTAGACGTGCTCGGTGACATCAACCTGAATGTCCAGGAACACCAGACGGTCCTTCATGGCGAAGGCTTTTTCCATCATCGGTTTCAGGTCTTTCAGATCGGTGATGCGCATGCCGACGTGGCCGTAGGCCTCGACCAGCTTGACGAAATCAGGCAGCGATTCAACGTACGAGTGCGAGTGACGGCCACCGTAGCTCATGTCCTGCCACTGGCGAACCATGCCCAGCACGCCGTTGTTCAACAGAATGATCTTCACCGGCAGGTCGTACTGCAGGCAGGTGGACAGCTCCTGGATGTTCATCTGGATGCTGCCCTCACCGGTCACGCAGGCAACGTGCGCGTCGGGGAAGCTCATCTGCACGCCCATGGCCGCTGGCAAGCCGAAGCCCATGGTGCCCAGGCCACCGGAGTTGATCCAGCGGTTAGGCTTGTTGAACTTGTAGTACTGGGCAGCGAACATCTGGTGCTGGCCCACGTCCGAGGTCACGAAGGCTTCGCCGCCGGTGACTTCGCACAGGGTTTCGATAACGGTCTGCGGCTTGATCAGGCTGCCGTCGCCCTTGTTGTAAGGGAACAGACCTTTGTCGCCACGCCATTCGTCGACCTGTTTCCACCAGCTGGCAACCGACTCCTTGTTCGGGGTTTCGCCGATTTCCTTCAGGGTGGCGACCATTTCGGTCAGCACGCTGTCGACCGGACCAACGATTGGCACGTCGGCCTTGATGGTCTTGGAGATCGACGCCGGGTCGATGTCGATGTGGATGATCTTGGCGTTCGGGCAGAACTTCGCCGCTCCGTTGATCACACGGTCATCGAAACGCGCGCCTACGGCCAGGATCACGTCGGCATGGTGCATCGCCAGGTTGGCGGTGTAGCTGCCGTGCATGCCCAGCATGCCGACGAACTGACGGTCCATGCCCGGGTAGGCGCCAAGGCCCATCAGGGTATTGGTGACCGGCAGGTTCAGCAGTTGTGCCAGTTCGGTCAATTGCGCCGAACCGCCGCCCAGGATCACGCCACCACCGGCGTACATTACCGGACGCTTGGCGGCCAGCAGCATTTCCACGGCCTTGCGGATCTGGCCGGAGTGGCCACGAACGGCAGGGCTGTAGGAACGCAGCTTGGCCTTCTTCGGGTAAACGTATTCGAACTTCTCGGCCGGGTTGGTCATGTCTTTCGGGATGTCGACAACGACAGGCCCCGGGCGACCGGACTGCGCCAGGTAGAAAGCTTTCTTCAGGACTTCAGGGATCTCGGATGCGTGCTTGACCATGAAGCTGTGCTTCACGATCGGCCGGGAGATACCGATCATGTCGGTTTCCTGGAACGCATCGGTACCCACCAGGGTGCTGGCAACCTGGCCGGACAGCACGACCATGGGGATAGAGTCCATGTAGGCCGTGGCGATACCGGTGATGGCATTGGTCGCGCCTGGGCCGGAGGTCACCAGTACCACGCCGGCCTTGCCGGTGGCACGGGCATAGCCGTCAGCCATATGGGTCGCGGCCTGCTCGTGGCGAACCAGGATGTGTTCCACTTCCGGTTCTTTGAACAGGGCATCGTAAACATGCAGGAGAGCACCGCCAGGGTACCCGTAGATGTGCTTAACGCCTTCGTCACGCAAAAAGCGGACGACCATCTCAGCGCCAGATAAAAGCTCCACGTTGTTCACCTCTAAAACGCCAGAATACCGCTCCATGGGAACGGGTCTTAATAGGTTTACTGCCAGCAGAGCATGAGCGACGGTGGTCGCCGACTACGTCAGCACTGACTGAGCAAGTATTGGGACTTCCCCAAAGTGTTGCGGGGGTTTCCCACCCAGCGCGAGGTAACGCGTTGCGGGTGTAACAGGTCGGCGCGGGTGTGCGCCTCATGATCTGCCGAGCGGGTCTGCTTCTGGCAGTCCCTCTACAGCGGGAATACGATTGTTGTGATTCGCGGCGCTCAAGTCAAGCCATCTGTTGCAATTTAATGCGTGCTAATTTTTCAGCCAGATGCAGAAAACATTTGCTCAGAACCGCCCAAGGTAGTTTCATGATTGCGTTAATGGTCAAGGAATTAGCATGCGAGCGATCATCTTCACGGCCTTTGCGCTGGCATTGGCAAGCCCTGCGGGGCTGGCAGCGCAGATCTACAAATGGGTCGATGACCAGGGCGTGACGCACTTCGACGCCCAACCGCCAGCGGGGCAAAACGCCACCCAGGTGGACGCGGCCAAGCCCGTGACGCCCCCTGCGCAGGTTCCCCCCAAGGCGCCCGACGCCAGCCAGGGCCGGGCTGCCCAACAGGCTGCCGATCGTCAGGTGCGGCAGCAGGTACAGGATCAGGAAGAAAAAATGGCGGCGTTTTGTGACACCAGTCGAAAGAACCTGGCGCAGTTGCAGAACAATCCGCGGGTACGGCAGGACATGGGAGGGGAATTGCGGCGGCTGACGGAAGAAGAGCGCCAAGCGAAGATAACCTTGACGCAGAAGCAGATCGACGACAACTGCCAATGATACCGCGGGCTCGGCCCCACCGGTTGGCGGTAACCCCCTTGTGGGACCGAGCGGATCAACCTGCCTGGGTGATCAGTTCGTCGAACTGATGCAGCAGTACGCGGATGCCCCGGCTCTTGTGGGCGTCGTTGGCGTACACCATTTCAGCCATCGCCAAGATACCCGACGCATTGGGCAGCGGCAGATCCTGCTCCAGGATCTGCTTCATACGCGGCAGGAAAATCCACTGCAACCATTGTGAAAAATCCAGCGTGTCGACGCTGAAAGGCTCCTGGCTGGCCAATTGTTCGGCGCTGGGCGGGGTCTCGTCCCACCACCCCTGCACCCGCAGTTCGCGCTCGATCAGCAACAGATGGTCGGCTATCTGCGGAAAACGTGCGTCCATCTTCAATTCCCCGAAGCTTTCTGACGAGCCTGCGCGGCACCCGCCGAATCACCCTGCTTTTCACGGGCCTGGGCGATGGTGGTCCACAGGCTGGCCTGCAGGTCTGGCCGGCCGTTGGCGTACGTCAGGGCGCGGCGAGCCAGTTGCTCGGCTTGGGGCGCGTCGCCCTGGGACAGGCGCACCTGAGCCAGACGGTAGAGCACCTGCGGCTCACGCGGAGCAATGCGCTGGGCACGCTCCAGGCTCGACGATGCGCCATTGAGGTCGCCACCGCCCTGTTGCTGCTGGGCGGTGGTCAGCAAGGCCAGCACCGGGCCGTCGAGCTGTTCGTCGGCCGCCAGGCCGCCACTGGTGTTGTTGCTGGGGATACCGGTAGGCGCATTGCTGGTCGCCGGCATGCTGTAGTTGCTGGTGACCGGCGCGCTGTTATAGGCCTGGGGCGTGATCGGGGCCGAGGTGCTCGGCCCAGGGGTAATCGGCCCGGTACTGATCGGGGCGCTCTGGGGCGCGGCGAAGGTCATGGGCGCGGAATTGCCCTGAGGCATCACCACTACGCCTGAGTCTTCAGACACGGCAGCCGGCGCCTGGCGCTGAGCCGGGGCGTAGCCACGGCTGGCCGAGACACGCTCACTGTTGGACACGGCGGTACCGGAGTCCACCACCGGGATCGAGCCTTGCGGCACATTGGCGCAACCGTTGAGCAACGCCAGCGCCGTTACAGCAGGAAACCACCACTTATTCACTTCGATTCCTCTTTGCGGAAGAAGCTGCACGTTTCAAGCGCCAAGCGACAAGCAAAGCCCACCGCGCACCGCTTCAAACTTGCCGCTTTGAACTTGCAGCTTGACGCTGTCGTTAATTCAGCCAGCCCTTGACCCAATCCATCACTGAATCAGCCGGTGCCTGGTTCCCCC
The DNA here is from genome assembly GCF_013374995.1 of Pseudomonas eucalypticola. Classification (NCBI taxonomy): domain Bacteria; kingdom Pseudomonadati; phylum Pseudomonadota; class Gammaproteobacteria; order Pseudomonadales; family Pseudomonadaceae; genus Pseudomonas; species Pseudomonas eucalypticola. The sequence goes on along the minus strand of NZ_CP056030.1, from coordinate 879,113 downwards.
CGCAGGCCGCGCCCGCGGCAGGTTCACTACCGCGAATATACGGCATCTGCACCGCACCGGGGCAGTTGGCATCGGAGCCCTGCCCGGTGTGCGGGTCGATCCAGGCCTGCACCACGTTGTCCGGTACCGGGGTATCCAGCGGCAGCGGGTCGGCTTTCTTCATGAAGCTGGTCCATACCTGCAGGGCACCGGTGGCGCCGGTGAACGGCGTCTTGCCGTTGTCATCGCGGCCTATCCACACCACGGCCAGCACGTCCTGGCTGAAGCCGGCGAACCAGCTGTCCCGGGAATCATTACTGGTGCCGGTCTTGCCTGCCAGGTTCAATGAACTGGGCAGTACGTTGTACACCGATCGGCCGGTACCTTCGCGCATCACGCGCTGCATGGCGTTCTGGATCAGGTAGATGGAACCCGGGTCGAAACGCTGCTGCACCTGGAACGGATAACGCTTGAGCGGCTGGCCGTCAGAGGTCAGCACACTGCGGATGCCGCGCATTGGCGTGTTGAAGCCGCCGTTGGCAATGGTCTGGTACATGGTCGCCACCTGGATGGGCGACATGCCGCCGGCGCCCAGCAGCATCGAGGGATACGTCGGCCAGTCGACGTCCACGCCCAGGCGGCCAATGGTCTTGAATACATTGGGCACGCCCAGGTCCAGGCCCAAGCGCGCCGTGGACAGGTTCAACGAATGCGCCAGGCCCTGGTACAGGAAGATCGTGCCGTTGGAATTGCCTTCGTAGTTCTTCGGACGCCAGATTTGCCCATCGGCCCCTTTTACCTCGAATGGCTCATCCTTGACCCAACTGGTAAGGGTGTACTGGCTGGGCTTCTCCAGCGCCGTCAGGTAAATGGACGGTTTGACCAGCGAGCCGATCGGCCGCACTGCATCCAGGGCCCGGTTGAAACCGGCGAACCCGGGCGCCCGGCTGCCCACCAATGCCTGCACTTCCCCGCTTTCCGGGTTGGTGACCACCATGGCGGCCTCGACATCGTCCACGCCCTTGCGGTTGCCCAGGCGTTTGAAGGTATCGGTGACCGAAGCTTCGGCCTTCATCTGCAGGATGGGGTCGAAACTGGTGAAGATCCGCAGGCCTTCCTCGGTCAAGTCTTCGTCGCGGTAGTCTTCACGCAACTGACGTTTCACAAGGTCCAGGAAACCAGGGAACGAGCTGTCCGCCAGGCTGCCTTGCTTGGTCACGCCCAGTGGCATTTTCTTCGCCGCATCCACTTCCGCCTGGGTCGCCACGCCTTGCTGCGCCAGCAAGTCGAGCACCAGGTTGCGACGCTCCAGCGCCCGGTCCGGGTAGCGACGCGGGTTGTAGTAGGACGGCCCCTTGACCATGCCCACCAGCAACGCGACCTGATGCAGCTTGAGCTCCGACAGCGGCTGGCTGAAGAAAAACTGGCTGGCCAGGCCGAAGCCGTGCACGGCGCGCTGGCCATCCTGGCCGATGAAGACCTCGTTGAGGTATGCCTCGAGAATCTCCTGCTTGCTGTAGTGGACCTCCAGCAATACCGCCATCATCGCTTCGGTGAGCTTGCGCGACAGGCTGCGCTCGTTGGTGAGGTAGAAGTTCTTCACCAGCTGCTGGGTCAGGGTGCTGCCGCCCTGGCGCATCTGGCCGGACGAAGTGTTGACCCACACAGCCCGGGCGATGGACTTGGGCGACACACCGAAGTGGTGGTAGAAGTCACGGTCCTCGACCGTTACCAGGGTGTCGAGCAAGTGCGGCGGCACCTGGTCGAGCTTGATCAGGATACGGTCTTCGAGGTTCTTGGGGTACAGGCCGCCGATCAGCAGAGGCTCAAGGCGCACCACCGGCAATTTGGCCTCCGTGGTGGAACTGAGCTCGGCCACATAGTCGCCGTTAAAGCGCACTTGCACCGGCTGCGCCTTTTCCAGCCCTTCGTAGAACTGGAAGCCACGGGTATTGAGGTTCACCGTGGTGCCTTTGACCACGGCCGAGCCCGGCCCGTCCAGCACCGTGGTGCGGCGGTAGCCCAGGGCATCGAGTTCGGTGAGGAAATCGGCCTCGCTCAGCTTCTGGCCAACGAACAGCTCCAGCGGCCGGGCATAGACCTTGGCCGGGATGGTCCAGCGCTTGCCGGAAAACTTCTCTTGCACGATGGCGTCGAGGTAAACGGCAAAGCCAGCCAGTATCACCAGGCCGACGAGGCCCAGCTTCAAGCCCCAGCCAAGCCAGGTACGAAGGCCGCCAGAGGCGCGTTTTTTAGGGGTACGGGAGGATCGGGATCGAGTCATGGCGGCGGATTATACGCACTTTATCGTGGCTGAGCAGGCGTCCACATCGCGCGACGACAAGCGCCCATGAAAGGTTTGCAGGGCCTGCGCCAGCGGCCATAATGCCTGCCTCGAATTCTTGACAGTATGAAGGACCGCCCGTGAGCCAAGCCCTTATCGCCGCCCTGCAGAACCCGGCCCTCTACCCGCATCCCGTGGAAGCCTTCCAGGTCATTGAAACGCACATTTCCTGGGTACTGCTCACCGGTCCCTACGTGTACAAGATCAAGAAACCGATGAACTTCGGCTTCCTGGACTTCTCCAGCCTGGCGTCGCGCGAGCACTTCTGCAACGAAGAGCTGCGCTTGAACCAGCGCCTGACCGACGACCTGTACCTGCAGGTACTGCCGATTACCGGCACCGCCGACGCCCCCCAGTTCGGTGGCGACGGCCCCGCCATCGAATACGCCCTGCAGGTGCGCCAGTTCCCCCAGAGCAACCTGCTGAGCACTCTGCAGGCCAACGGCGAATTGACCAGCACGCACATCGACTCCATGGCCCGGCAGATCGCCGAGTTCCACCTGAACGCGCCGATCGTGCCCGCCGCCAATGAAGCCGGCACCCCGGAAGCGGTAATGGCCCCGGTGGAACAGAACTTCGAGCAGATCCGCCCCTTCCTCAAGGACGCGGCCGACCTGCAACAGCTCGACGCCTTGCAAGGCTGGGCCCAGTCCAGCTTCGCGCGCCTCAAACCATTGCTGCAGGAACGCAAGGCTGGCGGTTCGATTCGCGAATGCCACGGTGATATCCACCTGGGCAACGCCACCCTGATCGACGGCGATGTGGTGATCTTCGACTGCATCGAGTTCAACGAGCCCTTCCGCTTCACCGACGTCTACGCCGACATCGGCTTCCTGGCCATGGACCTGGAAGACCGCGGGCTCAAGTGCCTGGCCCGCCGTTTCATCAGCCAGTACCTGGAGCTGACCGGCGACTACCGTGGCCTGGACCTGCTGAATTTCTACAAGGCCTACCGTGCCCTGGTGCGCGCCAAGGTAGCCCTGTTCGGCCTGACCCCGGAGTCGGACGCCGTGCAGCGCGCCACCACCTTCAAGCAATACCGCAAGTACGCCAACCTGGCGGAAAGCTACAGCGCCATTCCGTCGCGCTTCCTGGCCGTTACCAGCGGCGTTTCCGCCGTGGGCAAGAGCCACGTGGCCATGCGCATGGTCGAAGCCCTGGGCGCCATTCGCCTGCGTTCCGACGTGGAGCGCAAGCGCCTGTTCGGCGCGCAGCAAGGCGACAACGCCCTGCACAGCGGCATTTACAGCAGCGATGCGAGCGTAGCCACCTACCAGCATCTGCATAAAGTAGCCGAAGGCATCCTGCGTGCCGGCTTCCCGGTGGCTATCGACGCCACCTACCTCAAGCACGACCAGCGCCAGCAGGCCGCGGCCGTCGCCGAAACCACCGGGGTGCCTTTCCTGATCCTCGACTGCAACGCGCCACAGGCCGTGCTCGAAGCGTGGCTGCAACAACGCCAGGCCGAACAGAACGACCCGTCCGACGCCACCCTGGAAGTGATCGAGGCTCAGCAAGCCAGCCGCGAACCGCTGACCGCCGAAGAGTTGGTACTCAGCAAGCGCGTGGAAACCAATGAAAGCGGCAGCCTGGACAAACTGGTGGAGCAGATCCGCCAGCGCCTGCCGGGGCTGTAAAGGCTACTGCCCCCTGCGGGCCCGGCTCCTGTAGCACCGGGCCCGCAGGTATTTGCTGCAGGCGTGAAGCAGTCGACAATTATCGCCACGCGATAGTGGCATTATAATGGCGTCAATAATTCCAACAGGAAAGTCGCCATGAGCCAGCCCAAGCAGCTCGACTCGCACCTCTACGCCCTCGTGCACCACGAGAATGTCCGCGGTTTCAACCAGGAACGCCCTGCTGACACCCAGGTGGACTTCCGTGGCGGTGACTTCCGCGGGTTGGACCTGCGTGAACTCGATGCGCGCAATATCGACTTCACCGACGCCTATTTCCGTACCGCCGACCTGCGCGGCCTGGACCTGCGCGACACGTGCATGGAAGGCGCCAGCCTCGCCAACGCGCAAATTTCCGGCGCCTATTTCCCGGTGGAGCTGACCGCCGATGAAATCCTGATGTCGGTGAATTTCGGTACCCGCTTGCGCTACCGCACCCGCTGACGCACGTGAGCCGGCCGCCCGGCGCACCCCGCGCCGGCTTCCAGCTGCCCGCAACCTGCTGATTAATGCAGGAAAGCACGCCCTGAGCGCATTTCCAAAGTGCCGCTACACTCCCTGATCAGAGCGGCCAGCAAATGAGCCTCGACCCAGTTCAGCCGTCGCAAGGAGGCTTGATGAACGATGAACTTCAGCATTTGAAAAACCTGGGCAAGACCTCCGCGCAGTGGCTGCACGCCGTGGGCATCCACAGCGCTTCGGACTTGCGCCGCCTGGGCGCGGTCGACGCCTACCGAGCGGTGAAGACCCGCGGTTTCCGGGCCTCCAAGGTGTTGCTGTATGCCATTGAGGGCGCCCTGCTGGACGTGCATTGGAATGACATTCCCCCTGAGCGCAAAGAGGCTTTGAATCAGCAACTCGACGCGATATCGTCTCGTCGTAAAAACTGACCGCGCCCGCGGGTCAGGCTCGACGGTCGAGGGAGTCGCACATGTATCTATTTGGAGAGCAGCCGGCCTACGCCGATGCCTGGGTCAACCGCCTGCAGGGCATCGGGCCGCAGTTATTGCTGGGCGTGGGCCCTGAAGGGCCAGCCCTGGAGCTGGAGCCGGGCGCCGACCTCTCGGGCCTGCTCAACGACACCCACCTGTACCTGATCGACAGCGGCCTGGTCCAGGCTCGCATCAACCAGCGCCCCTTGTTTTACCTGCAGGACGGCGACTTGCTGGGGCTCTATCAGAACCGCGACGACATGGCCTACCACTACAGCAGCGATGGCGCCCTGCGGGTGGTGCCCTACGCGCGCACCGAAGTGCTGGCCCACATCAACGCCACCCCGGCTACCCAGGAACTGCTGATCGAGTACCTGACGGGCCAGGCCACCCTGCTGTGCGATGCCATCACACGTCTCAAGCAGCCCGAATACCGCGCCAGCAACGGTTTCAAGCATGTAGCGGCCGGCGAAGTACTGATCAACCAGGGTGACGATGCCGACCATGTGTTCGTGATCATCGAGGGCCGCGCCGAAGCGTTCGTGGATGGCCACAAGGTCGGCGACGTACCCAAGGACGAGATATTCGGCGCCATGGCCGTCTTCACGCATGAAAAACGCAGCGCCACGGTCATCGCCAGCGAACCGTGCACGCTGATGATCATTCCCCGCGAACAGTTTCTCGCCCTGACCCAGACCAACCCGCGCATTGCCCACAGCCTGATTGAAAGCATGGCGCGCCGAATCGAGGCCCTGAACCGTCAGGTGACGGGGCTGATGAGCGGGCAATGAAAATAAATGCAGCCTGCTGTTGACTTCGAAATGAGAATTGTTATGATTATCACATCTGGTCGCGAGGCCAGTGATGATTTGAAAGACCTTGGTTCGGACTCTCAGATTATCTCCTCATCAGGCTAATCACGGTTATTGACCCGGCTTTTTGCCGGGTCTTTTTTTGCCCGCGATTCGGCGTTCGCCCTCCAGAGGCGGGCCAACCTCAGCGCGCAATGATCAGCGGGTGCCCACGCTCCGGATGCGGCTGCACCAGCACGTCCAGGCCGAAAACCGCTTTCACCCCTTCAGGCTGCAACACTCGCTGGGGTGTATCCAGGGCATAGGGCCGCCCGTTCTGCAACAGCAGGATCCGGTCGCAATACCGCGCCGCCAGGTTCAGGTCATGCAGGATCACCAGCACCGCCGCGCCCCGGTCGGCAAAATCACGCACCGCCTGCAGTGTGGTGTGCTGGTGCAATGGGTCAAGGGCCGAGGTTGGCTCATCCAGCAGCAACGTGGCACCCGCCTCCCCCGGCCACAGTTGCGCCAATACCCGGGCCAAATGCACTCGCTGCCGTTCACCGCCCGACAGCGCCAGGTAGCTGCGATCGCGCAAGTGCGCGGCATCGGCGGCGTGCAGGGCGGCGCTGATGATCTCGGCATCCCGGGCCACGCCACTGCCGTGGGGCAAGCGACCCATGCCCACCACTTCCTCCACGCGGAAGGCAAAGCCCAGGGTCGACACCTGAGGCAACACCGCCAGGCGTCGCGCACGTTCAGGGCCTGACCACTGGCCCAGCGGCCGGTCATGCAGGAAAACGTTTCCCTGGGCTACCGCCAACTCACCACACAATGCCCCCAGCAACGTGCTCTTGCCCGCACCGTTGGGGCCCAGCACGCCCAGCACCTCGCCCGGCTGCAACGCCAGGCTCACGCCACTGAGCACGGTCTCGCGCCCGCGTACTACCTGCAGGTTATCCACACGCAACATCAGGGACGCCCCCGCACCAACAGATAGAGAAAGAACGGCGCCCCCAGGAACGCCGTGACAATGCCGATGGGCAGCTCGGCGGGCGCCAGCGCCATGCGCGCGATCAGGTCGGCGAACAGCAACAGGCTGGCGCCGGCCAACAGCGAGGCAGGCAGCAGCACGCGATGGTCCGGCCCTGCCACCTGGCGCACCAGGTGGGGGACGACCAGGCCAATGAAACCGATCAGGCCCGCGGCCGCCACGGCGGCGCCGACGCCCAAGGCCGTGCACAGCACCAATTCCCGTTTCAGGCGCTCTACTTCGATGCCCAGGTGCCGCGCTTCGGACTCGCCCAGCAACAACGCATTCAACGCCTTGGCCCGGCGTGGCAGCCACAGCGCCACGCCCAGGGCGATCAGCAGCAGCGGCCACAGGCGTTGGTAGCTGGCGCCATTGAGGCTGCCCAGGTTCCAGAACGTCAAGGTCCGCAAGGTGGCGTCGTCGGCCAGGTAGGTGAACAGGCCTACCGCCGAACTGGCCAATGCGGTCAGCGCCACGCCCGCCAACAGCATCACGGCCACGCTGGTCTGGCCGTCCTTGCGCCCCAACCGATACACCAGCGCCGTGACCGCCAGGCCACCCAGAAACGCACAGATGGACAACAGGTAGGGCTCAAGGAGCGTCGGCAAGCCGCCGAAGGCGCTGCCGCAGACGATCGCGATGGCCGCGCCCAGCGCCGCGCCACTGGAAACGCCCACGAGCCCTGGGTCTGCCAGGGGGTTGCGAAACAGGCCCTGCATGGCCACCCCGGCCAACGCCAGCACAGCACCGACCGCCAGGCCCAGCACGGTACGGGGCAGGCGGATCTGCCCCAGGATCATTTCGGCCTGTTCCAGCCCGGCGCTGTGCACCGGCACGCCGGCCAGGTGCAAGCCAGCGCGCAGGGTGTCGAGCAATGGCAGGCTGACCGGCCCCAGTGCCAACGACAGCCAGGTAGCCAGCAGGCACAGGCCTCCCAGGCCGATGAACAGCAGCCGCGGTGCCAGGACGGGCCTCATTGGGCGGGCTTGGCGTCAGGGTAGAACGCCTGGGACAGGCTGCCCAGGCTCGCGGGCAAGCGCGGCCCGAGCCCACCCACCAGCAGCGTCGGGTCCACCTGCACGATGCGCTTGTCCTTCACCGCGCGGGTAGTGGCCAGGGCCGGGTTGTCCTTGAGCAGCGCGGCGATGGCCGCGTCGCCGCTCAGGGTACGGTCGGCGAACACGATGACCTGTGGGTCCAGCGCCGCCAGCACCTCGGTGGAGAAGTTCTTGTAGCCCGGCTGGGTGGCCAGGTTGTGGCCGCCAGCCTGGGTGATCATCCAGTCGGCCACCGTGCCCGGGCCGCCCACCAGCGGCTTCGCGCCCATGTGCCCCAGCATCAGGATCACGCCAGGCGCAGGGTGTTGCGCTTCAGCCTGGCGCACCCAGGCCTGGTGGCGGGCCAACTGCCGGCGGTAGTCATCGAACAACTGGCCGGCGTGGGCTTCATCCCCCAGCAGGCGCCCCAGGTGCAGAAGGTTGGCCTGCAAGGTGGGCAGCTCCGGCTTGCTATCGAACATCTCCACACCCACCCCGGCGGCACGAATCTGTTGCAGGACCGGCGGCGGCCCCATTTCCTCGGTGCCAATCAGAATGTCCGGGCGCGGTGCCAGGCTCAGGATGCCCTCTGCCGACAAGGCGCGCTGGTAACCAATGCTATGGAGCGCCTTGACGCTGTCCGGGTGCTGGCTGGTGGTGTCCACGCCCACCAGCTTGCCCTCTCCACCCATGGCCACCACCCACTCGGTCAAGGCACCGCCGGCGCTTACCCAGTGCTGCGGCAGGGTCTGAGCGGCAAGCGCCCAGGGGTGGAACAGCATTGCCGCGGTGAAACCGATGACCCTGGCGCTCAAGCGCATCACGCTATCCTCATTGCAGTGACTGACAAAGGTTGCGGCGCCCGGCGTAATCCCGTTGAATGCCCGCCCGAACGGCAACCCAGCGTTTCATTTGATAATTATTTGCATTTGAGCGTCAAGCCGGCCCTTGTATCATCAGGTAAAACAATCGAGGTCTACATGCACTGGCTGTGTGAAAGCAGCGCATTGGGCGAAGCCCAAAGCCGTGGTTTCGAACGCGAAGGCATCAAGCTGTTCGTGGTACGCCGCGACGGGCGGGTGTACGCCTATCGCAACCGTTGCCCCCACCGGGGCACCGCCCTGCAGTGGGAAGCGGACGTGTTTCTGGACGAAAGCGCCAGCCTGATTCGTTGCGCCAGCCACGGCGCGTTGTTCCTGATGGATAGCGGCGAATGCGTGGCGGGCCCCTGCGAGGGCAAGGAACTGGAGAACTTCGATTGCCGCGAGGATGAGCGCGGCATCTGGGTCGAGGTATAACAGCGTGTAGCGGCGGGGGCCACGCGGTGCATCAGCCACCGCGCGGCCCTGGTGGCCAGCGCGTTACAGGATGACGGGCAATGGCTGGTCGATGTAGACCTGCCGGCTATCCAGGTGCACCCCGTAGGCAATCACCTCGACGCCCGCCTGCGCCGCCACCTTCAGCGCTTCTGCGTAGGCGCTGTCGATCTCGTGGGCAGGCCTTACCGCCTCGACCCCGGTCAAGTTCACACAATACAACTGCACGGCCCGCACGCCCTTGCGCGCCAGGGTCGCCAATTCCCGTAGGTGCTTGGCGCCGCGCTGGGTCACGGCATCGGGAAACGCCGCTACCCCATGGCCATCAAAACCCAGGGTCACGCTTTTGACTTCGACATACGCCGGGCCGCTGGGGAACTGCAGGCAGAAGTCCACCCGACTGCCTTCGTCGCCGTAGGCCACCTCACGCCTGAGCGAAGTAAACCCGGCCAATTCGCTGATGACACCGGCGTTCAACGCCTCTTCCACCAACCGGTTGGCCCGCCCGGTATTGACACATGCCAGCCGCCCCTGGGGCGTTTCGCTGATCTCCCACGTGCCGGGCAGCTTGCGTTTGGGGTCGTTGGAGCGGCTGAACCACACCTGCCCACCTTCGACCATGCAGTTGAACATAGAGCCCGTGTTGGGGCAGTGAATCGTCAGCTCCTCGCCGTCCAGGGTGCGGATGTCGGCAAGAAAACGCTTGTAGCGACGCAGCAGACGGCCTTCTTCCAATGGGGGATTGAATTCCATCAGCCTTGCCAACTCCGCAGCCCGCGGGCGATGCGCTCTACCGCTTGCTGCAAGCGTGGCAAGCTCTGGGTGTACGCAAAGCGCACATGGTGGCTCGCCTGGTGACGGCCGAAATCCAGGCCGGGGGTGAAGGCCAGGTGCTCGGTTTCCAGGAAGTGCTGGCAGAACGCGAAAGCATCGCCACCGAAACGGCTGATATCGGCGTACAGGTAGAAAGCACCCTCGGGCTCCACGGCAATGCCAAAGCCCAGCTCGCGCAGGGCTGGCAGCAGAAAATCGCGGCGGCGACCGAACTCGGCGCGGCGCTCTTCCAGAATCGTCAGGGTGTCGGGCTGGAAACAGGCCAGGGCGGCATGCTGGGCCATGCTGGGCGCGCTGATGTAGAGGTTCTGGGCCAGCTTTTCCAGTTCAGGGACTGCCTCGGGCGGCGCCACCAACCACCCCAGGCGCCAACCGGTCATGCCGAAATATTTTGAAAAACTATTCAGCACGAACGCCTGATCGTCCACTTCCAGCACGCTCGCCGCCTCCACGCCATAGGTCAGGCCGTGGTAGATCTCGTCCACCACCAGGTGGCCATTGCGCGCCTTGAGGGCCCGGGACAGGCTGGCCAGCTCGTCGCGGCTGAGCAGTGTGCCGGTTGGGTTGGCGGGCGACGCTACCAAGGCGCCAACGCTGTCGTGGTCCCAGTGCCGGGCCACCAGGTCGGCAGTCAATTGGTAACGCACCTCGGGGCCTACCGGTACCAGTTGCGCAGCACCTTCCACCAGCCGCAGGAAATGCCGATTGCACGGGTAGCCCGGGTCTGCCAGGAGCCAATGCTTGCCAGGGTCCACCAACAGGCTACTGGCCAGCAGCAGCGCGCCGGAACCGCCCGGGGTGATGAGAATACGCTGTGGGTCGATGTTCACCCCGTAGCGCTGGTCATAAAAACCGGCGATGGCTTCGCGCAACGCTGGCAGGCCGCGGGCGGCGGTGTAGCGGGTATGGCCGTTGGCCAAGGCCGCCTGGCCCGCGCGGACGATGGGCTCGGCGGTGGTGAAATCCGGTTCGCCGATCTCCAGGTGGATCACGTCATGGCCCGCCGCCTGCAGCTCATTGGCCCGCGCCAGCAGCGCCATGACGTGAAAGGGTTCGATGGCGCGGCTGCGCGCACTGTAGGGCTGGGCCATTGACCTTCCTTAAAAGGGTGTAAAATAACGATTCTACCGGACGTGGCAGCCGAACGTGTCGCGAAACGGCGGGTCCATATGCTTTGACGCCATCTTCGACAGGCTCGACAACCGGGAGTGGCGCCGCCTGGATTGATCTGCTAAGTTCGCCGGCTTGCAGTCGCAGGGCCGGCGGGTGTCGGAGATGGAGCATCCTGCGCAATGGATTAGAAGAGCGAGAGGCGGTCAACCAATGTCCACCAATGAAAAGCAAGCATCTACCCAAACACTGGAAAGTGGCTTCGAGCCTTATGTTGCGGCTCCCGGCGAGGAGTACATGGGTAAACCCATGCGCGCACACTTCACCAAGATTCTGCAGAAATGGAAACAAGACCTCATGGTCGGCGTCGACAAGACCGTTGACCACATGAAGGATGAGGCAGCCAACTTTCCCGACCCCGCTGACCGTGCCAGCCAGGAAGAAGAATTCGCCCTGGAACTGCGTGCCCGTGATCGTGAACGCAAGCTGATCAAGAAAATCGACAAGACCCTGCAACTGATCACCGACGAAGAATACGGCTGGTGCGAGTCGTGTGGTGTCGAGATCGGTGTCAAACGCCTCGAAGCTCGCCCTACCGCCGACCTGTGCGTCGACTGCAAGACCCTCGCTGAGATCAAGGAAAAACAGGTCGGCAAATGACCTGTCGCACCCGGGGCGCGCATCGCGCCCCGGGGCCCCTGCCCCCCTTCGCCAATTTATCCAGTAACCTGTTCCCATGAACACGCCTGCCTACATTGGCCGCTTCGCGCCAACCCCCAGTGGTTTCCTGCATTTCGGCTCGCTGGTCGCCGCCCTCGCCTCCTACCTGGACGCCCGCGCTGTTGGCGGCCGCTGGTTGCTGCGCATGGAAGACCTGGACCCACCGCGGGAAATGCCCGGTGCCCAGGCGGCCATCCTGACGGCTTTGGAAAACTACGGCTTTGAGTGGGACGGTGAAGTGGCCTATCAAAGCCAGCGCCATGACGCTTATGGCCAGCTGATCGACCGGTTGTTCCAGCAAGGGCTGGCCTATGCCTGTACCTGCTCGCGCAAGCAGCTGGAGCCCTACCAGGGCATCTATCCCGGCCTGTGCCGCAACGCCGGGCATGGCCAGCACGACGCGGCCATTCGCATCCGCGTACCGGAATTGAACTACGCCTTCGAGGACCGCGTGCAGGGGCGTTTCGCGCAGCATCTGGGGCGCGATTCCGGTGATTTCGTGATTCGCCGCCGCGACGGCCTCTATGCGTACCAGTTGGCTGTGGTCTTGGACGATGCCTGGCAGGGGGTGACGCACATCGTGCGCGGCGCCGACCTGCTGGACTCCACGCCCCGCCAGTTATACCTGCAAGAGCTGCTGGGCTTGCCCCAGCCCAGGTACCTGCACGTGCCGCTGATCATCCAGCCCGATGGCAACAAATTGGGCAAGAGCTACCGTTCGCCACCCTTGCAGGCCGACGAAGCCGGGCCGTTGCTGTTGCGCGCCTTGCGTGCCCTGGGGCAACCGGCCCCTGCCGAGCTGCATGACGCTACTGCGAATGAAATACTGGGCTGGGGCATCACCCATTGGGATGCCAGCCTGATTCCCCGCGTTCTCACGTTGGCCGAGGCGCAACTGCAGCCTTGAACCTGGACGGCGCGTCTGGGGCCGACGCGGCCTGGTCCGCTGCTGCGGGCTATGTAGCGAACTTCCAGTTGCACTACGCGGCGCTTGCGTTACCATCGCCGCACCGTTTTTGCCCATGCGTACAATAATAAGTCGAGCACCCTGGGGTTTGACGTTCATCCACTGAGGAGGCCGGCATGTATATCTACCGTTTGGTCCTACTGCTGGTAGTCGGTATCTACCTGTTCTCCCCCGCGATCATGGACTGGTGGATAGAACCGACCGGCGCCTGGTATCGGCCTTATCTGCTGTGGCTGATCCTGATCGTGGTGACTTTCATTCTCCAGAGCCAACGTGATGCCGATGAGCTTTAGCCTCACCCAGATGATCCTGATCAGCGCCTGCTACCTGCTGGTGCTGTTCGGCGTGGCCTGGGTCAGCGAACGTGGAATGATCCCGCGCGCAATCATTCGCCACCCCCTCACCTACACCCTGTCGCTGGGCGTGTACGCCAGCGCCTGGGCGTTCTACGGTACGGTGGGCCTGGCTTACCAGTACGGCTACGGTTTCCTGGCGTGTTACCTGGGGGTGTCCGGCGCCTTTCTGCTGGCGCCGGTGCTGCTGTACCCCATACTGAAGATCACCCGCACCTATCAGTTGTCGTCCCTGGCTGACCTGTTCGCCTTCCGCTTTCGCAGCACCTGGGCCGGCGCGCTGACCACCGTGTTCATGCTCATCGGCGTGCTGCCCCTGCTGGCCCTGCAGATTCAGGCCGTGGCCGACTCCATCAGCATCCTCACCCGCGACCCGGTACAGAACCGCGTAGCCCTGGCCTTCTGCGCCCTGATCACACTGTTCACCATTTTCTTCGGTTCGCGCCACATCGCCACCCGCGAAAAACATGAAGGCCTGGTGTTCGCCATCGCCTTCGAGTCGATCATCAAGCTGGTGGCCGTGGGCGGCATTGGCCTGTACGCCCTGTACGGCGTGTTCAACGGCCCCCACGAACTGGAACTCTGGCTGCTGCAGAACCAGACCGCCCTCGCCGCCTTGCACACCCCGCTGCAGGAAGGCCCCTGGCGTACCCTGCTGCTGGTGTTCTTCGCCTCGGCCATCGTGATGCCGCACATGTACCACATGGCCTTCACCGAAAACCTCAACCCGCGCTCGCTGGTCAGCGCCAGCTGGGGCCTGCCGTTGTTCCTGCTGCTGATGAGCCTGGCGGTGCCGCTCATTCTGTGGGCCGGCCTGCGCCTGGGCGCCACCACCAGCCCGGAATACTTCACCCTGGGCGTGGGCATCGCCGCCAACAGCAAGGCCTTGGCGCTACTGGCCTATGTGGGTGGGCTGTCAGCCTCCAGCGGGCTGATCATCGTCACCACCCTGGCGCTGTCGGGCATGGCGCTCAACCACCTGGTGCTGCCCCTGTACCAGCCACCGGCCGAAGGCAACATCTACCGCTGGCTGAAGTGGACGCGGCGTGGGCTGATCGTGGCCATCATCATGGCCGGCTACGCCTTCTACCTGCTGCTGGGCACCGCCCAGGACCTGGCCAACCTGGGCATCGTCGCCTTCGTCGCCACCCTGCAATTCCTGCCAGGGGTGCTGTCGGTGCTGTACTGGCCGACCGCCAACCGCCGGGGCTTCATCGCCGGGCTGCTGGCCGGCATCCTGGTGTGGATGGTGACCATGCTGTTGCCGCTGATCGGCAACCTGCAGGGGTTCTACATCCCGCTGCTGAACATGATCTACGTGCTGGACGACACCAGCTGGCACATGGCGGCCATCGCCTCGCTGGCGGCCAACGTCCTGATGTTCACGCTGATTTCACTGTTCAGCAACCCCAGCGCCGAGGAGGCCAGCGCGGCTGAAGCCTGTGCCGTGGACAATGTACGCCGCCCCCAGCGTCGTGAATTGCATGCCGCCTCCCCCCAGGAATTCGCCACCCAACTGGCCAAGCCCCTGGGCGCAAAGGCCGCGCAAAAGGAAGTGGAACAGGCGCTGCGCGACCTGTACCTGCCGTTCGATGAGCGTCGCCCCTACGCCCTGCGCCGCCTGCGCGACCGTATCGAAGCCAACCTCTCGGGGTTGATGGGCCCCAGCGTGGCCCAGGACATGGTCGAGACCTTCCTGCCGTACAAGTCCGGCAATGAAAACTATGTGACCGAAGACATCCACTTCATCGAAAGCCGCCTGGAAGACTACCACTCACGCCTTACGGGCCTGGCCGCCGAACTGGACGCCCTGCGCCGCTACCACCGCCAGACCCTGCAAGAGCTGCCCATGGGCGTCTGTTCCCTGGCCAAGGACCAGGAGATCCTGATGTGGAACAAGGCCATGGAAGAACTGACCGGCATCGCTGCCCAGCGCGTCGTGGGCTCGCGCCTGATGACCATTGGCGAGCCGTGGCGCGGTTTGCTGCAAGGCTTCATCAACGTTCCCGATGAACACCTGCACAAACAGCGCCTGGGCCTGGACGGCCAGACCCGCTGGCTGAACCTGCACAAGGCGGCCATCGACGAGCCCCTGGCCCCCGGCAACAGCGGCCTGGTGCTGCTGGTCGAAGACCTCACCGACACGCAGATGCTGGAAGACAAGCTGGTGCACTCCGAACGCCTGGCCAGCATCGGCCGCCTGGCGGCCGGCGTGGCCCACGAAATCGGCAACCCGATCACCGGCATCGCCTGCCTGGCGCAGAACCTGCGCGAAGAGCGTGAGGAAGACGGTGAAATCACCGAGCTCAGCAGCCAGATCCTCGAACAGACCAAGCGTGTTTCACGCATCGTGCAGTCGCTGATGAGCTTCGCCCACGCCGGCAGCCACCAGCACAGCGATGAACCGGTGAACCTGTCGGAGGTAGCCCAGGATGCCATCGGCCTGCTGGCCCTGAACCGGCGCAATTTCGAAGTGCAGTTCTACAACCTGTGCGACCCCGATCACTGGGTGGAAGGCGACCCGCAGCGCCTGGCCCAGGTGCTGATCAACCTGCTGTCCAACGCCCGCGACGCCTCCAGCGCCGGCAGCGCCGTGCGGGTCAAGAGCGAAGCCAGCGAACACACCGTGGACCTGATCGTCGAGGACGAAGGCAGCGGCATTCCCAAGAACATCATGGACCGCCTGTTTGAACCCTTCTTCACCACCAAGGATCCGGGCGAGGGAACCGGACTGGGGCTTGCTCTGGTCTATTCCATCGTTGAAGAGCATTATGGACAGATCACCATCGACAGCCCGGCTGATACTCAAAGCCAGCGCGGTACCCGTATTCGGGTGACCTTGCCGCGACATGTCGAAGCGACGTCCGCCGTGAACTGAGACCGTCGAGAGAATTGAATCAATGCCGCACATTCTGATCGTCGAAGACGAAACCATTATTCGTTCTGCCCTGCGCCGCCTGCTTGAACGGAATCAGTACCAGGTCAGCGAAGCCGGCTCCGTGCAAGAAGCACAGGAACGCTTCTCAATTCCCACCTTCGACCTGATCGTCAGTGACCTGCGCCTGCCTGGCGCCCCGGGAACCGAGCTGATCAAGCTGGGCCAGGGCAAGCCGGTGCTGATCATGACCAGCTACGCCAGCCTGCGCTCGGCCGTGGACTCCATGAAAATGGGCGCGGTGGACTACATCGCCAAACCGTTCGACCACGATGAAATGCTGCAGGCCGTGGCGCGCATCCTGCGCGACCGCCAAAGTGCGCCCGCGACCGCCCCGGCGCCCGCGGAACGTGCCAATGGCAGCACCAAGGCGGCCGCCGGTGCCGAGAACGCCAATGGCGAAATCGGCATCATCGGCTCGTGCCCGCCCATGCAGGACATGTACAGCAAGATCCGCAAGGTGGCGCCTACCGACTCCAACGTGCTGATCCAGGGCGAGTCCGGTACCGGTAAAGAGCTGGTGGCCCGCGCCCTGCACAATCTGTCACGCCGGGCCAAGGCGCCGATGATCTCGGTCAACTGCGCGGCCATTCCGGAAACCCTGATCGAGTCCGAGCTGTTTGGCCACGAGAAAGGTGCGTTCACCGGCGCCAGCGCGGGTCGTGCTGGCCTGGTGGAAGCGGCGGACGGCGGCACGCTGTTCCTCGACGAAATCGGCGAACTGCCCCTGGAAGCCCAGGCGCGCCTGTTGCGCGTGCTACAGGAAGGCGAGATCCGCCGGGTAGGCTCGGTGCAGTCGCAAAAAGTCGATGTGCGCCTGATCGCCGCCACCCACCGGGACCTCAAGAGCCTGGCCAAGGTGGGCCAGTTCCGGGAAGACCTTTACTACCGTTTGCATGTGATCGCCCTGAAACTGCCGGCCCTGCGCGAGCGTGGTGCCGACGTCAACGAGATTGCCAACGCCTTCCTCGCCCGCCAGAGCGCCCGCATTGGCCGTAACGACCTGCGTTTCTCCGCCGAAGCGGAACAAGCCATTCGCCACTATTCGTGGCCCGGGAACGTACGGGAACTGGAAAACGCCGTGGAGCGCTCGGTGATCCTCAGCGAGAGCCCGGAAATTTCCGCCGAACTGCTGGGCATCGACATCGAGCTGGAAGATCTGGACGACGACGTGTTCGACCCACTGGCGTCCAACGCGGCCGGCAATGCCAATGGCACCAGCCACGAGCCCACCGAAGACCTGTCGCTGGAAGACTACTTCCAGCACTTCGTGCTCGAACATCAGGACCACATGACGGAAACCGAACTGGCGCGCAAGTTGGGCGTCAGCCGCAAGTGTTTGTGGGAACGACGCCAGCGCCTGGGTATACCGCGCCGCAAGTCGGGGGCCACCAGCGAAAGCTGATACGTTTCAGCTGTTACGCCACTGTCACGGGGTAACAGACGGGGCGCGTGACAAACTGTTACCCCCACCCGCGAGGCGTAACAAACGCCGAGTCGCAAGGTAACGAATGATGGCTTCATCAGGTAGTGGCTAAGCGCCCTAAATCAGCGCAAGCCCTTGTTTTACAGGGGTTTCAAAAAGTTGGCACGGCACCTGCTATGTATTTGGTACAAGAACAACAATAAGCAAATGACACACTAGAATAAAAACAAGATGAAACGGCTCACGCATAACAAGAACAACACGGCGGAGGCGCAGCTAACTGATTCTTTTGGAGAGGCGTTGTAACGCGGGGTTCGCCCCACAGCCAGGCAGAGAACAACAAAAACTGCACTAAAAAGCAGAGCCCGCACTGGATGACTACAACACAGCGACCAAAGCAATCCGTTTGCTCTTGACTCCCGGTTAGGGAGCAGCCCACAGGCAAAGACCTTCTGGGCAGGGCGTTAACAAAAACAAGAAGCCCGAACAAAAAACAAGAAGAGCATGCAACTACATTCTGGGGGAGCTTCGGCTCCCCTTGTGGTTTCCGGCCCCCTGATTTTTCGCGTTTCGTCCCCCTCCTTGCGCTGCGTCCTACACCATCCCCCGACTAAATGCTAGAATCCCCGCCCATCATGCGGTCATTCTCCATTCATGGCCGAACATTCCTTCAAACAGTGCATCCCATGCTGAAGAAGCTGTTCCAGTCTTTCCGTACCCCCGTGCGTCGTGTGCAGCACCTGCGCACCACGCCCGAAGTGCTCAATAGCGGGCAACACTCGCTGCAGCGCAACCAGTTCAGCCGCCATGCGGTGAGCATCGTCGAACGCCTGCAGAACGCGGGCTATCAGGCCTATCTGGTGGGCGGTTGCGTGCGTGACATGCTGCTCAACATCACCCCTAAGGACTTCGACGTCGCCACCAGCGCCACCCCCGAACAAGTGCGTGCGGAGTTTCGCAACGCCCGGGTGATCGGCCGGCGGTTCAAGCTGGTGCATATCCATTTCGGCCGCGAAATCATCGAGGTCGCGACCTTCCGCGCCAATCATCCCCAGGATGAGGAAGAGGAAGACAGCAACCAGTCGTCGCGCAACGAAAGCGGTCGCATCCTGCGCGACAACGTGTACGGCACCCTCGAAGAGGACGCCCAGCGTCGCGATTTCACCATCAACGCCTTGTATTACGACCCTGTCAGCGAGCGCATCCTCGATTACGCCAACGGCGTGCACGACATCCGCAACCGCCTGATCCGCCTGATCGGCGATCCGGTGCAGCGCTATCAGGAAGACCCAGTGCGCATGCTGCGGGCCGTGCGGTTCGCCGCCAAGCTGGACTTCGGCATCGAGAAGCATACTGCCGCGCCGATCCGCGAACTGGCGCCCATGCTGCGCGAGATCCCGTCGGCCCGGCTGTTCGAGGAGAGCCTGAAGCTGTTCCTCTCGGGCAACGCCGCCGACACCTTCGAAATGCTGGTGGACCTGCAGTTGTTCGACCCACTGTTCCCGGCCAGCACCGAAGCCCTGGAGCATTCGCCCACCTATACCCACACGCTGATCAGCGAAGCGCTGAAGAACACCGACCTGCGCGTCAAGCAGGGCAAGCCGGTGACCCCGGCGTTCCTGTTCGCTGCCCTGCTGTGGCCGGCCCTGCCCGCCCGCGTGCTGCGCCTGCAGGAACGCGGCATGCCGCCGATCCCGGCCATGCAGGAAGGCGCTCACGAACTGATCGCCGAGCAATGTCAACGTATCGCCATCCCCAAGCGTTTCACCATCCCGATCCGCGAGATCTGGGACATGCAGGAACGCCTGCCACGGCGCAGCGGCAAGCGCGCCGACCTGTTGCTGGACAACCCGCGCTTCCGTGCCGGCTACGACTTCCTGCTGCTGCGTGAAAGCGCCGGCGAGCAGACTGACGGCCTGGGCGAATGGTGGACCGACTACCAGGACGCCAACGACAGCGAGCGTCGCGACATGATCCGCGACCTGGGCAGCAAGGACGAAGCCGGCACCGGCCCGCGCAAGCGCAAGCGCACGGGGGCCAAGCGCAAGCGTAACGCCGCGGCAGACTCGGGCGAATAAGCGATGGAAGTCGTGTACATCGGTCTGGGCAGCAACCTGGCCGAACCCGCCGAGCAACTGCGCCAGGCCATCCAAGCGCTGGCGCAGTTGCCATCGAGCCAGGGCTTGCAGGTGTCGTCGCTGTACAGCAGTGAGTCGCTGTCACCCGGCCAGCCGCGCTACACCAATGCGGTAGCGCGCCTGGAAACCGAACTGGCGCCGTTGGCGTTGCTCGACGCCCTGCAGGCCATCGAAAATGAACAAGGGCGTGTGCGGGCCGAGCGCTGGGGGCCACGCACGCTGGACCTCGACGTTCTGCTGTTCGGCGACCGCGTCATCGATGAGCCTCGGCTAAAGGTGCCGCATTACCATATGCAGGCGCGGGCTTTCGTGTTGTACCCGCTGGCCGAGGTGGCGCCGCCTGGCTTGCGGCTGGCAGATGGGCGCTTGCTGGTCGATCTCCTGGCGGCCTGTCCGTTCGAGGGGCTGGAGCGGTTGGCGTGAGGCTCCATCGGGGCTGACCGCTGCATGCCCTGGCGCATGCAGCCCCCCGGTAACACCCGTTCGCCCCACCCAGTAACACCCCCGTAACACATCCAATTGACTTCCCGCCCCCTCCTCACGACTATAGGCATCCCGTTGCTCACTAACGCAGCAAAACGGCGCGGAGCGGCCGCTGTGTGGCCGTTTCCAAAACATCACGCTTAGATGATGTTGTGTTTGAACCGCTTACTGACAGCAGTAATCACGGCGCCCGACTGAGGACACTTTTGATGCCACAAATCACCCTGACCACCCTGCAGAGCCTCAAGCTCAAGGGTGAGAAAATCGCCATGCTGACCTGCTATGACGCAACGTTCGCCCATGAGGCCAGCCAGGCGGGTGTGGAAATCCTGCTGATCGGCGACTCGCTGGGCATGGTCCTGCAGGGCCATGACAGCACACTGCCCGTCACCAACGCCGACATGGCCTACCACGTGGCCAGCGTGAAACGCGGCAACAAGGGCGCGCTGATCATGGCGGACTTGCCGTTCATGGCCTGCGCCACCCTGGAACAGACGTTCGCCAACAGCGCACAACTGATGCAGGCCGGCGCCCACATGGTCAAGGTCGAGGGCGCGGCCTGGCTGGCCGACTCCATCCGCATGCTCGCCGAGCGCGGCGTGCCGGTGTGCGTGCACATGGGGTTGACGCCCCAGACCGTCAACGTGCTGGGTGGCTATAAAGTGCAAGGCCGCCAGGAAGCCCAGGCCCGGCAGATGCGTGCCGATGCCATTGCCCTGGAACAGGCGGGTGCCGCCATGATCCTGCTGGAGTGCGTCCCCAGCGAGCTGGCCAGCGAAATCACCCAGGCGGTGAAGATCCCGGTCATCGGCATCGGCGCCGGTGCCGGCGTTGACGGTCAGGTGCTGGTGTTGCACGACATGCTCGGGCTGTCGCTGACAGGCCGCACGGCCAAGTTCGTGAAGAACTTCCTGGCCGGCCAGCCCGATATCCAAGGCGCACTGCAAGCCTATGTAAAAGGCGTCAAAGACGTCAGTTTCCCCGGTCCCGAACACGGATTTAGTGCATGAACACCGTAAAAAACGTCAAGGAGTTGCGCGCTGCCGTGGCTCGCGCCCGCAGCGAAGGCAAGCGTATCGGCT
This sequence comes from Pseudomonas eucalypticola, assembly GCF_013374995.1. Taxonomy (NCBI): domain Bacteria; kingdom Pseudomonadati; phylum Pseudomonadota; class Gammaproteobacteria; order Pseudomonadales; family Pseudomonadaceae; genus Pseudomonas; species Pseudomonas eucalypticola. The sequence goes on along the minus strand of NZ_CP056030.1, from coordinate 857,957 downwards.
TCGTGCCGACCATGGGCAACCTGCACAGCGGCCACGCCGCCCTGGTCACCAAGGCCGCCCAGCGCGTCGACTTCGTGGTGGCGAGTATCTTCGTCAACCCGCTGCAGTTTGGCCCCAGCGAAGACCTGGACAAATACCCGCGCACCCTGGCCGCCGACCAGGAGCGGCTGATCCAGGCGGGCTGCCACCTGCTGTTCGCCCCCACCGTGCAAGAGATGTACCCCGACGGCATGGCCGTGCAAACCCGCGTCAGCGTTCCGCACCTGTCCGAAGGCCTGTGTGGCGCCAGCCGCCCCGGGCATTTCGAAGGCGTGGCCACGGTGGTCAGCAAGCTGTTCAACATGGTCCAGCCGGACCTGGCCGTGTTCGGCCAGAAAGACTACCAGCAGCTGGCGGTGATCCGCGCCCTGGTGCGCGACCTGAACATGCCCATCCAGATCATCGGCGAACCCACGGTACGCGCCGAGGACGGCCTGGCGCTGTCGTCGCGCAATGGCTACCTCACCGCCGAACAGCGCAACGCCGCGCCCGTGCTGTACCGCGCCCTGCAGCACGTGGCCCAGGCCATCACCGGCGGTGAGCGTGATTACGAACGCCTGCTGGCCGAGGCCCGCGCACAGATCGAAGCAGCAGGTTTCAAGCCTGACTACTTCGAAGTGCGCCACGGCATCAACCTGCGCCCCGCCACCACCGAAGACCGCGACCTGGTGATCATCGCCGCCGCCTACCTGGGCACCACGCGGCTGATCGACAATCTGCACCTGAACCTCGACGCCTGACTGCTATCCTGCAAAGCCCGGCGCCTGAAAAAGTACCGGGCAGCGCGCAGACAGAAGGGCGATAGAGGGTTACTGTGGCAGCTGGCTTGCCAGCGCGCTTTGTCAGCGCCCCGAAAGCTCGCTGGCAAGCCAGCTCCCACAGGTTGCAACATTCATGCAACTGGCCGGGATCCGACCGTGTCCAAAGGCTGTTCAAGTACAAGGAAACCCGCAGCGATGGCGTATTACCGCACCCCCCACGACGTTACCGCTCTGCCCGCCTGGCAGGCGCTTACCCAGCACCGCCAGGCCATGCAGGATTTCAGCATGCGCGAGGCTTTCGCAGCCGACCCACAGCGCTTCCATCAATTTTCCCTGAGCGGTTGCGGCCTGTTCCTCGACTACTCGAAAAACCTGATCACCACCGAGACCCGCGAATTGCTGGTCAAACTGGCCAATGAAGTTGACCTGCAAGGCGCCATCAAGTCGATGTTCGCCGGCGAACTGCTCAACTCCTCCGAAGGCCGCCCGGCGTTGCACACCGCCCTGCGCCGCCCGGTGGGCGACAAGCTGAACGTCAACGGCAGCAACATCATGCCGGAAGTACACAAGGTGCTGAACCAGATCACCGAACTGGTGGGGCGCATCCACGACGGCCTGTGGCGCGGCTACACCGAGAAGCCCATCACCGACGTGGTGAACATCGGTATCGGTGGCTCGTTCCTCGGCCCTGAGCTGGTCTCCGAAGCCCTGCTGCCTTACGCCCAGAAAGGCGTGCGCTGCCACTACCTGGCCAACATCGACGGTAGCGAGTTCCACGAGCTGACCACCAAACTGCGCGCCGAGACCACGCTGTTCATCGTCTCGTCGAAGTCGTTCAGCACCCTGGAAACCTTGAAGAACGCCCAGGCCGCCCGCGGCTGGTACCTCGCCCAGGGCGGCACGGAAGCCGAGCTGCACCGCCACTTCATCGCCGTGTCGAGCAACAACGCCGCGGCCGTGGCGTTCGGTATCCGTGAAGAGAACATCTTCCCGATGTGGGACTGGGTAGGTGGGCGTTATTCGCTGTGGTCCGCCATCGGCCTGCCGATCGCCCTGGCCATCGGCACCGCCAACTTCAAGGAACTGCTGTCCGGTGCCTACACCATGGACCAGCATTTCCAGACCGCGCCGTTCGAACAGAACATGCCCGTGCTGCTGGCCTTGCTGGGCGTATGGTACGGCAACTTCTGGGGTTCGCAGTCCCATGCGATCCTGCCGTACGACCACTACCTGCGCAACATCACCAAGCACCTGCAGCAACTGGACATGGAGTCCAATGGCAAGAGCGTGCGCCAGGACGGCTCGCCGGTCACCACCGACACCGGCCCGGTCATCTGGGGTGGCGTGGGTTGCAACGGCCAGCACGCCTACCACCAGCTGCTGCACCAGGGCACCCAACTGATCCCGGCCGACTTCATCGTGCCGGTAGTCAGCTTCAACCCGGTGTCGGACCACCACCAGTGGCTGTTCGCCAACTGCCTGTCCCAGAGCCAGGCGCTGATGCTGGGCAAGACCCGCGCCGAAGCCGAGGCCGAGCTGCGCGAAAAAGGCATGTCCGAGGCCGAGGTGCAGAAACTGGCGCCGCACAAGGTCATCCCGGGCAACCGCCCGAGCAACACCCTGGTGGTGGAGCGCATCAGCCCGCGCCGCCTGGGCGCCCTGGTGGCCATGTACGAGCACAAGGTGTTCGTGCAGAGCGTGCTGTGGGGCATCAACGCCTTCGACCAATGGGGCGTGGAGCTGGGCAAGGAACTGGGCAAGGGCGTGTACCAGCGCCTGACCGGCGGCATCGAAGAGCCGGCCGAAGACGCGTCTACCCAGGGCCTGATCAACTACTTCCGCGGTCGCCACCGCGGTTGAGTCCAGCCTGAAAAACAATCCCCTCCCTGTGAGGGGATTTTTTTTGCCAGCACCTGCAGCGCTCAGCAGGGCTAAGCTTGAGGGGTGACCTAGCAGAACAAGGAACACCGCCATGTTCGATATCACCGCCTACCCGAAAGCGGACGCCGTGCGCCGTGGCGCCAGCCTGGACGATGCCGGCTACCAGCGTCTGTACCGTCAGTCCATCGACCAACCCGACGCCTTCTGGGCCGAACAGGCCGAAAAATTCATCGACTGGATAAGCCCCTGGACCCACGTGCACCACAGCGACCTGCACAAGGGCCAGTCGAGCTGGTTCGAGGGCGCTCACCTCAACGTTGCCTACAACTGTATCGACCGCCATCTGGCCAGCCGCGGCAATCAGGTGGCGATCATCTGGGAAGGCGACAACCCGGTGGAGTCCGCCGAGATCACCTACCGCAAGCTGCACCACAACGTCTGCCGGCTGGCCAACGTGCTCAAGGAGCGCGGCGTAGGCAAAGGTGACCGGGTATGCATCTACATGCCCATGATCCCTGAAGCCGCCTACGCCATGCTCGCTTGCGCGCGCATCGGTGCGGTGCACTCGGTGGTGTTCGGCGGCTTCTCGCCCGAGGCGCTGCGCGACCGCATCCTGGACGCCGATTGCCGCACGGTGATCACTGCCGACGAAGCCGTACGCGGCGGCAAATACACCCCGCTGAAAAACAATGTCGACACGGCCTTGCAAGGCTGCCCGGCCGTTACCACTGTGCTGGTGGTGCAGCGCACCCAAGGTGAGGTGCAATGGTCGCCGGGCCGGGATCTCTGGTACCACGAGGCCGTTCACGGGGTCCGCGACGAGTGCCCGCCCGAGCCCATGGGCAGTGAAGACCCTCTGTTCATCCTGTATACCTCCGGTTCCACCGGCAAGCCCAAGGGCGTGCTCCACACCACTGGCGGCTACTTGCTGCAAGCGGCCATGACCTTCAAGTACGTGTTCGATTACCGCGAAGGCGAGGTGTTCTGGTGCACGGCCGACGTTGGCTGGGTAACCGGCCACAGCTATATCGTCTACGGACCCCTGGCCAACGGCGCCACCACGCTGATCTACGAGGGCGTGCCCAATTACCCGGATGCCTCGCGCTTCTGGCAGATCATCGACAAGCAGCATGTGAATATCTTCTACACCGCCCCCACGGCCCTGCGCGCCCTGATGCGCGAAGGGCTGGGGCCGCTGGCCAGTACCTCGCGCGAAAGCCTGCGGCTGTTGGGCAGCGTCGGCGAGCCGATCAACCCCGAGGCCTGGCACTGGTACTTCGAAGAGGTCGGCAAGCAACGCTGCCCTATCGTCGACACCTGGTGGCAGACCGAGACCGGCGCCATCATGCTCACGCCCCTGCCCGGCACCCGGCGCATCAAGCCCGGCTGCGCCACCCAGCCCTTCTTCGGCGTGCAACCGTTGCTGCTGGACGAACAGGGCAAGGTGCTGGAGGGCCCCGGCAGCGGCCTGTTGGTGATCAAGGCCAGTTGGCCCGGGCAGATCCGCAGCGTCTACGGCGATCATCAGCGCATGCTGGATACCTACTTCAAGCCCTTCCCCGGTTATTATTTCACCGGCGACGGTGCCCGGCGTGACGAAGACGGCGACCTGTGGATAACCGGCCGCGTGGATGACGTGATCAACGTATCGGGGCACCGCATCGGTACCGCAGAAGTGGAAAGCGCGCTGGTGTTGCATGACAGTGTCGCCGAAGCGGCCGTGGTCGGTTACCCTCACGACCTCAAGGGCCAGGGCATCTACGCCTTCGTCACGCCCATGCAAGGGGTGACGCCGGACGATGCACTGCTGCAGGCGCTGCAACAGCAGGTGGGCAAGGAGATTGGCCGCTTCGCCAAGCCCGACCTGATCCAGTGGGCACCTGCCTTGCCCAAGACCCGTTCCGGGAAGATCATGCGCCGCATTCTGCGCAAGATCGCCTGCAATGAAACCGAGAGCCTGGGCGATACCTCGACCCTGGCCGATCCCAGTGTGGTGCAGGGCCTGATCGATCAGCGCCTGAACCGCTGAGCCCAGACCCCGACTGCCCATGGAATTCATTCGCCGCCGTATCGAGAAACAAGTGTTGAGCCTCACCGGCCTGTCCCTGGGCAAGCTGGACCTGGAAAACCCGCGGGGCGACCCGGGCCTGTTCGGCCCCCAGGCGGTGTGCTGGCAGGTGCATGCCGACTTCACCAGCATGCTGGTGGGCGGCATTGCCGCACTGATGCTCCAGGCCCTGCACCCCCTGGCCCTCGCCGGGGTGTGGGACCACTCCAACTTTCGCACCGACATGCTGGGCCGGCTGCGGCGCACCGGGCAGTTCATCTCCGGCACTACGTTCGGCGCCACCGGCGACGCCAACTGGCTGATCGACAAGGTACGCACCATCCACCTGCAGGTGGTGGGCCATGCCGAAGATGGCCGCGCCTATGCGGCCAGTGACCCGGACCTGCTGACCTGGGTGCATGTAGCCGAGGTCAGCCACTTTCTCGCCGCGCATTTGCGCTACCGTAACCCGCACCTGTCATTGGCCGACCAGGACCGCTACTACGCCGAGATTGCCCTGGTGGCCGAGCGGCTGGGCGCACGCGATGTACCCGCGTCCCGGCAGCAAATCGCCGATTACCTGGAAGGCATTCGCCCGCAACTGGTGTGCGACCACCGCAGCCGCGAGGTCATTCGGTTGCTGCTCGACGCGCCTGCGCCCAGCCGCCTGGCCAAGCCGTTCGGGGCATTGATGATGCAGGCCGGGGTAGACCTGTTACCGGATTGGGCGAGCGACATGCTGGAACTGCCCCAGGGGGATCTGAAGCGCCGGCTCGTGCGCGGCGGCATCGGCGGTACCGCACCGATCCTGCGCTGGGCGGTGCGCGATGGTTCCGCGCACCGGGCGCGACGGCGCATGGGGATGGCCTGACACGGCGTATTGACTGTTTCCCGAGCTCCGCCCGGTCCCACAGGGAATATCAGGTTCACCCCACAGCCCACAACGATTAAACTGGCAGATCTTTCTTCAAGGCGTACAGCGCATGTCCACTGTGAACAAGGCGCTGCGCGCCGCTCTCGACTCCCGCAAAGACCTCCTGCCCCAGCTACACGCCGAAGCCACCGACTGCTACCGCCTGTTTCACGGCAGCCAGGAGGGCGCCGGTGGCCTCACCGTGGACCGCTACGGCCCGCAGCTGATGGTACAAAGCTTCCACCAACCGTTGGAACGCGACGACCTGCTGGCCCTTCATGAGGCCATCAACCGTGAATTGGGGCAGGACCTGCTGCTGGTCTACAACGACCGCTCCCGGGGCAACTCGCGCATCGACCGCCAGGACACCGTCTACCAGGCCGACGAAGCCGCCCTGGTGGACCTGGTGGGCCACGAATGGGGCCTGAACTACCGGGTGCGCGGCCGTCATGCCGGGCAGGACCCGCTGCTGTTCCTGGACCTGCGCAACGCCCGCGGTTGGGTCAAAGCCAACAGCCAGGGCAAAAGCGTGCTCAACCTGTTCGCCTACACCTGTGGCGTGGGCCTGAGCGCCGCGGCCGGCGGGGCCCGCGAAGTAGTGAACCTGGACTTCGCCGAGGGCAACCTGGCAGTAGGCAAGGAGAACGGCGCGCTCAACCCACACCTGCCGGCCATGGGCTTTGTGCAGTCGGATTACTTCCCCGCTATCCGCCAATTGGCCGGCTTGCCGATCAGCCAGCGCCGCGGGCAGAAATTGCCCAGCTATGCGCGGCTGGAGCAGCGCCAGTTCGACCTGGTATTCCTCGACCCACCCGCCTGGGCCAAGAGTGCTTTCGGCACCGTCGACCTGCTGCGCGACTACCAGAGCCTGCTCAAACCCGCCCTGTTGGCCACGGCCGACGATGGCGTGCTGATCTGCTGCAACAACCTGGCGAAAGTGGCATTGGACGACTGGCGTGAACAAGTGCTGCGCTGCGCCGAGAAAGCCGGGCGCCCGGTACGCGATTGGCAGGTCATCACCCCGGCGGCCGACTTTCCCTCCCAGGACGGTCAGCCACCACTCAAGACCCTGGTGTTGCAGCTGTGAAACAGCTGTAAAAGCAAATACTGCGTAACGGTTTAGAAAATTCGTACACACAATACGGACATGTCTTCGGAACCAGATTGGCGTGCCATACTCCAAGCACTCCCATTCCACGCAGTAGACGCCTCACATGCCCAAAGGATTGTTACGCGCCCTCGCCGCCGTGCTGACCCTGATCGCGCTTTACAGCCTGCTGGGCTTCCTGATTCTGCCGGGCGTTGGCCTGCGCATCGCCAATCAGCAACTGGCCAAGTACGCCAGCGTGCCGGCCCACCTGGAACGGCTGGAGTTCAACCCCTTCAGCCTGGAGTTGACGGTGTGGGGCTTGCACATTGGCGAGCCGGGCATCGAGCAGGTGGGCTTCGAACGGCTGTACGCCAACCTGCAGATCGACAGCCTGTGGACCAAGGCCCTGCACCTGGAAGCCGTGGAGCTGGACAAACCGCGCACCGAACTGCTCTTCAACAAAGACGGCAGCCTCAACCTGGCCCAACTGTTCAAGCTGCCGGCCAGCGCGCCGGCCAAACCTGACGAGCCCGCCAGCAAACCGTTCCCCCTACGCATTGGCAGCATCAAGCTGAACGAAGGCTATCTGCACTTCAAGGACGTGCGCCCCAGCGAACCCATCGAATTCCTCTACAACTCGATGAACCTGGAACTGAAGAACCTCAGCACCCTGCCCGAAGACAACGCCGACATGACCATGGTGGCCGCCGGCCCCGACGGCGGGCAGATCGACTGGAAAGGCCGCATCAGCCTGGTACCGATCACCTCCGAAGGCTCGTTGAAGGTTACCGACGCCAAGATGAAGGTCTGGTGGCCCTATGTGCGCGATGCCCTGCCGTTGGCCCTGCAGGACGGCATCCTCAACCTGAGCACCGACTACTCGCTGAACCTGTCCAAGGACACCCAGCTGAACCTGACCAATGCCTCGGTCAGCGTCGCACCCTTTGCCCTGAATGCCCCGGATGGCCGGCCACTGGTCAAGCTCGAACGCCTGGATGTCAGCGAAACCTCGGTGGACCTGGCCAAGCAAGTGGTCACCGTCGGCAAGATCCGCAGCAGCAAGCTGGAAACCTGGGCCGCGCGCGAAGCCGATGGCCAACTGGACTGGCAGAAGCTGTTTGCTACACCCAAAGCCCCGCCACCGCCACCGCAGAAGGCCGCCCCGGCCACGGCCGATGCCAAGCCCGAAACCCAGCCGGTGCCCAGCGCACCGAGCAAGCCGTGGCAGGTGCTGCTCAAGGACGTGCAGCTGCGTGACTACCAGGTACACCTGGCCGACCGCATGCAGAAGGAACCGGTGGCAGTCGAGCTGGGCCCGCTGAACGTCGACGTGCAGAACTTCGACAGCCTCAACCAGTCGCCTTTCACGCTCAAGCTCGATACTGGCCTGGGTAAACAGGGCAAGATCAGCGCCAGTGGCGAGGTCAACCTGGCGCCTGTCACGGCCAAGCTCAAGGTCAACACCCAGGACATCGACCTGCGCGTGGCTCAGGCCTACATCACCCCGTTCATCCGCCTGGAACTGCGCAGCGGGCGCCTGGGCAGTGACCTGGCGGTGAACCTGAAGAACATCGACCCGCTCACCCTGAGCATCACTGGTAGTGCCAAGGTCGATCAATTGCAGACCCTGGACACCCTCAAGGGCCGCGACTTCGTGAAGTGGGAAAACCTGCAGCTCGACGGCCTGGACTATGAGCATGGGGCCAGCCTGAGCATCGACAAGGTGACCCTGACCCAGCCTTACGCACGGTTCATGATCAACGAAGACCGCACCACCAGCGTCAATGACCTGCTGATTCCCCAGGCACAGAACCCGCAGACCCAGGCCAACGCCAAGCCCGCGGCCGCCAGCAAGCCGATGGCCATCCATGTGGGCGGTGTGAGCATCAAGGGCGGCTCGGCGTATTTCGGCGACTTCAGCCTCAAGCCGAATTTCGCCACCAATATCCAGGACCTCACCGGTACCATCGGGACCATCGACAGCCAGCAGCAGAAACCGGCCAAGGTGGACATCAAGGGCAAGGTGGACCGCTATGCACCCGTGACCATCGCCGGCGCCCTGACGCCGTTCGACCCCATGGCCAGCCTGGATATCGACACCCGCTTCAACCGCCTTGAGCTCACTACCCTCACGCCCTACTCGGGCAAGTTCGCCGGCTACCGCATACGCAAGGGCCGGATGAACCTGGAACTGCACTACGTGATCACCAAAGGCCAGCTCAAGGCCGAAAACAAAGTACTGGTCGACCAACTGGAACTGGGCGAAAAAGTCGACAGCCCGGACGCCGTCAGCCTGCCGGTGAAACTGGCGATTGCCTTGCTCAAGGACGTCAACGGCCAGATCAACATCGAACTGCCCATTACCGGCGACCTCAACAACCCGCAATTCAGCGTGATGCCCATCGTCTGGCAGACCCTGCGCAACCTGGTGGTCAAAGCGGTGGCCGCGCCCTTCAAGTTGCTCGGCAGCCTGGTCAGTGGCGGCGACTCGGCCGACCTGAGCAACATCGCCTTCGCCCCGGGTTCCAGCGACCTGAGCCCCAGCGCCCAGGCCAACCTGCTCAAGCTGGCCGCCGGCCTCAAGAGCCGCCCCGGCCTGCACCTGGAGGTGGCCGGTGCGGCGGCGGTCAGCAGTGATGGCCCGCTGGTTGCCCAGCAACGCCTTGAGCAGGAATACCAGAGCACCTACTTCAAGACCCTGCAACGCCGCGGCGACAAGGTGCCGGCCAACGCCAACCTGCTCACCGTGCCCGAGGACGAGAAAGCCCCCATGCTGCCGGCCATCTACCGCACCCAGCTCAACCAGCAGCCGCCTGTGGCATGGGAGCAGTTGGAGAAGAAGCAGCGCGAAGCCAACCTGCATGACGCCGTGATCAAGTCCTGGGCTGGCAGCGAGCCATTGCTGCGCGCCCTGGGGCAAGCCCGGGCCGCGGCTATCAAGGCGTTCCTGGTGGACAAGGGGCAGTTGCCGGACGAGAAGGTGTTTCTCATCGATACGGTCATAGGTGATGCGCAGAAAGACGGTAGCGTGGTGACTGAGATGCAGGTGAATGCTGACTGACCTTGGTGCCATGCGCGACTAAACGCACGGGCATAAAAAAGGTTCTTCACGGATTGCCGGGAAAGTTGGTGGTGCTTACAAAGATCTGTAGTGAACAAACAAGGCGGACGAGGTGATCTCACAGACATGACTGGCCCGAAACAGATGTGGGACCAGGCTTGCCTGGGAAGCGCCGCGCGGGCGGCGCTCGGTTTCAAGGGCGCAGAAAAGACCAAGACATGCATCTGGTAGCCTTGATGCAATTGCAAGGCAGGCCGACAAAATGTTCATCGGAGCTCCTGGCTGGGGATTGCATAAGGACCTCCAAGCGCCAGGCGATGTTGTTGTGTCGCTGTTGAAATCGAGCGCCGTCCGCACGGCGCTTCCCGGGCAAGGGCTAGGCGCCCCCCCGCTCCCACATCCGTTTCGGGCCAGTTATTTCTGTGAGATCACCTGCTCCGCCTTGTTTGTTCACTACAGATGTTTGTAGGGACCACCCGCTTTCCCGGGACTCCGTGAAGAACCAAAAAAAAGCCCCGACACTGGGCCGGGGCTTTGAGTGGGCACATCCTGTGCCCGTCGCATGAATCTGTTACTGGGTTTCCAGCGCGTCAGCCGAAACCGATTTGACGTGCTTGGTTTTCTTGGCAATGTTGACGGCGGTGGTTTTCTGAGCCGAGGTCAGGGTAGTGCCAGCCTTGGAGGCCAGGGTCACGACGCCGTGGTTGGTTTCAACGGTGATGTCGCTGCCTGGAATGCCTTTCTCGGTCAGCAGGTTGGCTTTGACCTTGGTGGTGATCCAGGTGTCGGAGCCAGCTTGTTCGGTCTTGGCCACGGTGCCGTTGGTGGTGGTTTCAGCGGCGAACGCGAAGTTGCCCATGGCCAGGGTCAGAGCGGTAGCAGTAGCGGCAGCAATAGCGAACTTTTTCATACGAGTCACTCCTGTTTTTCGAGAAGTCTGCGCCAGGTTAGGTTGGCGGCAGGGTTACCTAGAGTGTTGCAGGGCCTGTGCCAACCTCTTATTTAAATAATTTTCTTTAAAATCAATAGGTTATAAACAGTCGCATTTTTGCTGATCGTGCATATTGCATGTTCGGCGCCAAAACCGCGTGCAAGTTGCATGTCCGCTAAAGAACTGGGTGAAAACAAACGCCCCCAGCCGCAAGCGCATAAAAAAAGGGCCCCGAAGGGCCCTTTTTTCAAATGCTAAGGGTTATTACACACCCGAAGCCTTTGCAGCAGCGACGTCCTTGATGGACAGCTTGATACGGCCGCGGTTGTCTACGTCCAGTACCAGTACTTCAACCTCCTGACCTTCTTTCAGGATGTCGGTCACCTTCTCGACACGAGCGTCGCTCAGCATCGAGATGTGAACCAGACCGTCCTTGCCAGGCAGGATGTTGACGAACGCGCCGAAGTCGACGATGCGCTCAACCTTGCCGACGTAGATCTTGCCGATTTCAGCTTCGGCAGTGATCGACAGCACGCGCTGCTTGGCAGCGTCGGCCGCTTCCTTGGTTTCGCCGAAGATCTTGATCGAGCCATCGTCTTCGATGTCGATCGAGGCCTTGGTTTCCTCGCAGATAGCGCGGATGGTGGCGCCACCTTTACCGATGACGTCACGGATCTTGTCGGTGTCGATCTTCATCGAGATCATGGTCGGAGCGTTCTCGGACAGCTCTTCACGCGACTTGCCGATGATCTGGTTCATCTGGTCGAGGATGTTCAGGCGCGCTTCCAGGGCCTGGCCCAGGGCGATTTCCATGATCTCTTCGGTGATGCCGTTGATCTTGATGTCCATCTGCAGGGCAGTCACACCCTTGGCAGTACCGGCTACCTTGAAGTCCATGTCGCCCAGGTGGTCTTCGTCACCCAGGATGTCGGTCAGGATGGCGAACTTCTCGCCTTCTTTGACCAGGCCCATGGCGATACCGGCAACCGGCGCCTTCATCGGCACGCCGGCGTCCATCAGGGCCAGGGAAGCGCCACAGACCGAAGCCATGGAGCTCGAACCGTTGGATTCGGTGATTTCCGACACCACGCGGATGGTGTAGGGGAATTCGTCGGCGGCAGGCAGCATGGCCTGAACCGAACGACGGGCCAGGCGGCCGTGGCCGATTTCGCGACGACCAGCACCGCCCATGCGACCACACTCGCCCACCGAGAACGGAGGGAAGTTGTAGTGCAGCATGAAGGGGTCTTTCTTCTCGCCTTCCAGGGTGTCCAGCAGCTGCGCGTCACGGGCAGTACCCAGGGTCGCGACGACCAGGGCCTGGGTTTCGCCACGGGTGAACAGGGCCGAGCCGTGGGTCTTGGGCAGCACGCCGACTTCGATGTTCAGCGGGCGCACGGTCTTGGTGTCGCGGCCGTCGATACGTGGCTTGCCGTTGACGATGTTTTCGCGAACGGTACGGTATTCGATTTCGCCGAATGCGGCTTTCACGTCAGCGGCGGAAGGCTGACCTTCCTCACCGGACAGCTTGGCCACGACCTGATCCTTCAGCTCGCCCAGGCGCGCGTAACGGTCGGCCTTGACGGTGATGGTGTAGGCCTCGGAGATCGCTGCGCCGAACTCGGCACGGATAGCGCCCAGCAGTTCGGTGGCTTCGGCTTGAGGTGCCCAGGCCCAGGTAGGCTTGGCAGCTTCGGCGGCCAGTTCCTTGACGGCGTTGATGACCGCCTGGAATTCGTCGTGGGCGAACAGCACGGCGCCCAGCATCTGGTCTTCGGTCAGCTCTTTGGCTTCCGACTCAACCATCAGCACGGCGTCGGAGGTACCGGCCACGACCATGTCCAGGCTGGAGGCAGCCAGTTGTTCGTAGGTTGGGTTCAGCAGGTAGCCAGTGCTTTCGTGGAACGCAACGCGGGCGGCGCCGATAGGGCCTTCGAACGGAATACCGGAGATGGCCAGGGCCGCCGAGGTACCGATCATGGCAGCGATGTCCGGATCGGTCTTCTTGCTGGTCGACACGACGGTGCAGACAACCTGCACTTCGTTCATGAAGCCTTCAGGGAACAGGGGGCGGATCGGACGGTCGATCAGGCGCGAGGTCAGGGTCTCTTTCTCGGAAGGACGGCCTTCGCGCTTGAAGAAACCACCAGGGATCTTGCCGGCGGCGTAGGTCTTTTCCTGGTAGTGCACGGACAGAGGGAAGAAGCCCTTGCCTGGATCAGCTTGCTTGGCGCCTACAACGGTGACCAGCACGGTGACGTCATTATCGACGGTGACCAGTACGGCGCCGGAGGCTTGACGGGCAATACGGCCAGTCTCGAGGGTGACGGTCGATTGACCGAACTGGAACTTCTTGATTACCGGGTTCACGGTTTCCTACCTTCTTCAGTTTGCTCTGGGGGAACTGGTTTCTTGCGAAATTCTTGGGCAGCAAGGGGAATCGGCCCTTTGGCAGTCCAGATAAAACTTGAGGCTGGAAGCCTGCCCTGCATCAACGCCTGAGCGCCCATGCAGAACAGCCAACCAACCTCATTGATACGCACGGCGTGTTCGTCAGCTCCGGCGCCAGGCGCCGGATTCGACGGAGGCAACACGCCGCGCACACCACAAGCCCGGGCCGCTGTTAGCGACGCAGACCCAGACGGCCGATCAGGGCGCTGTAACGAGTGGTGTCTTTGCCCTTCAGGTAGTCCAGCAGCTTACGACGCTGGTTAACCATACGGATCAGGCCACGACGCGAGTGGTGGTCTTTGCCGTTGGCCTTGAAGTGGCCTTGCAGCTTGTTGATGTTGGCAGTCAGCAGTGCAACCTGCACTTCTGGCGAACCGGTGTCGCCAGCGGCTTGCTGGAACTCACCAACGATCTTTGCTTTTTCTTCAACGTTAAGTGCCATGAGGGCATCTCCATTACTAAGGAAAACCGTTTGACCGGCTTCCAACAGGCCGAGGACAAATCCTCGTATTTAAAAGTGAGGGATAACCGTGCCTGTTAACAGCCACCCTCGTTCGGTCATTCTGACCGAATCAAGCGACGTGGCGCGATGCGCCCGTCTTCGCTCACTTCACCGATACCGATGAAGCGACCGTTGTGATCCTGCACCCGTACCATGCCGAATTTCGGCGCGTCCGGGGCTCTTACCGGTTGTCCGTGCAGCCAGTAGAACGCACTGTGCTCGGAGAACTGCAACAGGGGCCAATCCAGCAGGCCGCTGTCCGAAGGCATGAGGAACTGGTCGACCGCCTCGTTGCCGCCCTCGGCATGCACACGCTCGAGTTCTTCGAGGGTGACCGTCTGGGCCAGCGTGAAGGGGCCTGCCTGGGTGCGACGCAGTTCAGCGACGTACGCGCCGCAGCCCAATTGCTCACCGATGTCTTCCACCAGGGTACGGATATAGGTCCCTTTGGAGCACCCTACCGACAACCGTGCGCGAGTGTCATCGAAGGCCAGCAATTCCAACCGGTCAATAGTAACAGAACGCGCCTCGCGCTCCACTACTTCCCCTGCACGCGCCAGCTTGTAAAGCGGCTGGCCATCACGCTTGAGGGCAGAGTACATCGGCGGTATCTGACTGATTTGACCACGAAATTGTGGCAAAACGGCTTCGATATCGTTGCGACCAACGGTTACATCCCGGGTACGCAACACCTCGCCTTCGGCGTCGGCCGTGGTGGTGGTCTGGCCCATTTGCATGACCGTCTCGTAGCCCTTGTCGGAATCGAGCAGGTACTGGGAGAACTTGGTGGCCTCGCCGAAGCACAGCGGCAGCACGCCGGTGGCCAGAGGGTCGAGGCTGCCGGTGTGGCCGGCCTTTTCAGCATTGAGCAGCCAACGGACCTTCTGCAGGGCCGCGTTGGAGGTGAACCCCAGCGGCTTGTCCAGCAGGATGATACCGCTGACGTTACGACGGATACGCTTGACCTGAGCCACCGCTTACTCCTCGGTGCCTGGTTTGCTGTCGGAATCCTGGTGCTGGCTATCTTCGGCCACGGCACGCTCGATCAGCGCCGACAACTGGGCGCCACGGGTGACGCTCTCATCGTAATGGAAGTGCAACTGCGGCACGCTGCGCAGCTTCATTTCCTTGCCCAGGTGCACGCGCAGGAAGCCTGCGGCAGCATTCAGCACCTTGACGGTCTGCTTGATATCCTCGGCGCTGTCCTGGCCCATGACGGTGATGAACACCTTGGCATGGCCCACGTCACGGCTGACGTCGACGGCAGTGATGGTGACCAGGCCCACGCGTGGGTCCTTGACCTCACGGCGGATCAGTTGCGCCAGCTCGCGTTGCATCTGGTCGCCGATGCGCTGGGTACGGCTGTATTCTTTTGCCATGAATGCTTACCTGTAACTAAAGCGGCAAACGCCCGGCCAGGCGAAAGCCGGACCGGGCGTTGCGTTTAGAGTGGCCAGGCGAACCCGGCACACCCCTCTAGCTCGCATATTAGAGCGTACGAGCCACTTGGACCTTCTCGAAGACTTCGATCTTGTCGCCGACCTTGACGTCGTTGTAGCTCTTGACGCCGATACCGCATTCCATGCCGGCACGTACTTCGGACGCGTCATCCTTGAAGCGGCGCAGGGATTCCAGCTCGCCTTCGAAGATAACGATGTCTTCGCGCAGTACACGGATCGGACGGTTCCGGTAAACGGTACCTTCGACGACCATGCAGCCTGCGATCGCGCCGAACTTCGGCGAACGGAACACGTCACGCACTTCGGCGATGCCCAGGATGTTCTCGCGAACGTCGCTGCCCAGCATACCGGTCAGGGCTTTCTTGACGTCTTCAATGATGTCGTAGATCACGTTGTAGTAACGCATATCCAGACCTTCCTGCTCGACGATCTTGCGCGCGCCGGCATCGGCACGCACGTTGAAGCCGAACAGTACTGCATTGGAGGCCAGTGCCAGGTTGGCGTCGGACTCGGTGATACCACCGACACCGCCACCGACCACGCGCACTTGCACTTCGTCGTTGCCCAGGCCGTTCAGAGCGCCCTGCAAAGCTTCCAGCGAACCACGGACGTCGGATTTGAGGACGATGTTGAGCGTCTTCTTCTCTTCCTGGCCCATGTTTTCGAAGATGTTTTCCAGCTTGCCGGCGTGAGCACGGGCCAGCTTGACTTCGCGGAACTTGCCTTGACGGAACAGAGCCACTTCACGGGCTTTCTTCTCGTCGGCAACCACGCTCATCTCGTCGCCAGCGTCCGGGGTACCGTCCAGGCCCAGGATCTCGACCGGAATGGCCGGACCGGCTTCCTTGATCGGCTTGCCGTTCTCGTCGAGCATGGCACGCACGCGGCCATAGTTCGAACCGACCAGTACCATGTCGCCTTGGCGCAGGGTACCGTCTTGAACCAGAACGGTAGCGACAGGGCCGCGGCCCTTGTCCAGACGCGATTCCACGACAACACCACGGCCAGGGGCCGAAGGGGTGGCCTTCAGTTCCAGAACCTCGGCTTGCAGCAGGACAGCTTCCAGCAGCTCGTCGACGCCAGTACCCTGCTTGGCCGAAACCGGTACGAATGGAGTGTCGCCACCCCACTCTTCCGAGGTCACGCCGTGTACCGACAGCTCACTGCGAATACGGTCCAGGTCTGCACCCGGCTTGTCGATCTTGTTCACCGCGACAACCAGCGGTACGCCAGCAGCCTGAGCGTGCTGAACGGCTTCGATGGTTTGTGGCATCACGCCGTCGTCGGCAGCCACCACCAGGATCACGATGTCGGTCGCCTTGGCACCACGGGCACGCATCGCGGTAAACGCGGCGTGGCCAGGGGTGTCGAGGAACGTCACCATGCCACGGTCGGTTTCCACGTGGTACGCACCGATGTGCTGGGTGATGCCGCCGGCTTCGCCTGCAGCTACCTTGGCACGACGGATGTAGTCCAGCAGCGAGGTCTTGCCGTGGTCAACGTGGCCCATGACGGTCACGACTGGCGCACGGGAGAACTCCTCGCCTTCGAACTTCAGCGACTCGGCCAGGGAATCTTCCAGGGCGGTGTCGCTGACCAGGGTCACCTTGTGGCCCAGTTCTTCAGCAACCAGCTGGGCAGTTTCCTGGTCCAGTACCTGGTTGATGGTCGCCGGGGTACCCAGCTTGAACATGAACTTGATGACTTCGGCGGCTTTCACCGACATCTGCGCGGCCAGGTCACCCACGGTGATGGTCTCGCCGATCTGCACGTCACGAATCACAGGACCGGTAGGGTTCTGGAAGCCGTGGGCATTACGCTTCTTCAACTTGCCCTTGCCACGACCGCCACGACGGAAGCCATCGCTTTCCTCGTCGGTGGTGCGTGGAGCGGCACGTGGGGTCGGCGCCTTTTCCTTTTCTTTTACCGAAGCGCGATGCGGCGCGTTCTTGCGCTCGCCATCGTTGCGACGGCTGTCGTCGTTGCGCGGTTTGTCCGGGCGACGCGGCTCGTCTTTCTTGCGGTCAGCCGCCGGCGCAGGTGCGGGTGCACCCAGGTCGACGTTGGCTGGTGCGGCAGGCGCAGGCTCGGCAGCGGCCGGGGCGGCAGCAGGTGCAGCCGGACGACGCGCTTCTTCTTCGGCGCGCTGACGGGCAGCTTCCTGTTCAGCCTTCTGACGCGCTGCGTTTTCGGCGGCGCGACGTTCTTCCAGCTCGCGCTTCTGCTCGGCCTGGATTTCTTCCGGGCTGCGCTGCACGAATACTTTCTTCTTGCGTACTTCTACGCTGATGCTCTTGCTGCCAGCCACACGCAGGGTGCTGGTGGTCTTGCGCTGCAAGGTAATCTTGCGCGGTTCTTCCGCTTTAGCCTTGTGGCTGCTTTTCAAATGAGCCAGCAGAGCCTGCTTCTCATTATCGGTCACAACTTGTCCGGCGTCGGTGTGCGGCAGACCTGCCTCACGCATCTGCTGCAACAGGCGCTCTACCGGTGCGGCGACCTCTTTGGCCAGTTCTTTCACCGTGACTTGCGTCATGCACTTCTCTCCTCAGGCCGCGCCTAATTACTCGAACCAGTGGGCTCGGGCGGCCATGATCAACTTGCCGGCACGATCATCGTCAATGCCGTCGATGTCGAGCAGGTCATCAATAGACTGCTCGGCCAGGTCTTCGCGGGTAATCACGCCGCGCACCGCCAGTTCCATCGCCAAATCCTTGTCCATACCCTCAAGCGAGAGCAGGTCTTCGGCCGGATGGGCGTCTGCCAGCTTTTCCTCAGTAGCGATGGCTTTGGTCAACAGTCGATCCTTGGCCCGAGCGCGAAGCTCGTTGACGATGTCCTCGTCAAAGCCGTCGATGTTGAGCATTTCTTCCAACGGTACGTAGGCAATCTCTTCCAGGCTTGTGAAGCCTTCGTCCACCAGCACCTGCGCCAGCTCTTCGTCGACTTCCAGCTCGTCGATGAAGTTGCGCAGGATGTCGCCGGTTTCCGCTTGCTGCTTGGCCTGGATGTCCGATTCGGTCATCACGTTCAGGGTCCAGCCAGTCAACTGGCTGGCCAGACGCACGTTCTGACCACCACGACCAATGGCCTGAGCCAGATTGTCAGCGCCAACGGCGATGTCCATTGCATGGGCATCTTCGTCGACAATGATCGCCGCCACTTCAGCTGGGGACATCGCGTTGATCACGAACTGCGCGGGGTTGTCATCCCACAGGACGATATCCACACGCTCACCGCCCAATTCACCGGAGACTGCCTGGACGCGCGAACCGCGCATACCGATGCAGGCACCTTGAGGGTCGATGCGTTTGTCCTTGGAGCGGACCGCAATCTTGGCACGCGAACCCGGGTCACGGGACGCAGCCATCACTTCGATCAGGCCTTCGGCAATTTCCGGCACTTCGATGCGGAACAGTTCGATCAGCATTTCCGGCGCGGTACGCGACAGGATCAGCTGAGGACCGCGGTTCTCGGTGCGGATTTCCTTGAGCAGGGCACGCAGGCGCACACCGACTCGGAAAGTTTCGCGAGAAATGATGTCCTCGCGGGCCAGCAGGGCTTCGGCGTTGTTGCCAAGGTCCACGATGACGTTGTCACGGGTAACCTTCTTGACAGTACCGGAGATGATCTCGCCCAGGCGCTCGCGGTAGGCGTCAACCACTTGGGCGCGCTCGGCTTCACGAACTTTCTGGACAATCACCTGCTTGGCGGTTTGTGCTGCGATACGGCCGAATTCGATCGACTCGATCTTCTCTTCGATCACGTCGCCGGCAACGGCGCCCGGCTTCTTGGCCTGGGCCTGGTCGACGGCCAACTCGATCGCCGGGTCGTCCAGGTCTTCATCCTCGACCACTGCCCAGCGACGGAACGTTTCATAGGCACCGGTGTGGCGGTTGATTTCCACACGCAGGTCCACTTCATCCTCGAAGCGCTTCTTGGTAGCGGTTGCCAGAGCAATCTCCAGCGCCTCGAATATTACGCCGGCCGGTACACCCTTTTCGTTGGATACCGACTCAACAACCAGCAGTACTTCTTTGCTCATCGTACGCCTCGCCTTTCGCAAGCCATTGGATCCGCGGGATCCGCAGTATCTGGCACGTCTCAGTCAAAACTGGGGATAATGTTGGCCTTGTCGATCATGTCGATCGGCAGAAGGAATTCGTGGTCATCCACCTGCACCACGACATCCTGCTCCTCTACTCCGCGCAGAAGGCCCTGAAAGTTGCGACGCCCTTCGAAAGGGGAACGCAGCTTGATCTTCACTTGATCCCCGGCATACTTGGCGAACTGTTCGAGAGTGAACAGCGGGCGTTCCATGCCAGGAGAAGACACTTCAAGGGTGTACTCGACAGCGATAGGGTCTTCGACATCCAGAACCCCGCTGACCTGACGACTGACAATGGCGCAGTCATCCACCAGCACACCGCCTTCTTTGTCGATATAAATGCGCAACATTGAGTGACGGCCTTGGGCCGAAAACTCGATACCCCAGCATTCATAGCCTAGGGCCACGACCACCGGGGCCAACAAGGCCTGCAACTGTTCTAGCTTGCTCGACACCTGAACCCCCTCGTGCATGCTTATGCAAATAAAAAATGGGCGAAGCGCCCATCCCTGAAACGCCGTTGAATACCGGCGCTATGATCTTTTCAGCTAACAAAAAGCCCCTGTAAAAGGGGCTCCAGTAAAACTGGTTGCGGGAGCTGGATTTGAACCAACGACCTTCGGGTTATGAGCCCGACGAGCTACCAGACTGCTCCATCCCGCGACAAAGCTGGGGCAAAAGTATACGGCTGATACCCTTCTGGGTCAATCGCACACTTCCACCGACAAGAAAGCCCGCTGTTGCGGGCTCTCCTGATTAATTGGTACCGAGAAGGGGACTCGAACCCCTACACCCTATGGGCACAACCACCTCAAGGTTGCGTGTCTACCAATTCCACCACCTCGGCAATACTACGTTTGAAACCCTTGTTACTTTTGCTCTTGAGCTGGAGGTACGTCAGTGGCATTCACATCAGTCTTTTGCTCTTGAAGCACCGGAACATCATCTGTCGCCGGTTTTTGCGTTGGCGCTTCAACGGCGGCCGGAGCGGGTAACCCTACCTGAGTCAGCTGGTGAGCTTTCTCTTTAGCAAAGTATCCTAACCCCAAGCTGGTTATGAAGAAACCTGCGGCAAGTATAGCAGTAAACTTACTAAGAAAGGTAGAGGAACCTTGGCTTCCGAACACAGTATTTGAAGCACCTGCTCCGAAAGACGCGCCAGCGTCCGCACCTTTACCCTGCTGCAGCAAAACCAGGGCAACTACACCCAGGGCAGCCAGCAGATGAAACACGACTACGACTGTTTCCAGCATCTTCTCAGTTTCCCGCGGCGCGACAGATCGCACCGAACTCATCTGCATTCAAGGAGGCTCCACCAATGAGCCCCCCATCGATATCCGGCATGCCGAACAGCTCAGCCGCATTGGCCGCCTTCACGCTGCCGCCGTATAGAAGCCGCACACCTTGCGCGACTTCAGAATTCTCTACCGCCAATTGGGCGCGAATGGCTGCGTGCACATCCTGCGCTTGCTCTGGCGTTGCCGTCAGGCCAGTGCCGATGGCCCATACAGGCTCATAAGCGATCACCGCCCTGGCGAAGGCACCAATGCCCAGGGCATCGATGACACTGCTCAGCTGGCGCCCTACCACTTCCAGGGTCTTGCCTGCCTCACGCTCCGCCAGGGTCTCGCCGATGCACAGCACCGGAATCAGACCGCCAGCCTGAGCCGCCTCGAACTTGCGAACCAGCACTTCATCCGACTCGCCGATGACCTGGCGACGTTCGGAGTGACCGACCAACACAAGCTTGCAACCGGCATCAGCCAACTGAGTCGACGATATTTCGCCGGTCAGGGCGCCTTGCCCGGTTTGCGTCGCGCAATTCTGCGCGCCGACTTCGATCGATGCACCCTGCAGGCCGTCGATCACTCGTTCGACATGCAGGCTCGGTGGAAACACCACCACATCAACACCGCCAGGCAGGGCCTCGCTTCCAAGACCCTTGAGCAGCTCAGCGACGCTGGCGCGGGTACCGTGCATTTTCCAGTTACCAGCTACCATAGGGCGACGCATGCTGTACCTCGTCGGTCAAAGTGGGCGCAGATGTTACCCAACGCGGAGGCTACTGGCAAGCCGTATCAGGCGCAAACTTCACTGACGACCTTGGCAAGCTCATCGGCGTACGCGCTGACCGCCCTTTCATCGTCACCTTCGACCATCACACGCACCAGCGGCTCGGTGCCGGACTTGCGCAGCAGCACGCGGCCACGACCAGCCATGGCCTCGGTGACGCGCTCGCACGCCAGCTTGACCGACGGATGTTCGATGGGGTCTACATCCCCGCCGGCGAAGCGTACGTTGACCAGCACCTGCGGGCATTTGCGCAGTCCGTGGCGGGCCTGGGCCAGGGTTTCGTCACGACGCTTGAGCGCCAGCAGGACCTGCAGCGCAGCGATGATCGCGTCACCGGTGGTGGTGTGCTGACAGCAGACGATGTGGCCGGAGTTTTCGCCGCCCAGCTGCCAGTCACGCTCCTTGAGCTCAGCCATGACATAACGGTCGCCCACCTTGGCGCGGGTGAACGGAATGGACAGCTCTTCCAGTGCCAGCTCAAGGCCCAGGTTGCTCATCAAGGTGCCCACCACGCCGCCATGCAGCTTGTTGCGCTCCTGCAGGTCGCGGGCAATGATGAACAACAGCTCGTCACCGTCGACGATGGCCCCCGTGTGGTCGACCATCAGCACCCGGTCGCCATCGCCGTCGAAGGCAATGCCCAGGTCGGCGTGGCCCACCAGCACGGCCGCCTGCAAGGCTTCCATGTGGGTGGAGCCGCAGTTGTCGTTGATGTTCAGGCCGTCAGGCGCCGCCGACAGTACCGTGACCTGGGCGCCCAGCTCGCGGAACACGTTGGGGGCGACCTTGTAGGTGGCACCGTGGGCGCAGTCGATCACCAGCTTGAGGCCGGCGAAGTCGGTGCTGGTGGGCACGCTGCTCTTGCAGAATTCGATGTAGCGGCCGGCCGCATCGTTGATGCGCGATACCTTGCCCAGCTTGCTCGACTCGGCGACGGTCATCGGCGTGTCGAGCAATTCTTCGATCATCAACTCGATCTCGTCGGGCAGCTTGGTGCCCTGGCCCGAGAAGAACTTGATGCCGTTGTCGTCATGGGGGTTGTGCGATGCACTGATGACAATCCCCGCCTCGGCGTGGAAAGTACGGGTCAGGTAGGCGATGGCCGGCGTGGGCATCGGGCCCAGCAGCATCACGTCGGCGCCGGCGGCCGACAGGCCTGCCTCAAGGGCCGACTCGAACATGTAGCCCGAGATGCGCGTGTCCTTGCCGACCAGCACGCGGCAGGCACCCATCTTGCGGAACGCCATGCCGGCCGCCCAGCCCAGCTTGAGCATGAAATCAGGGGTAATGGGGTATTCCCCGACACGACCGCGAATACCGTCGGTGCCAAAGTATTTTCTGCTCATGTGTGCTCCGTCATTCTTATTCAGCGGTGTCGACCGCTGTGATCATTCGTACGACATCGACGGTTTCGGCCACATCGTGCACCCGAAGGATCCGTGCGCCCTTGAACATGGCCAATGCGGCCAGCGCCAAGCTGCCGTAGAGCCGCTCCGAGACGGGGCGACCCAGTGCCAGGCCAACGATGCTCTTGCGCGACACGCCGACCAGCAGCGGCCGCCCAAGGGCATCCAGCGCCTGCATATGCTTGAACAGGCTGAGGTTGTGCGCGTGCGTCTTGGCGAAACCAAAGCCCGGGTCGAGGATGATGCGCTCGGCCGGGATACCCGCCGCTTCGCACGCCTGCATGCGCGCCTCGAGAAAACCCGTCACTTCACCCACCAGATCAACGTACCGGGGGTCGTCCTGCATGTCGCCCGGCTCGCCCAGCATGTGCATCAGGCACACCGGCAGGCCGGTGGCCGCGGCAGCGTCCAGCGCCCCGTCACGCTGCAAGGAGCGCACGTCGTTGATCAGGCCTGCGCCCAGGCGCGCCGTCTCGCGCATGACCGCGGGCGTGGAGGTATCCACCGAGATGATCACATCCAGTTCGCGGGCAATGGCCTCGACGATGGGGGCTACCCGCTCCAGCTCTTCGATGGGCGAGACCACGCGCGCACCCGGCCGGGTGGACTCGCCACCCACGTCAATCAGGGTGGCGCCGGCGGCAACCATGGCCTCGGCGTGGCGCAAGGCCCCGTCGCGCTGGTTGAAACGGCCGCCGTCGGAGAAGGAATCGGGGGTGACGTTGAGGATACCCATGACATGGGTACGGCTTAAATCAAGAACCCGGTTGCCGCAAGGCAACCGGGTTGGGTACTGCTTTGAAGTCATGTCGAGCCTTAGTGTTGAGCTGCAGGACCGCCGATCGGGCTCTCGGGACGCTCGTCCCGCGGCACCGGGGTGCCCGTGGAGCCAGGACCACCCGACCAGTCGCGCGGCTCGCGCGGCGTACGGCCGGCCATGATGTCGTCGATCTGATCGGCATCGATGGTCTCGTATTTCATCAAGGCATCCGCCATGGCGTCCAGCTTGTCGCGGTTATCGGTGAGGATCTGCTTGGCCGTGCCGTAGCACTGGTCAATGATGCTGCGCACTTCCAGGTCGATCATTTTCGCGGTTTCACCCGAGACACTGGAATTCGCACCGCTGCCGCCACGACCCAGGAAACCCTGGTCTTCGTCTTCGGCGTACAGCAGCGGGCCCAGTTTCTCGGACAAGCCCCACTTGGTCACCATGTTCCGCGCGATCTGGCTGGCGCGCATGATGTCGTTGGACGCGCCGGTGGTGACACCGTCGAAGCCCAGGGTCATCTCCTCGGCGATACGGCCGCCGTAGAGCGAGCAGATCTGGCTGATCAGCGCACGCTTGGACAGGCTGTAGCGGTCTTCCTCAGGAAGGAACATGGTCACACCGAGGGCGCGACCACGGGGAATGATCGACACTTTGTAGACCGGGTCGTGCTCGGGCACGATACGGCCGACGATGGCGTGACCCGCTTCGTGGTAAGCAGTGTTCTGCTTCTCTTTCTCGGACATGACCATGGTCTTGCGCTCGGCGCCCATCATGATTTTGTCTTTGGCGAGTTCGAATTCCTTCATCTCGACGATGCGCTTGCCGTTGCGGGCCGCGAACAGCGAGGCCTCGTTGACCAGGTTGGCCAGGTCGGCACCGGAGAAACCGGGGGTACCGCGCGCGATGACCGCCGGGTTGACGTCGTCACCCAGTGGAGCCTTGCGCATGTGCACCTTGAGGATCTGCTCGCGACCACGAATGTCCGGCAGGCCAACCACCACCTGGCGGTCGAAACGGCCAGGACGCAGCAGCGCAGGGTCCAGTACGTCAGGACGGTTGGTAGCGGCGATGACGATGATGCCATCGTTCATTTCGAAGCCGTCCATCTCCACCAGCAACTGGTTGAGGGTCTGCTCACGCTCGTCGTGACCGCCACCCATGCCGGCGCCACGGTGGCGACCGACAGCGTCGATTTCGTCGATGAAGATGATGCACGGCGCGTGCTTCTTGGCCTGTTCGAACATGTCACGCACACGGCTGGCGCCGACACCGACGAACATTTCCACGAAGTCCGAACCGGAAATGGTGAAGAACGGCACCTTGGCTTCACCCGCGATGGCCTTGGCCAGCAGGGTCTTACCGGTACCGGGCGGGCCTACCATCAGCACGCCGCGCGGAATACGACCGCCCAGGCGCTGGAATTTGCCCGGGTCACGCAGAAACTCGACCAGCTCACCCACTTCCTCCTTGGCCTCGTCGCAACCGGCGACGTCAGCGAGGGTGGTTTTTACCTGGTCTTCGGACAGCAGGCGCGCCTTGCTCTTGCCGAAACTCATCGGCCCGCCCTTGCCGCCCGCACCGCCCTGCATCTGGCGCATGAAGAACATGAACACCGCGATGATGACGAGTATAGGGAAGCTGGCGACCAGCAATTGAGTCCAGATGCTCTGCTGCTCTGGCTGCTTGCCTTCAATGGCCACGTGGTTGTCGACCAGGTCACCGATCAGGCCGTTGTCAGCAATGTTCGGCCGGATGGTCTTGAAGTTGTCACCGTCGTTGCGCTTGCCGGTGATGACTGCGCCGTCCACGGTGATTTTCTCGACCTTGCCATCCTTGACCTGCTGAATGAAGTCGGAATAGTTGAGGGTCTGAGGCTCATTGGGGCTTGAGAAGTTGTTCATTACCGTCACCAGCACGGCCGCAATGATCAACCACAGGATCAGATTCTTTGCCATATCGTTCAATTCGCTACCCTCTGAAGCCTGCTACCCGCAACACGCGCAGGTGTGCTTCGCATGATAATCACCGGCTTAACTTACTACATAACCTACGTGTCTGCAGGTGCCGTCTGTAACCCTTTGTGAAAACTAGACTACACGATGTCGATCCAGGCGAGGCATTCCGGCCGATTGGAAAAAGCTATGGGCTACCTCGCCACCTTCCCTGCCTGCCCTTTACTCGCCCTTGTAACCGCGCCCCAGCATGTATTGTTCGCGGGAGCGGCCCCTGGAAGAATCGGGCTTGAGCATGATCACCTTGTCGAACTTCTTGCGGGCATCCTTCAAGTACTGGTCGAAGCCTTCACCCTGGAAAATCTTGATCACGAAGTCGCCACCGGGCTTGAGCACCCGGCCCGCCAAGTCCAGTGCCAGTTCGCACAGGAACATGGCCTTGGGCATGTCGACCTCGGGCGTACCACTCATATTGGGGGCCATATCGGAAATCACAAGGTCCACGTGCGAATTACCGACCGCTTCCAGGATCTCGGCCAATACCGAGTCTTCGGTGAAGTCGCCGCGAATGAAGGTCACGTCCGGGATGCTGTCCATTTCCAGGATATCGGACGCAATCAGACGCCCCTGGCCGCCAATCAGACGACTGGTCACCTGCGACCAGCCACCGGGGGCCGCGCCGAGGTCGATCACACTCATGCCAGGGCGGATCAGCCGGTACTTTTCCTGGATTTCGAGCAATTTGTAGCTGGCGCGCGAGCGATAGCCATCCTTTTGCGCCATTTTGACGTAAGGGTCGTTGAAATGTTCTTTCAGCCAACCAAGGCTGGTTTTGGAACGGGCCACTGGGCACCTCGATGATAAGGGTCGTGATTAATTGGGCGGATCCACGGGCCCTCGGGTAAAATGGCCGCCATTTTTGCAAAATCCAAACTAAGGGTCAGATTATGCCGCTCACTAACGAGCAGAAGAAACAGTACAAATCCATTGGCCACGATCTGAAACCTGTTCTGATTGTGGCAGGCAATGGCCTGACTGAGGGCGTTACCGACGAACTCGAGCGCGCGCTCGTCGATCACGAATTGATCAAGGTCGAGATTCGCGCCGAAGATCGCGAAGCCCGTGCCGCCATCATTGCCGAACTGTGCAAGGCAGGCCGCGCCGAGCTGGTGCAGACCATCGGCAAGAAAGCGCTGATCTACCGCCGCAACCCGCAGCCCAACAAGCAGCTGTCGAACATCCACCGCTACAAGTGATGTTGACCCGCGGTCAGTGGCGCGCCTCGCGCGCCCTGCCCGGTACCGGCTGCAACACCAGCGCCAGGCCCAGAAGGCCCATCGCCAGGTAACAGAACAACTGCCAGCGCAGCGGTTCGGGCGACCAGTGTGTCACCCCGCCATACAGCGCGGCAACCAGCACGGCCATGGACAGCAACTGTCCACGCATGTCCCGCCACAGGGCAGCAAACCCCTGGCCACTGACCAGCACCAGCATCTGCACGACGGCACAGAATGCACAGAAACCGGTCAGCAACCCGCCGATTTGCGTTCCTATGTCCTCGATCAGCGCCGGGGCCAGCCCGACATGGGCCAGCGCCGGAATCACGCCGAGGTGCAGAACCCACAGGCCGCCCACCCAGAGTACCTGGGCGAGCTGCCAGATGATCGCGCCCGTCGCGTACGGGCCGCGGCCATCAGATGTGGCTGACTTCGACAATCTCGTACTCGATGACGCCGCCGGGGGTTTTCACCGCCACGACATCGCCTTCTTCCTTGGCGATCAGGGCGCGAGCGATAGGCGAACCCACCGAGATCTTGCCCTGCTTGATATCGGCTTCGTCCTCGCCGACGATCTGGTACTTGACCCGCTCATCGGTTTCGACGTTGGCGATTTCCACGGTGGTACCGAAGATCACCTTGCCGGTTGGCTCGATGGTGGTGACGTCGATGACCACGGCGTTCTGCAAGCGGCCTTCGATGTCGCGGATACGCGCCTCGACCATGCCCTGCTGTTCGCGGGCGGCATGGTATTCGGCGTTTTCCTTGAGGTCACCCAGTTCGCGCGCAGTACCGATGTCCTGGCTCAGCTTGGGCCGCACCACCTTGGTCAGGTGGGCATGCTCCTCTTCCAGGGCGCGAGCGCCCTGGACGGTCATGGGGTATTTATTCATGCATTGAGTCCTGCGTGAAGATCCTGCAAGCGACGCACGGTCTTTTCCGGACCGAACTTCAACGCTTCGCAGATCGCTTCGCCAGCAGCAATGGTGGTGGTGCAGTAGATCTTGTGCTGCAGTGCGTTGCGGCGGATGGAGTAGGAGTCAGCGATCGACTGGCGGCCTTCGGTGGTGTTGATGATCAGGGTAACTTCGTCGTTCTTGATCATGTCGACCACGTGCGGGCGACCTTCGGTCACCTTGTTCACACGGCGTACTTTCAGGCCGGCTTCTTCGATGACGCGCGCGGTGCCGGCGGTGGCCACCACTTCGAAGCCCAGGGCGATCAGGTCGCGGGCAACACCAGCCACCAGCGGCTTGTCGTCATCACGCACGCTGATGAACGCGGTACCGCCGGTAGGCAGCACTTCACTGGCGCCCATCTGGGCCTTGGCGAAAGCCTCGCCGAAGGTGTCGCCGACGCCCATGACTTCACCGGTGGACTTCATCTCTGGGCCCAGGATCGGGTCCACGCCAGGGAATTTGGCGAAGGGGAATACCGCCTCTTTCACGCTGTAGAAGTTAGGAATGATTTCCTTGGTGAAGCCCAGCTCTTTCAGGGTTTTGCCGGCCATCACGCGGGCAGCGATCATGGCCAGGGAAGTGCCGATGCACTTGGACACGAACGGCACGGTACGCGAGGCGCGCGGGTTGACTTCGATCACGTAGATCTTGTCGCCCTGCAGGGCCAGCTGCACGTTCATCAGGCCGACAACGCCCAGTTCCAGGGCCATCTTCTTGACCTGCTCGCGCACTTCATCCTGCACGTGGGCAGGCAGCGAGTACGGTGGCAGCGAGCACGCGGAGTCACCGGAGTGAACACCGGCCTGTTCGATGTGCTGCATGATCGCGCCGATCACCACGTCGGTACCGTCGCAGACCGCGTCCACGTCCATTTCGATGGCGCAGTTGAGGAAGTGGTCCAGCAGCACCGGGCTGTCGTTGGACACTTGCACGGCTTCACGCAGGTAGCGCTTGAGTTCGTCCAGTTCGTAGACGATCTCCATCGCGCGGCCGCCCAGTACGTAGGACGGGCGAACCACCAGCGGGTAGCCGATCACGCCAGCGGCGCGGATGGCTTCTTCTTCGCTGCGCACGGTGGCGTTCGGCGGCTGCAGCAGGTTCAGGCGCTGAACCATCTGCTGGAAACGCTCGCGGTCTTCGGCGCGGTCGATGGCGTCCGGGCTGGTACCGATGATCGGCACGCCAGCTTCTTCCAGGGCGCGGGCCAGTTTCAGCGGGGTCTGGCCGCCGTACTGGACGATCACGCCTTTAGGCTTCTCGACGCGCACCACTTCCAGCACGTCTTCCAGGGTCAGCGGCTCGAAGTACAGACGGTCGGAGGTGTCGTAGTCGGTGGACACGGTTTCCGGGTTGCAGTTGACCATGATGGTTTCGTAACCATCGTCACGCAGCGCCAGGGCCGCGTGCACGCAGCAGTAGTCGAACTCGATGCCTTGGCCGATACGGTTCGGGCCACCGCCCAGGATCATGATCTTTTCACGGTCCGACGGGTTGGCTTCGCACTCTTCCTCGTACGTGGAGTACAGGTAGGCGGTGTCAGTGGCGAACTCGGCGGCGCAGGTGTCGACGCGCTTGTAGACCGGGAAGATTTCCAGCTTGTGGCGGTGACGACGCAGGTTCTTGTCGGTCACACCCAGCAGCTTGGCCAGGCGCTGGTCCGAGAAGCCCTTGCGCTTGAGCTTGAGCATCAGCGCCTTGTCGATGTCGGCCAGGCCCAGGGTCTTGACCTTCTCTTCGTCCTTGATCAAGTCTTCGATCTGCACCAGGAACCAGTGGTCGATGGCGGTCAGGGCGAAGATTTCGTCGCAGGTCATGCCAGCGCGGAAGGCGTCGGCTACGTACCAGATGCGCTCGGCGCCCGGCACGGTCAGCTCGCGCTTCAGGATGCTGTGGAACTCGGGGTTGCTTGGCTCGACTTTCGGGTCCAGGCCGCAAACGCCCACTTCCAGGCCGCGAAGGGCTTTCTGCAGGGATTCCTGGAAGGTACGGCCGATGGCCATGACTTCACCCACGGATTTCATCTGGGTGGTCAGGCGGGCGTCGGCTTTCGGGAATTTCTCGAAGGCGAAACGTGGCAGCTTGGTGACGACGTAGTCGATGGACGGCTCGAAGGACGCCGGGGTCTTGCCGCCGGTGATGTCGTTCTGCAGTTCGTCCAGGGTGTAACCCACGGCCAGCTTGGCCGCGACCTTGGCGATCGGGAAACCGGTGGCCTTGGACGCCAGTGCCGAGGAACGCGAAACACGCGGGTTCATCTCGATCACGACCATGCGGCCCGTGTTCGGGCAGATACCGAACTGCACGTTGGAACCACCGGTTTCAACGCCGATCTCGCGCAGTACCGCCAGGGAGGCGTTACGCAGGATCTGGTATTCCTTGTCGGTCAGGGTCTGGGCCGGGGCCACGGTGATGGAGTCACCGGTGTGCACGCCCATCGGGTCGAAGTTCTCGATGGAGCAGACGATGATGCAGTTGTCCTTTTTGTCGCGGACCACTTCCATCTCGTACTCTTTCCAGCCGATCAGCGACTCGTCGATCAGCAGCTCCTTGGTCGGCGACAGGTCCAGACCACGAGCGCAGATTTCTTCGAATTCTTCACGGTTGTAGGCGATGCCGCCACCGGTGCCGCCCATGGTGAACGAAGGACGAATGATGCACGGGAAGCCCAGCTTCTCCAGTACGGCATTGGCTTCTTCCATGGAGTGGGCGATACCCGAGCGCGGGCAGGCCAGGCCGATGTCTTTCATGGCCTTGTCGAAGCGCGAACGGTCTTCGGCCTTGTCGATGGTGTCGGCGTTGGCACCGATCATTTCCACGCCGAACTTTTCCAGCACGCCTTCGCGTTCCAGGTCCAGCGCGCAGTTCAGGGCGGTCTGGCCACCCATGGTCGGCAGCAGGGCGTCCGGGCGCTCTTTCTCGATGATCTTGGCAACGGACTGCCACTTGATCGGCTCGATGTAGGTGGCGTCGGCCATGGCCGGGTCGGTCATGATGGTGGCCGGGTTGGAGTTCACCAGGATGACGCGGTAGCCCTCTTCGCGCAGGGCTTTGCAAGCCTGGGCGCCGGAGTAGTCGAATTCACAGGCCTGGCCGATCACGATGGGGCCGGCGCCGAGAATCAGGATGCTTTTTATGTCTGTACGTTTTGGCATGGTTGTCACTCAAATCCGCAGGTCAGTCGGCAGGCCCTGAGGCGAGCCGCCTTGAACATTCTTTGGCGGCGCCGGGCAGGCAATCTCCGCTTGGAGCGGGGCCTGCGCGGCGCGCATTACGCTTGCGACGGCTTCACTCAGCGGCGCTTGGCCATGGCGTCGATGAAGCGGTCGAACAGCGGGGCCACGTCGTTCGGGCCTGGGCTGGCTTCAGGGTGGCCCTGGAAGCTGAACGCGCTCTTGTCGGTGCGCTCGATGCCCTGCAGGGTACCGTCGAACAGCGACTTGTGGATCGCCCGCACGTTGCTTGGCAAGGTGGCCTCGTCCACGGCGAAACCGTGGTTCTGGCTGGTGATCATCACAACGCCGGTGTCCAGGTCCTGGACCGGGTGGTTGGCACCGTGGTGGCCGTGGCCCATCTTCACGGTCTTGGCGCCGGAAGCCAGGGCCAGCAGCTGGTGACCCAAGCAGATACCGAACACCGGAATCTCGGTTTCCAGCACTTCCTTGATGGCCTGGATAGCGTAGTCGCAAGGCTCGGGGTCACCTGGGCCGTTGGACAGGAACACACCATCTGGGTTCAGGGCCAGGACGTCCTTGGCAGGGGTCTGGGCCGGCACCACGGTCAGGCGGCAGCCGCGCTCTACCAGCATGCGCAGGATGTTCAGCTTCACGCCGTAGTCGAACGCAACCACGTGGTACGGCAGTTCGCTGTCGGCGATTTCCGGGTGGCTGTCAGTGGCCAGGTTCCAGACGCTGGAGCGCCACTGGTAGCTTTCCTTGGTGCTGACTTCCTTGGCCAGGTCCATGCCCTTGAGGCCCGGGAAGCCGCGCGCGGCGGCGATGGCCGCTTCTTCGGAAATGTTGTCGCCGGCCATGATGCAGCCGTTCTGGGCGCCTTTCTCACGCAGGATGCGGGTCAGGCGGCGGGTGTCGATACCGGCGATGGCGACAACGTTGTTGGCCTTCAGGTAGTCCGACAGCGACAGGGTGTTACGCCAGTTGCTGGCCACCAGTGGCAGGTCGCGAATGACCAGGCCGGCGGACCATACACGGTTCGACTCGGCGTCTTCCGGGGTCGTACCGGTGTTGCCGATGTGCGGGTAGGTCAGGGTAACGATTTGCTGGGCATAGGAAGGATCGGTAAGGATTTCCTGATAGCCGGTCATTGCGGTGTTGAACACCACCTCACCGACAGTCTGGCCGTCGGCGCCAATGGCTTCACCGCGAAAAATGCTGCCATCAGCAAGGGCAAGTATGGCTGGCTTAGTCAAGAAGACCTCCCGTAAATAAAACCTGAAAGGGCGATCGCAGGTTGTAAAAAAGCGGAATGACGTATAGACACGTCACCCCGCTTCTTCATCGAATTATCTGCGCGCTTTTAGTGGACACACTAAAGCTGTAGCTTACAGAAAAATGATTTTTTTATCTACCGCCATTGAGCCTGAAAGGCAGAGGAATGCGACAAGGGATCGCTTGGCGGGGTAAAACGGGGGATTCGAGGGGCATATTGTACGCCGCAGCGGCCCCCGCGGCGAGCTTTATCGCGCCAACACACCGCCCACCGCCGCCCCTTGTGGGACCGGGCGCAGCTCGGGAAGCGTGCTACGCGGTGTAGCTGGAGCACCGCGGTGACCGCTTCCCGAGCTTCGCCCGGTCCCACAGGGGAACGGAGCGAGCCGGGCAATCAATGCAGGTCGAGCACGTCCTGCATGTCGTACAGGCCGGCGGCCTTGCCGTCGAGCCACAGCGCGGCACGTACCGCACCCTTGGCGAAGGTCATGCGGCTGGAAGCCTTGTGGGTGATCTCCAGGCGCTCGCCTTCGGCAGCGAACAGCACAGTGTGGTCACCCACCACATCGCCGCCACGCACGGTGGCAAAGCCGATGGTGTCGCGCTCACGTACGCCGGTATGACCTTCACGGCCATAGACAGCCACCTTGGACAAGTCGCGGCCGAGGGCCTTGGCAACCACCTCACCCATGCTGACCGCCGTGCCCGACGGCGCGTCGACCTTGTTGCGGTGGTGGGCCTCGATGATCTCGATGTCCGCCTCCTCGCCCATCACCCGCGCCGCCAGGTCCAGCAGCTTGAACGACAGGTTCACGCCAACGCTGAAGTTGGAGGCGAAGACGATCGGGATATCCTTGCCCGCCTCCACCAGCAACTGCTTCTGCTCGGCGTTCAGACCCGTGGTGCCGATGACCATGGCCTTGCCTGCTGCGCGGCAGAAGGCCAGGTTCTTCAACATCACGTCCGGCAGGGTGAAATCGATCAGCACATCGAATTCATCGGCCACCTGCTCCAGGTTGCCGGACAACTGCACGCCAATGCGCCCCAGCGAAGCCAGTTCGCCAGCGTCAGCACCAATCATGGTGCTGCCAGGGCGAACCACGGCGGCAGTCAGCCCGGCCTGCGGCGCGCGCTGCGTGACCGCCTCGACCAGGTTCCTGCCCATGCGCCCGGCAGCGCCCATCACCGCAATACGTCTCATACCTGAACCCTTACAAATCGCCGAAGAAACGCTTCATACCCTCGAACCAGCCACTGGCCTTGGGCGAATGCGAGCTGTCACCTTCCAGGGTGCCGCGGAACTCTTCCAGCAGCTCGCGCTGACGACGGCTGAGATTGACCGGGGTTTCCACGGCGACGCGGCACATCAGGTCGCCGGCACCACCGCCACGCACAGGGGCAACGCCCTTGCCACGCAGGCGGAACTGCTTGCCGGTCTGGGTGCCTTCCGGGATCTTGAGCTTGACGCGGCCGTCCAGGGTCGGCACTTCCAGCTCGCCACCCAGGGCAGCCTCGGTGAAGCTGATCGGCACTTCGCAGTACAGGTGCTTGCCGTCGCGCTGGAAAATGTCGTGCTCGCGCACGCTGATCACCACATACAGGTCGCCGGTCGGGCCACCCTGGGTGCCGGCTTCGCCTTCACCCGACAGGCGGATGCGGTCACCGGTGTCGACGCCAGCCGGCACTTTCACCGACAGGGTCTTGTACTCTTCCACGCGGCCTTCGCCACGGCAGGATTCGCACGGGTCGGAAATGATCTTGCCCTGGCCATGGCAACGCGGGCAGGTCTGCTGTACCGAGAAGAAGCCCTGCTGCATGCGCACCTGGCCGATACCGCCACAGGTTGGGCAGGTAACCGGGGAGGAGCCTTTCTTGGCACCCGAGCCGTCACAGGGTTTGCAGTTGACCAGGGTCGGCACGCGAATGCTGACCGTGGTGCCGCGAACGGCTTCTTCCAGGTTCAGCTCCAGGGTGTAGCGCAGGTCGCTGCCGCGCTGGGCACCGCCACGGGAACCGCCGCGGCCGCCGCCACCGAAGAAATCGCTGAAGACATCGCCGAAGATATCGGAGAAATTGGCGCCGCCGAAACCGGCACCGCCGCCCCCCATGCTCGGGTCGACACCGGCATGCCCGTACTGGTCATACGCGGCGCGCTTGCTGGAGTCGGACAGTACTTCGTAAGCCTCGTTGGCTTCCTTGAACATGTCTTCCGACGCTTTGTCGCCCGGGTTGCGGTCAGGGTGGTGCTTCATCGCCAGGCGGCGATAGGCCTTTTTCAGATCGGCGTCGCTGGAGCCGCGCTCGACCCCCAGAACCTCGTAGTAGTCACGCTTTGACATAGTTCTATTTACTCTTCAGGACGTCGGAGCACTCAGGCGCCTCCGACCGTGCCGACAGCATCCGAGTCAGTCGCATGCTGTAAAAATTCGTCTATTCCAGACACGCCAACGCGGGAGCAAGCCCCCGCGCGGCGACATCCTACCAGCCACTGCCCGAAGGCAGTGAACTGGCCGACCAACAAACAAGGATTACTTGTTGTGGTCTTTGACTTCTTCGAACTCGGCGTCGACGACGTCGTCGTGCTTGGCAGCCTCTTCAGGCTGGGCTGCGGCACCAGCAGGCTGCTCGGCCTGTTCGGCGTACATCTTCTGGGCAACCGGGGCGCTGACTTTCGACAGCTCTTCGACCTTGGCCTCGATGGCGGCCTTGTCGTCGCCTTTGACAGCGGCTTCCAGGGCAACCACGGCAGCTTCGATGGCAGCCTTCTCTTCGGCAGTGACCTTGTCACCGGCGTCAGCGACCATTTTGCGAGTCGAGTGAACCAGCGCGTCACCCTGGTTACGGGCGCCAGCCAGCTCTTCGAACTTGCGGTCTTCTTCCGAGTTCGCTTCGGCGTCGCGGATCATCTGTTGAATTTCTTCATCAGACAGGCCGGAGTTGGCCTTGATCACGATCGACTGGGTCTTGCCAGTGGCCTTGTCCTTGGCGCCTACGTGCAGGATGCCGTTGGCGTCGATGTCGAAGGTCACTTCGATCTGTGGAACACCGCGTGGTGCTGGCGGGATCTCGGCCAGGTCGAACTTGCCCAGGGACTTGTTCTGGGCAGCCTGCTTGCGCTCACCTTGCAGCACGTGAATGGTCACAGCGCTCTGGTTGTCGTCGGCAGTGGAGAAAACCTGCGATTTCTTGGTAGGAATCGTGGTGTTTTTCTCGATCAGCGCGGTCATCACGCCACCCATGGTTTCGATACCCAGGGTCAGCGGGCTGACGTCCAGCAGCAGCACATCTTTCACGTCACCGGCCAGCACGGCGCCCTGGATGGCAGCCCCCATGGCAACGGCTTCGTCAGGGTTGACGTCTTTACGGGCTTCTTTACCGAAGAAGTCGGTAACAGCCTTCTGAACCAGTGGCATACGGGTCTGACCGCCGACCAGGATCACGTCGTTGATCGAACCTACATCGATACCGGCGTCCTTCAGGGCAATGCGGCAAGGCTCGATGGTGCGCTGAACCAGGTCTTCAACCAGCGATTCCAGCTTGGCACGCGAGATTTTCACGTTCAGGTGCTTCGGACCGGTGGCGTCTGCAGTGATGTACGGCAGGTTGACGTCGGTCGACTGGCTGGACGACAGCTCGATCTTGGCTTTCTCAGCGGCTTCTTTCAGGCGCTGCATGGCCAGCGGGTCACCCTTGAGGTTCATGCCGCTTTCTTTCTTGAACTCGTCGACGAGGTAGTCGATCAGGCGGATGTCGAAGTCTTCACCACCCAGGAAGGTGTCGCCGTTGGTGGCCAGTACTTCGAACTGGTGCTCACCGTCGACTTCGGCGATTTCGATGACCGAAACGTCGAAGGTACCGCCACCCAGGTCGTAGACGATCACGGTGTGGTCGCCCTTGGCCTTGTCCATGCCGTAGGCCAGAGCAGCCGCGGTAGGTTCGTTGATGATGCGCTTGACGTCGAGGCCAGCGATGCGGCCGGCGTCCTTGGTCGCCTGGCGCTGGCTGTCGTTGAAGTACGCAGGCACGGTGATGACCGCTTCGGTCACCGCTTCGCCCAGGTAGTCTTCAGCGGTTTTCTTCATTTTCTTCAGGATTTCGGCGGAAATCTGTGGCGGGGCCATTTTCTGGCCGTTCACTTCCACCCAGGCGTCGTTGTTATCAGCCTTGACGATCTTGTA
Organism: Pseudomonas eucalypticola; assembly: GCF_013374995.1. NCBI lineage: Bacteria > Pseudomonadati > Pseudomonadota > Gammaproteobacteria > Pseudomonadales > Pseudomonadaceae > Pseudomonas > Pseudomonas eucalypticola. The sequence continues at coordinate 821,657 of NZ_CP056030.1, read as the reverse complement.
AGGGACCATCTGGATGTCTTTCTGCACGACTTCTTCTTCGAAGCGACGGCCGATCAGACGCTTTACCGCGTACAGGGTGTTGTGCGGGTTGGTGACCGCCTGACGCTTGGCCGACTGGCCAACCAGGGTTTCGCCGTCGTTGGCGTACGCGATGATCGAAGGGGTGGTACGAGCGCCTTCAGAGTTCTCGATGACCTTGGCCTTGCCGTTTTCCAGAATGGAAACGCAGGAGTTGGTGGTCCCCAGGTCGATGCCGATAATCTTGCCCATGTTAACTCTCCCGAAACTTTGGATTTGGATGCCGCAGCAGTAGTGGCTGTCTGCGGTAGCACTTAAACGCTTGACATCAAAATGGGGGCCCGTGGATGAATTTCAAGGCCCACCATTAACAGAAGTTTCACGCCTGCTCGTCGATGGACGGCGACACCGGCGCGGGGGCCTTGCTGACCACCACCATGGCGGGGCGCAGCAGGCGGCCATTGAGCTGGTAGCCCTTCTGGAACACCTTGAGCACGCTGTTGGGTTCCACGTCGGCGCTTTCCTGCATGGCCATCGCCTGGTGGTGCTCGGCGTTGAATGGCTGGCCATGGGGGTCGATGGCTTCGAGGTTGTAGCGCTTGAGGGTGTCCTCGAACATCTTCAGCGTCAGCTGCATGCCTTCACGCATCGGGCGCAGCGCTTCATCGTCGGCGCTGCTCAGCTCGACGCCACGCTCCAGGCTGTCCATGATCGGCAGCAGGTCGGAGGCGAATTTCTCCAGCGCGAACTTGTGCGCCTTCTCTACGTCCTGGTCGGCGCGGCGGCGCACGTTCTGCAGGTCGGCGGCCACGCGCAGAGATTGGTCCTGGGCGGCAGCCAGCTGTTCTTCGAGGGTTTTCACCCGTGCAGCGAGATCATCAGCGCCGGCTTCGCCAGCCTGGTTTGCATCGAGATTCTGTTCGTCCAGAGTCTGTTCGTCAGCCATCAGGGTTCTCCTTTCAATTTCGTCTGCGAGCTCGACTCGCGCTTCTGCCCGCTATATGGGGTCGCAATTTCCAGCTTCAAGGGCAGCGATGCACGCTTGTGCAGATTGGCAAATGCCGCGGCGCGATTAAAAAAGCCGCCATGCGAGCCAATGGTGCTAAACGGGGGCATTGTCAGCGCGAATAAAAACACTGTATAAATAACCAGACTTTTTAAGCCCGGGAGCCGCCCCATGCTGGTGCACCTATCCGTACACAACTACGCCATCGTCGAACATCTCGACCTGGAGCTCGCGCGCGGCATGAGCGTGATCACCGGCGAGACCGGCGCGGGCAAGTCCATCATGCTCGACGCCCTGGGGCTCACCCTAGGTGACCGCGCCGACAGCGGCGTAGTTCGACCGGGTGCCGACAAGGCCGACATTCTCGCCACCTTCGACCTGGTGGACATTCCCGAGGCCCGCACCTGGCTCAACGAACGCGACCTGGACGGCAGCGGCCCATGCATTCTGCGTCGTGTGATTACCGCCGAAGGCCGCTCGCGCGGTTATATCAATGGCACACCGTGCCCCCTGGGCGACCTGAAAGCCCTGGGCGAACTGCTGATCGACATCCACAGCCAGCACGAACACCAGTCGCTGCTGAAAACCGACACCCACCGCCGCCTGCTGGATGAATACGCCGGCGCCACCGACCTGGCCCGCCAGGTTCAGCTGGCCGCGCACAAATGGCGCCAGACCCGCCAGGAACTCGACCGCCTGTCGAACTCCGGTGACGAACAACGCGCCCGCCACCAGCTGCTCAGCTACCAGCTGGAGGAACTGGAAAACCTCAACCTGGGCGAGAACGAGCTGGAGCTGCTGGAGCAGGAACACAAGAACCTGACCAACGCCGAGGCCCTGTTCGGCATCTGCCGCCAGGTCATCGACCATTGCAGCGAAAACGACTCGGGCAACGTGCTCAGCGCCCTGACCGCCAGCCTCAACCGCCTGACCGCCGTGCACAACGCACCGCGCGCACTGGGCGAGGCCGCCAGCATGCTCTCCAGCGCGCAGATCCAGGTGGAAGAAGCGGTGGGCGAGCTGAACCGCTTCCTCGACCATTTCGACGCCGACCCGGCGCGCCTGCAGCAACTGGAAGAGCGCCTGGATACCATCTATACCCTGGCGCGCAAGCATCGCATCCACCCCACCGAAGTGGCGGCGCTGCAACAGAAGCTGCTGGACGAGATCGAGACCCTCAACGCCAACGACGAATCCATCGAACGCCTGGGCGACGAAGTGGCGGCCTACGCGCGCCATTACCAGGAAAAGGCCCAGGAGCTCAGCCGCCTGCGCCAGCACGCGGCCACCGGCCTGGCCGCGGCGGTGGAAGTGGAAATCCAGCGCCTGGGCATGCCCGGCGGGCGCTTCACCATCGAACTGCGCCCGCTCGGCACCGACGATCTCGCGCCCCATGGCCTGGAGCAAGTGGAATTGCTGGTCAGCGCCAACCCGGGCCAGCCACTCAAGCCGTTGGCGAAAGTGGCTTCGGGGGGTGAACTGTCGCGCATCAGCCTGGCGATCCAGGTCATCACCGCCCAGACCTCGCGGGTGCCGACCCTGGTGTTCGACGAAGTGGACGTGGGCATCGGCGGCCCTACCGCGGAAATCGTCGGCCAGCTGCTGCGCCGCCTGGGTGAGCGCGGCCAGGTGCTGACCGTCACCCACCTGCCGCAGGTAGCTGCCCAGGGGCACCACCACCTGTTCGTGCACAAGGTGCGTGGCAGTGACGAAACCCGCACGGCGGTGGCCAGCCTTAATAAAGGAGAGCGCGTGGAAGAGGTGGCGCGCATGTTGGGCGGCATCGACCTGACCAAGGAGTCGCTGGCGCACGCCAAGAAGATGGTCGTCACTGCCCGCTGCGGCTGAGCATCACGGCCGCCCGCCCCCTCCACCGGGCTGGCGACACACTCAAGAAAGCACAAAGGCGACCCTAGGGTCGCCTTCGTTCGTTACGCCAGTCGATTACTTCTTCTTGCGTACGTGCAGGACCAGATTGTGGTCAACCAGCTCATAGCCATGCTTTTCGGCAATGGCATGCTGCAGCTCTTCGATATCCTTGTCGACGAACTCAATCACCTCGCCGGAGTCCACATCGACCATATGGTCGTGGTGGCCACCGTCGGCCAGTTCGAAGACGGCGTGGCCGCCATCGAAGTTATGACGAACCACCAGGCCAGCAGCTTCGAATTGGGTCAGTACACGGTAAACCGTGGCCAGGCCCACATCTTCGCCTGCTTCCATCAGTGCCTTGTAGACGTCCTCGGCGCTCATGTGGCGTTGCTCTGCGCCGTCAAGCATTTGCAGGATCTTGACTCGAGGCAGGGTCACCTTGAGGCCGGCTTTTCGTAACTCGCTATTTTCAACCATGGTCAGCTTTCTCGCCGATGCTGCTTCGCAGCTTCTCTTAATGCGGGTATGATCGGGGTTTACGTTGTCCCAGCCAAGATAGTGGAAGTCGCCCACCGATGCAAAACACCAAGCACTTGCTATTCAGCCTCACCTTCGTGGGACTGCTCGCACTCGCCGGTTGTTCATTCCCCGGGGTTTACAAAATCGACATCCAGCAGGGCAATGTCGTCACGCAGGACATGATAGACCAGTTACGCCCGGGAATGACCCGCCGGCAAGTACGGTTTATCATGGGCAACCCCCTGCTGGTCGATACGTTTCATGCCAATCGCTGGGATTACCTCTACAGTATCCAACCAGGTGGCGGTGAGCGCCAGCAGGAACGGATGAGCGTTTTCTTCAATGAAAACGACCAGCTGGCCAGCCTGTCCGGTGACTTCATGCCCGGCGTGAGCAAAGACCAGACCATCCTGGGCACCCCAGGCGCCGCACCGGCCGCGCCAGTGGACAACACCGCCCAACCGGCACCGGAAACACCTGCCAAGCCGGGCTCCACCCTGGACCAGATCCAGCGCAGCGTCGACGACGTGAAAGTGGTTCCCGTACCAACGCCTACGCCTATCGAGGCCAACCCTCAGTAATCAGGCGTAGCAAAAAAGCAGCCCGGCACATGTGCCGGGCTTTTTATTGGTTCTTCACGGGTTGCAGGGAAAGTTATGGCACTACCACCGATATGCAGTGAACAAACGGAGCGGACCAGGTGATCTCACAGGCATAACTGGCCGGAAACGGATGTGGGACCGGGCTTGCCCGGGAAGCGCCGCGCGGGCGGCGCTCGGTTTCAAGGGCGCAGGAAAAACCAAGACATGCATCCGGTGGCCTTGATGCGATTGCAAGACGGGCCGATAGGATGTTCATCGGAGCTCCTGGCTGGGGATTGCATCAAGGCTACTAAGCGCCAGGCGATGTTGTAGTGTCGCTGTTGAGATCGAGCGCCGCCGGCGCGGCGCTTCCCGGGCAAGCCCGGTCCCACATCTGTTTCGGGCCAGTTATGCCTTTAAGATCACCTGGTCCGCTTTGTTTGTTCACTACAGATCTTTGAAGGCGCCACCAACTTCCCGGGGATTTCGCGAAGCCCCTTTTTATTGGCCGCTGCTGGCCTTGGCCTTCGCTGCGCGCATGCGTCGCACCTCTTTGGGGTCGGCGACCAGCGGGCGGTACAGCTCGATACGGTCGCCCTCCTCCACCGCCTGCGCGGCTGGGTCGGGTACCACCTTGCCAAAGATGCCCACAGGGCAGTCCAACAGCGCCACCTCAGGAAACCGCTCGGCGATCCCCGAACGCTGCACGGCTTCGCGAACAGAGCAACCCGCGGGCACCTGAACGCTCAACAACGCCTGCCGGTCGACGGCGGCAAACACCACCTCGACCTCCACCATGGCCTCAGCCATACAGTTGCTTGGCGCGCTGGCAGAAAGCATCCACCAGGGTGTTGGCCGCCTGGTTGAACAACGGGCCCAGGGTGGCGCGGACGATGGAGCCGGCATAGTCGAACGACATGTCCAGGCTGATCTTGCAGGCTTTTTCGCCCAGAGGCTTGAACACCCACAGGCCATGCAACTGCGTGAACGGGCCTTCCTCGAGGTTCATTTCGATGGTGTTGCCCGGCACCAGTACATTTCGCGTGACAAATTTTTGAGAAAGCCCGCCCTTGGCGACTTCGAGGCTGGCGCGCATCAGTACGTCAGTTTCCTCGATCACTGTGCTGGACGAACACCACGGCAGGAACTTGGGGTAGCTCGCCACGTCGTTGACCAGGTCGTACAGGGCCTGTGCGGGGTAAGGCAGCAGGGCCGAACGTTGGATATGCGTAGTCATGAGTGCGTCATTTCCTCCGGTGCCTTCCAGTCGACAACAACAAGGCCCAGGTGATCAAAAAAGATCGCGCATTGTCCGGGATAACCCGCACAGGCTCAAGCACGTATACACCGTAGCCGACAACGCCGCGACTGCCTATAATGCGCCCCCTATGGCCAAACAAAAGAAACACCCCGAAGGGACTATCGCGCAGAACAAGAAGGCGCGACACGATTACTTCATCGAGCACAAGTTCGAGGCCGGTCTGGTCCTGTCCGGTTGGGAAGTAAAAAGTCTGCGTGCCGGCAAGGCGCAGTTGATCGACAGCTACGTCCTGCTCAAGGATGGCGAAGCCTGGCTGCTGGGCAGCCATATCACGCCCTTGACCGCGGCCAGCACTCACGTCATCGCTGACCCGGTACGTACCCGTAAACTGCTGCTCAACAAGCGCGAGCTGGAAAAGCTGTTCACCCTGGTGCAACAGAAAGGCTATGCCTGCGTGGCGCTGTCCATGTACTGGAAGCAGCACCTGATCAAGTGCGAAATCGCGCTGGGCAAGGGCAAGAAGGAATACGACAAGCGCCACACCGAGCGCGAGCGTGATTCCGACCGCGAATTGCACCGCGCCGTGCGCACCAAGGGCAAGGACGAGTAGCCTCCAAGGGGCCGGTGCCTGCGGAGCCGGGCGAAGCTGGGGAAAAGAACACGGCGCACCGAGGTGCCCTGTCCCGGCTTCACCCTGCCCCACAGCGTCATAGCCCCTTGCGGCGCTCTGCTCGTGCCACGCGCTGAACCTGCTGCCTGACTTCGTCGAGCACTTCCTGCACATACAGGATGTGGCGGCTGGAGATCTCTCGGGCGTCTTCCGCACGCCCCTCGATAATGGCCAGGTACAGCTCGCGGTGCTGGCTGATCAGCATGTCGCGGGTTTCACTGCGCTGCTGGTACATCCCACCAATGTTGATCACCACGTTGCGCTTGAGCAGGTCGAACAGCCCGCGAATGGTGTGCAGCAACACCGCGTTGTGGCTGGCCTCGGCGATGGCCAGGTGGAAATTGGCATCGGCCGCGCCCTCTTCGGCGCGCGTGACCTGGTCTTCCCGGGCGTAGCAATCCAATAGCGCCTCGAACGCCACCTTCAACCGTTCACGGTCCAGTTCGGTAGCGCGCTTGGCCGCATAAAAGGCGCAGGACGCCTCCAGCGTGTGGCGAAACTCCAGCAGGTCGCGCTGGGATTCAGGGTTGCTTTCCAGCAACTGCATCAGCGGGTCACTGAAGGTCGACCCCAAGGTTTCCACCACGTAGTTGCCGCCACCCTGGCGGCTGATCAGCATGCCCTTGGCCACCAGTTTCTGAATGGCCTCGCGCAACGACGGCCGCGACACCCCGAACTGTTCAGCCAGCACGCGCTCTGCCGGCAACCGCTCCCCGGCACGCAGGGTGCCTTCCAGAATCATGCCTTCGAGCCGCTCGACGATATCGTCGGACAACCGCCGCTGGCGGACCTGATCAAACGCCATCACTACCTCTCCACTCATCCCACCACGACGAAAGTATCAGGGTGACAAATTGACACACTGACAGCAGGGCCTCTAACCTAGCACTTGCGCATTGTAAATTGGTATTACCAATTTGCCAATGCCAGTGCGACGCCTGACCAACAACAATTAGGGGCCACCCCACATGCAAACCTGGCAACAACTCTACAGCCCGCTCGGCAGCCTCGGCCTGTCCGCCCTCGCCGCTGTCATCCCGATCGTATTCTTCTTCCTCGCCCTGGCCGTGCTGCGCCTCAAAGGCCACGTGGCGGGCAGCATCACCTTGGTACTGGCGGTGCTGGTGGCGATCTTCGCTTTCGGCATGCCCACCGACATGGCCCTGGCCGCGGCCGGCTACGGCTTCATTTACGGCCTGTGGCCCATCGCCTGGATCATCGTGGCGGCGGTTTTCCTCTACAAGCTGACCGTCAAGAGCGGCCAGTTCGAGATCATCCGCAGCTCGGTACTGTCCATTACCGATGACCAGCGCCTGCAGGTATTGCTGATCGGTTTCTGCTTCGGTGCGTTCCTGGAAGGCGCGGCCGGCTTCGGCGCGCCGGTGGCCATCACCGCCGCGCTGCTGGTAGGCCTGGGGTTCAACCCGCTGTACGCGGCCGGTCTGTGCCTGATCGCCAACACCGCCCCGGTAGCCTTCGGCGCCCTGGGCATTCCGATCATCGTCGCGGGCCAGGTCACCGGCATCGACGCCTTCAAGATCGGCGCCATGGCCGGCCGCCAATTGCCCCTGCTGTCGGTGTTCGTGCCGTTCTGGCTGGTGTTCATGATGGACGGCAAGCGCGGCGTGCGTGAAACCTGGCCGGCGGCCCTGGTGGCGGGTGGCAGCTTCGCCATCACCCAGTATTTCACGTCCAACTTCATCGGCCCGGAGTTGCCGGACATCACCTCGGCCCTCGTCAGCCTGATTGCCCTGACCCTGTTCCTGAAGGTCTGGCAACCGCACCGCAGCGCCGGCGACCACATCGCCGGCACGGCCGAAGGCGCCGCGGCCGTGGCCAGCGTCGGTGGCTTCGGCAAACCCCGGGTACAACTGGATTCGCCCTACAGCTTTGGCGAGATCTTCAAGGCCTGGTCACCGTTCCTGATCCTGACCGTGTTGGTAACCATCTGGACCCTCAAGCCCTTCAAGGCCATGTTTGCCGCGGGCGGCGCGCTGTACGCCACGGTGTTCAACTTCGCCATCCCGCACCTGGACCAACTGGTGATCAAGGTCGCCCCCATCGCGGCCACGCCTACCCCCATCGCCGCGGTGTTCAAACTGGACCCCATCGCCGCCACCGGCACGGCGATCTTCCTGGCCGCGCTGATCTCCATGGCCGTGCTTAAAATCAAGGCGCATATTGGTCTGACCACTTTCAAGGATACCCTGTACGAACTGCGCTGGCCCATCCTGTCCATCGGCATGGTGCTGGCGTTTGCCTTCGTCACCAACTACTCGGGCATGTCTTCCACCATGGCCTTGGTGCTGGCGGCGACGGGCGCGGCGTTCCCGTTCTTCTCGCCGTTCCTGGGTTGGCTGGGGGTGTTCCTGACCGGTTCCGATACCTCGTCCAACGCCCTGTTCAGTTCATTGCAGGCCACCACCGCGCACCAGATCAACGTCAGCGACACGCTGTTGGTAGCGGCCAATACCAGCGGCGGCGTGACCGGCAAGATGATCTCGCCGCAGTCCATCGCCGTGGCCTGCGCCGCCACCGGCCTGGTAGGCAAGGAGTCCGACCTGTTCCGCTTCACCCTCAAGCACAGCCTGTTCTTCGCGACCATCGTCGGCCTGATCACCCTGGCCCAGGCGTACTGGTTCACCGGCATGCTGGTGCATTGATGCAACACGCCCGGCGCTGCCCTGCGCGGCGCCGGTACTGATAACCCCGGCCCACCGCGGCCGGATAACCGGGCCCACCCGGAGACAACGCCTGATGAGCGAGCTTTTCTACAACGCCGTACCGAATGCCACCCGCGTGGCGCCGCCCATTCCCCAGCCGCGCCAGTACCCGGCGAGCAAACCGGCTCGCGTGTACCTGTTCGGTACCTGCGTGGTCGACCTGTTCTACCCCGAGGCCGGCATGGACGCCATTCGCCTGCTGGAGCGCGAAGGTATCCGCGTGGATTTCCCCCAAGGCCAGAGCTGCTGCGGCCAACCGGCCTACACCAGCGGCTACACCGACCAGGCCCGAACCGTGGCCCGCGCGCAACTGGCGCTGTTCGCCGGCGACCAGCCCGTGGTGGTGCCGTCCGGCTCGTGTGCCGGCATGCTGCGCCAGCACTACGCCGACCTGTTCAAGGACGAGCCTGAAACCCTCGAGCAGGTACAGGCCCTGGCGGAACGCACCTTCGAGCTGGCCGAATTCCTCCTGCACGTGTGCAAGGTGCAGCTCAAGGACAACGGCCAACCGGTCAAGGTGGCCCTGCACACCTCTTGCTCGGCACGCCGGGAAATGAACACCCACCTGCATGGACGCGCGCTGTTGGCGCAATTGACCAACGTCGAGCGCGTGGAGCACAGCCATGAAAGCGAATGCTGCGGCTTCGGTGGGACGTTCAGCGTACGCATGCCGGACATTTCCGGCGCCATGGTGGCCGACAAGACCCACAACCTGAAGGCATCCGGCGCCCATCAGGTGCTGAGCGCCGATTGCGGCTGCCTGATGAACATCAACGGCGCCCTCGAGAAGCAACGCGAGACCTTGCGCGGCCAGCACCTGGCGACCTTCCTGTGGCAACGCAGCGGGGGTGGCCGATGAACAGCCAGGCCCGCATCCCCGCCGTGGAAATCGACGACGACTTCCGCAGCCGCGCCCACAACGCCCTGGGCGACCCACAACTGCGCAGCAACTTCCGCAGCGCCATGGACTCGCTCATGACCAAGCGCGCCGTGGCCTTCGCCGACCCGGACGAGCGCGAGCAACTGCGCGCCCTGGGCAACGCCGTGCGCGCCCGCGCCCTGTCGAAACTCCCTGACCTGCTGGAAACCCTGGAACGCAACCTCACCCGCAACGGCGTCAAGGTGCACTGGGCCGAGACAGTCGAGCAAGCCAACGGCATCGTCCAGTCGATCATCGACGCCCATGGCGCCAAGCAGGTGATCAAGGGCAAGTCCATGGTCAGCGAAGAAATGGAAATGAACCACGCCCTGGAGGCCCGCGGCATCGAATGCCTGGAGTCCGACATGGGCGAGTACATCGTCCAGCTGGACCACGAAAAGCCGTCCCACATCATCATGCCGGCCATTCACAAGAACGCCGGCCAGGTCGCCAGCCTGTTCCATGACAAACTGGGCGTGGAGTACACGAAGGACGTCGACCAGTTGATCCAGATCGGCCGCCGGGTACTGCGGCAGAAATTTTTCGAGGCCGACATCGGCGTGTCCGGGGTCAACTTCGCCGTCGCCGAGACCGGCACCCTGCTGCTGGTGGAAAACGAAGGCAACGGGCGCATGTCCACCACCGTGCCGCCGGTGCACATCGCCGTCACGGGCATCGAGAAAGTCGTCGAAAACCTGCGTGACGTGGTGCCACTGCTGTCCCTGCTGACCCGCTCGGCGCTGGGCATTCCCATCACCACCTACGTCAACATGATCAGCGGCCCGCGCCAGCCCGACGAGCGCGACGGCCCCCAGGAAGTGCACCTGGTGTTGCTGGACAACGGTCGCAGCCAGGCCTTCGCCGACGGCGAACTGCGCCAGACCCTCAACTGCATTCGCTGCGGCGCCTGCATGAACCACTGCCCGGTGTACACCCGCGTGGGCGGCCACACCTACGGCGAGGTGTATCCCGGCCCCATCGGCAAGATCATCACCCCGCACATGGTCGGCCTGGCCAAGGTGCCAGACCACCCCAGCGCCTCGTCGCTGTGCGGCGCCTGCGGTGAAGTGTGCCCGGTGAAAATCCCCATCCCGGCGTTGCTGCGCCGCTTGCGCGAAGAAAACGTCAAAGCCCCCGACAGCCCCCATCCGGTCATGCGCGGCCAAGGCAGCAAATACTCGCGCAAGGAGCGCTTGATCTGGAACGCCTGGGCCACCCTCAACGGTCACCCAGTGCTCTATAAAGCCTTCAGTTTTTTCGCCACGCGCCTGCGCCACCTGACGCCGAAGCACGTCGGCCCCTGGACGCAACACCACAGCGCGCCGAAACCCGCCGCCCGCTCGCTGCACGACATGGCCCGCGAGCATCTGGCCCAACAGGGAGGCCGCCCATGAGCGCCAAACAGAACATCCTGGCCAAACTGCGCAATAGCCTGATTGGCACCACGCCCATTGTGGATAACTTCGACGAGGGCCTGGTCACCCGCCCGTGGACTTATCCACAAGGCGAGCGCATCGCCCAACTGCGCAAACTGATGGAGGCCGTGCACACGGAAATCCACCTGACCACTGACGCCGCTTGGCCCGCCCTGCTCGCGCAACTGCTGCGCGACCGGCACCTGCCCAACCTGCTGATCGCCCCTGGCACTGCCCACGGCCAACGCATCAGCAAACACTGGCAGCACCAAGCCGACCTGCCGGCGCTCAAAGCCTACGACCGCCCCGTGGAAGCCTGGAAAGCCGAGTTATTCAACGACACCGCCGCCAGCCTGACCAGCACCGTGGGGGCCATCGCCGCCACCGGCAGCCTGATCCTGTGGCCCACCCGCGAAGAACCGCGGCTGATGAGCCTGGTGCCGCCGGTGCATTTCGCCCTGCTGAAGGCCAGCGAGATCCACGACAACTTCTACCAGGTGCAACGGCAGTTCAACTGGGCGGGCGGCATGCCCACCAACGCCCTGCTGGTGTCCGGCCCGTCGAAAACCGCCGACATCGAACAGGTACTGGCCTACGGCGCCCACGGCCCCAAAGACCTGGTGGTACTGATTCTGGAGGACCAATGAGCCTGCCTGCTGCGTTCCTGCGTGAAGCCTGCCAACTGATCCCGGCGGCGCGCCGCTTCGACGACCCCACTTCCACCCTGGCCTTTGGCACCGACGCCAGCTTCTACCGGCTGATCCCCAAGCTGGTGGTGCGGGTGGAATCCGAAGACGAAGTGGTGGCCCTGCTCACCCTCGCCCACCGCGAACAGGTGCCCGTCACCTTTCGCGCCGCCGGCACCAGCCTGTCCGGCCAGGCCATCAGCGACTCGGTACTGATCGTGCTGGGCGACAACTGGAACGGCCGCGAAATTCGCGGCCAGGGCACGCAGATCCGCTTGCAGCCCGGTGTCATCGGCGCCCAGGCCAACGCCTGGCTGGCGCCATTCGGGCGCAAGATCGGCCCCGATCCGGCCTCCATCAATGCCTGCAAGATCGGCGGCATCGTCGCCAACAACGCCAGCGGCATGTGCTGCGGCACCGCGCAAAACACCTACCACACCCTGGCAGGCATTCGCCTGGTACTGGCCGACGGCACCCGCCTGGACAGCGAAGACCCGGCCAGCGTCGCCGCCTTCCGCACCAGCCACGGCGCACTGCTGGACAGGCTGGCCGAACTGGGCCGCGAGACCCGCGCCAACAGCGAACTGGCCGCGCGCATCCGCCACAAATACCGCCTGAAAAATACCACCGGCCTGTCCCTCAACGCCCTGGTGGACTACGACGACCCCCTGGATATCCTCAGCCACCTGCTGGTGGGCAGCGAAGGCACCCTGGGCTTCATCAGCGCGGTCACCTACGACACCGTCATCGACCACCCCTTCAAGGCCTCGGCGCTGATCGTCTTCCCCGACGTAGAAACCTGCTGCAACGCCGTCACCGTGCTCAAGACCCAACCGGTCGCCGCCGTCGAACTGCTGGACCGCCGCAGCCTGCGCTCGGTGCAAGGCATGAAAGGCATGCCCGCCTTCGTGCGGGAATTGTCCGACGGCGCCTGCGCCCTGCTTATCGAATCCCGCGCCGCCAGCCAAGTGCTGCTGCACGAACAACTGGCGCAGATCATGGCCAGCCTGGCGCCGTTCCCAGTGGAACGCCAGGTCGACTTTAGCGAAGACCCGGTGGAAAACGCCCGCCTGTGGGCCATCCGCAAAGACACCTTCCCCGCCGTCGGCGCCGTGCGCCAGACCGGCACCACGGTCATCATCGAAGACGTCACCTTCCCGGTCGAACAACTGGCCATCGGCGTTAACCGCCTGATCGCCCTGTTCGAAAAACACCGCTACGACGAAGCCATCCTCTTCGGCCACGCCCTGGAGGGCAACCTGCACTTCGTCTTCACCCAGGGCTTCAACAACCCCGAGGAAGTGGCGCGCTACCAGGCCTTCATGGACGACGTGGCGCAGTTGGTGGCCGTGGAATTCGGCGGCTCGCTGAAAGCCGAACACGGCACCGGCCGCAACATGGCGCCCTTCGTGGAACTGGAATGGGGCCACGACGCCTACCAGCTGATGTGGCAACTCAAGCGCCTGCTGGACCCCACCGGCATCCTCAACCCCGACGTGGTCCTCAGCGAAGACCCACACATTCACCTGAAAAATCTGAAGCCCATGCCCGCGGCCGACGACATCGTCGACAAATGCATCGAGTGCGGCTTCTGCGAACCGGTGTGCCCCTCCAAAGGCCTGACCCTCAGCCCGCGCCAGCGCATCGTGATGTGGCGCGACATCCAAGCAAAAAAACGCGCCGGCATCGACACCACGGCACTCGAACACGACTACCAATACCAGGGCATCGACACCTGCGCCGCCACCGGCCTGTGCGCCCAACGCTGCCCGGTGGGCATCAACACCGGCGAACTGGTGAAAAAACTGCGCGCCCAGGCCGCCCACCACCAGAAAACCGCCACCTGGCTGGGCGAGCACTTCGCTACCGCCCTCAACGGCGCGCGCTTCACCCTGCACGCCGCCAACGGCGCGCGCATGCTGTTGGGCGCCCCGCGCCTGGCCAGCCTGTCCGCCCGCCTCACCCGCGCCAGCAAAGGCCGCGTGCCGCAATGGACCCCGGCCATGCCGCAAGCGGAAAACGCCATCCGCTTCACCCCAGCCGTCACCGACGCCCGCCCGCGCGTGGTGTACCTGGCCGCCTGTGTGTCCCGCGTCATGGGCCCCGCCGCCAGCGACCGCGAACAAATGTCCCTGCTGGACAAAACCCGCGGCCTGCTGGAAAAAGCCGGCTACCAGGTGGTGTTCCCGGAAAACCAGGACAGCCTCTGCTGCGGCCAGCCCTTCGCCTCCAAAGGCTACGCCGAGCAGGCCGAACACAAACGCCAGGAACTCATCGCCGCGCTTCTCACCGCCAGCCGCGGCGGCCTGGACCCCATCTACTGCGACACCAGTCCCTGCACCCTGCGCCTGGTGCAAGACCTGGCCGACACCCGCCTGGACCTCTACGACCCGGTGCGCTTCATTCGCACCCACCTCATGGACAAACTGGTCTTCACCCCCCAGGCCACGCCGATCGCCGTGCACGTCACCTGCAGCACCCAGCACCTGGGCGAGAGCCAGGCCCTCATCGACCTGGCGCGGCGCTGCAGCACCCAGGTGGTCATTCCCGAAGGCATCCACTGCTGCGGCTTCGCCGGCGACAAAGGCTTCACCACCCCCGAGCTCAACGACCACGCCCTGCGCACCCTCAAAAACGCCGTGCAGTACTGCGAAGAAGGCATCTCCACCAGCCGCACCTGCGAAATCGGCCTGAGCAGCCACAGCGGCATCGACTACCACAGCCTTGTCTACCTGGTGGACCGCGTTACTCGGCCGCGTGCGCTCTGAGACCGCGGTGCGCTTTTCCCGAGCTTCGCCCGGTCCCACAGGGTTGGCCCCGATCCCCGGCCCGGCCTGTAGGGCCGGGCGCAGCTCGGGTACTCGCCACCGCGCGCTCTGAAGTATTCAGTTGCAATTGAAATAAGTTTTTCAGACTATCCGCGCGCAAATATTTCGAACCCCTTCACAGCCCCAAAGTCCATCTTTCATGGCCTGTGAAAAGGCTCACCGTCCACTCGGCACCGAGCCCCTGCGCAGCCGAGTCTTCCCCCTGTTCAGGAGGTTTTCCCATGAAACGTCTTACCCTCTCCGGCCTGTGCATCGCCACCGCCCTGCTGACGTCCCACGCCTTCGCCGCCGACGACCTGTGCGCCGCGAACCTGCAGAAAATCGACGACCAGGACAAAACCGCCGGCAGCGCCTCGGCGCAGATCATGGAAAGCAACAAGGAAGACATCCAGAAAGCCCAGGCCGCCCAGGCCAGCGGCGACAAAGCGACCTGCATCGCCCTGTCCACCCGCGTGCTGCAGGAATACGAAAAGGCCACCAACACCGACGGCAAGACCCAGTAACACGCCGTCAACGACAAGCGGTCGACTCTTGCCACGTTTTGTCGTAAACTGAACGCCTTGCCCGTTCACGCGGGCAGGCTAGAGCAGAAAGCGGGGCCGATTAGGATTCGACGCCGGTAACGAAACTTTAGGTGCATGCCGAGTGGGTAACAGAACTCGTAAATCCACTGTTGCAAACTTTATAATTGCCAATGATGACAATTACGGGGAATTCGCTCTCGCTGCGTAAGCGGCGCTAGCCTTCCCTTCTGGTAGCTTCGGCTCCAGCAATCGTTAGAGGATGTCTGTAAACTCGAAGCGATTGTCATATAGAACAGAATCGTCGCCTAGTACGTTGTGGACGAAGCGCCTAAAACTTACACAACTCGCCTGAAGCACCCTGCCCGTCGGGCGGCCGAGGGTTAACCTAGTAGACACGGCTAAGCATGTAGAACCGACAGCGGAGTACTGGCGGACGGGGGTTCAAATCCCCCCGGCTCCACCAAACAAAGCGTCACGAAAAAGGCACCTCTAGCGGGTGCCTTTTTTTGTTTCCGGGGTTTTACTGCCCCTTCATTCCCGCCAGAGATCGTACCCATGCTCCAAGAACGACTGGACCTGTTGAAGCTTGCCAAGCCTGTACGCAACCAGATCGATGACCTGGTTCGCGCGTTGAATGCGGCGAGTACGCGGGCGGATCTGGAGCGCGAAGCGGAAATGCAGATCGCCCTGATCGGCGAGCTGGAGAGTGGGCGAAAGGTAAAGCCCGCCGACGTGGAAACCCTGTACATCATCTTCGATGATGCCGTACAAGCCCGACTCCAAGAACTTCCCACCGCCCCACGCCCGTAGCAGCGGACCTAGCCGCGTCAAAGCCAACCGCGGCCCGCTCACCGTCAACGCTACATCCAGCCACACCAGCTCATAGCGCGAACACAGCCAGCACCACCCCAGCGAGCATCCGACCCTGTGGGACCGGGCGAAGCTCGGGAAAAGACCACCGCGCATTTCAGCCAAACGCGACGCACCTCCCTCCCGAACTCCCCCCAACCCCACAACAGAAAACCTCTACAGCCACAGCGCAAGAACCAACCTACCCCGCCCGAGGCAACCCCGCCACCGCAGCCTCTACCAACGCCCGAGCAATCTCACTCACATGCTCAACATTGCGAGCCAACGCCCGCCACTCCTCCGGGCAATTCTCCACCAGCTCGGCAGCACCCGCACTGGCGCTACGCAGATACGAACTGGCCTGAACCAACACCTCCTCCAACGGCATGCCTTCGCGCACGGCGAAGATGGGCATGTCACCGACGCAGGGGCCAAAGGCGTGGTGGGCGGTGAAGTGGTGGCTTAACAGGATGGGATCGGGGTACGGGGATTTTCCTTCGGCGGCGAAGGCTTCGGGTGGTAACGGTGGTGAAGTTGAATCGGGGGGATCGGGGACCGGTTTGAACATGGCGCTTTACTCCTGACGTTTGATTGAAACCGCCAAGACCCGCTGCTAAACGAAGAGGTGGCGGTTGTACGCGGGTTAGCAGACCGGACCGTCAGGTACCCGGCGCACCCGAAGGTGCCCCACGCACAGCCGCCATAAAACGACATTGCAGTGTGGAACACTGGCAATGGCTATGGATGCGCTATGCGCCTGACGTATTCGGACTGCTAAATCCGACCGCTGATGAGCAGCGGCGGACTGAGAGTAGCCGCGTAGAAAAGTCAGTGCAAGCGGGAATCAAGAACGCGAACTATAGAAACATTTCGCAATTCTTTTGAAGCTGTAAGGCGATTATCGCAGAGGTTGTGGGAAACGTCCTAGGACTTTTCCCAAGCGTGAGCTGGTTAAAGCGCCCCTGGATGATGCGCAACCTCGAATCAACCCCAGAGCTCGGCCGGCACTACTGAACCGCACTAGCGGCTATATCATCGAAATGAGGGAAGCGCTCCTTCAATCGCTCGATGGTTGCTCTCCATTTCGGCGTCTTGGGCCGACAAACCGTATTCTGATTCCCGAACATCCCAATCTCACGAACCGCCTGGCTAATCGGAACGGTTTGTAGCCACTGAACCGGAACGAAATATTCGCAGTGCTCAGGGTCATCAATGAATTGGGCGTGATAGCTCGCGCGGACCGCGACTTCCATTACCGGCCGCTCCTCGCCATCCTTCATCACCCTGAATTCGTTTGCTGCGACCGCAGGGCCAAGCACGCGACCAACCCCCACATAACCTTGCTGGGGAATATTGATCCACACACGATCCTCCGCGGACAACAGCTGGAGCGTCTTGCTGTACCAGGAACCTCCACCGCCGGATATGAACCCGAACTCGACGGCATCGGCCCATGAGCGTGAAACCGAGTCTCCAAATGAGCAGTAAAACTCGCCATTCCAAGGCTCACTCAGGCCTTGGCTGGCAGACGCGGCATTCACTTGGGTCTGCACTGGATCGAGCAACCAGGACCTACTTAGCAATTGCTGCTCGCCTGCCTGAAAGACCTGGAAGCAGAGCACGTTGATCGGAATGTCGCGCTTGCTCAGGTATTGCACGATCCGCTCGCTACTCGCATCCAACTCTGTGGCGACGATTATCAACTGATGGCTGGCATTCAGCTCATCGTCATCCAGCACACGGCCGAAACGTGTTTGGAAGTCGACAGAGAGGCTTTGCCCTGGACGGAAACGTTGATAAATCGCAGCGATATCGCTTTCCGTCAGGCCATCAACCCAGGCGGCGTAATCAAGTGTTTGAGCAACCACCTCGCGAGGCGTACGGTCTCGTTTGAGCTCAATCAACACAAGGCTGCCGTCAGGGGCGACAGCTAGCAGGTCGATGCGCCCACCCGCATCTGTAAGTTCTTGCCGTCCTATGAGCATCCATTCTTCGGACAGAATGCTCGGCGAGTTGACGATCATTTCCTCTAAAAGCTGCTCACTGGGCAATTTGCTTTGGTAGAGCTTTTTTGGTGCAGAGCCAACGGTCCAAACGTCGGTTTTGATGGGCACGGAGCATTCCTTGAGCGCTATGGTGGGCGGTAGTGAAGCATGAATGGGAGAGACTTTGATAGGTGCTCTTCGGGCTCGTCAGAGCCGAACCTTAAAGGTCACGCCGCTCCCGCGGTGGTTCTCCCCGAGGGCGATTCGTATCCGGCAGCTCGCACGGTCACCTCCCCGGTGATGGATGTAGTGGTCTAATGAAACCGGACACCCATTTAGGCGAGAATGCTCGTCATAGAGAGGTGTCTGATGACCAAGCAACGTCGTACCTTTACCCCTGAGTTCAAACGCGAGGCTGCGTGCCTGGTGCTCGACCAAGGCTACAGCCATATCGAAGCCGCCCGTTCGCTCGGATTGGTCGAATCGGCGCTTCGTCGATGGGTGAGCCAGCTTCAGCAAGAACGTGGCGGTGTTACTCCCAGCAGCAAGGCTCTGACGCCAGAGCAGCAAAAAATCCAGGAACTCGAAGCCCGTATCAATCGGCTAGAACGGGAAAAATCGATCTTAAAAAAGGCCACCGCGCTCTTGATGGCCGAGGAACACGAGCGTTCGCGTTAATCGATCAACTGCGGGCTCAAGAGCCTGTTGATCTGTTGTGCTCGGTATTTGATGTCACCCGATCTTGCTACTACGCGTACTGCCGGAAACGTCGGTATCCGGATCCCGAACGAGTAGTCTTGCGTAGCCGCGTGAACGAGTTGTTTACGCAAAGCCGAAGCGCTGCGGGCAGCCGGAGCATCATGCTGATGATGAAAGAGGACGGTATGCAGATCGGGCGATTCAAAGTACGTAGGTTGATGCATGAGCTGAACTTGATCAGCAAACAGCCGGGCTCCCATGCCTACAAAAAGGCTACCGTGGAGCGGCCTGATATCCCGAACGTGCTTGATCGCGGGTTCAGCGTGGCATCCCCGAACAAGGTCTGGTGCGGTGACATTACGTACGTCTGGGCTGAAGGCCAATGGCACTATCTGGCGGCTGTCATCGACCTTTGTGCACGGCGTGTTGTAGGTTGGGCGTTCTCAGCCAAGCCTGATGCCGACCTGGTGATCAAGGCATTGGATATGGCCTATGAGCAGCGTGGCCGGCCTCAGAATGTGCTGTTTCACAGCGACCAGGGCAGCCAATACGGGAGCCGGAGTTTCCGCCAGAGACTATGGAGATACCGCTTCACGCAGAGCATGAGTCGGCGCGGCAACTGCCACGACAACGCGCCGATGGAGCGGCTATTTCGCAGCCTGAAGACTGAATGGATACCGCCGGTGGGCTACATGAGCGCTGTGCTGGCACAGCAAGATATCAGTCGGTTTTTGATGGAGCGGTACAACTGGCGGCGACCGCATCAATTCAACGAAGGGCTACCGCCTGCGGTCGCAGAGGAAAAACTCAATTCAGTGTCCGGGATCAGTTGACCACTACAGGATGCCCTCTAATCTCTTGGCCCTCGTGCGCCAGCTACACCGTACCTCGCTGCCCTGCAGCAACCTATCCGCTTGGCCGAATCTTGCGCCAACCTGCGCCCGTCTCTTTCTCCTGGAAAGAGACGGGCGCTTCTAACCCTGCTGCAGCCCTCATCGCACAGGGCTTTGCGGCAATTCCCCTCGTGACAATCGGCGTGACAAACACCGATGTCACCAGCAACAGCGCTGTAGATGATGGTGCCGCAGGCCAGGGAATGGACTGCACCTGACTGACAGTCAGGCATGCCCCGGTCATCGCAGTGCTGCTTGCACCTGGCTCAGGATCTCGCGGCACTGGTCTCGTCAGCCAATGCAGCCTCCACCCGCCCACCGGCAACGGTGCTCAGGAGGCCAGATCATGAGATGCCCTTGCTCCCGGACGTAAGGAGCCGCCAGTCCCGCGTCAGTGGACACCCTCACAGGTCGCAGGGGCCTTGATCCCTGATAACACTCAGCATTCTTGGCGGGATGACGTGAGGGAGAGATCGGTAATTTATGGAGGAAGGCTATGCAACTGCGCGAAGTACAAGGGCCGCCACGCCCCTTGTTGGAACAGCAGATAGCGCCCCTACCCTACCCGGTCGCGGCGCTGGGCGATCTATTGGGGCCTGCCGTGGAACGCATGGCCGATGTGATCGGCGTGCCCTGCGCCATGGCCGCGCAATCCGTTCTGGCCACGGCAGCTTTGGCGAGCCAGGCGCACGCCAATGTTCACCTCGACGGCCGAATCTATCCGTTGTCGCTGTACTTGCTGACGGTGGCTTGCTCGGGTGATCGCAAAAGCGCGGTGGACCATGTTGCGCTGCAGGCCGTACGGGACTGGGAAAGACAGCAGTGGATCGCCTATGGCGAACAGCTCAAGGCGCACCGAGCTGCAATGAGCCTCACCGCGAAGTCACCGACCTCGAAAAAGTCAGCACAGCTAGCGCTGGACGCCCAACCCGAACCCGTCCAACCGAGACTGCTCACTGCTGAGCCGACCATAGAGGGCCTAGTCAAAAGCCTGTGCCACGGCTTGCCCAGCATGGGTCTGTTCAGCGATGAAGGCGGCCAGTTTTTGGGCAGCAGCACCATGAGCAAGGACAACATGATCAAGGCCATCACTCACTTGTCGACGCTGTGGGACGGCAGCCCGATTGATCGGTCGCGCGCGATGGCAGGGGAAAGTCTGCGTGCCTATGACCGCCGTCTCAGCATGCACTTGATGCTGCAACCCCGCCTGGCCGACCGCTTGCTTCAGGACGCAGATATCAAAGACCAGGGCATCCTGGGGCGCTGCCTGATCAGTTGGCCCGAGCGTCTGGTTGGACAACGGCTGTACAAAGCCATCGACCTGACCCGAGATCCAAAGGTGCAACTGTACCAGCAGCGCATTGCCGCGCTCATGCAGAAGCCTTGGTCACGCCATAAAGACGGCGGCCTCAACCCTGCAACCCTAGAGTTAAGCCCCCACGCCCGTGAAGCATGGATTGCCATTCACGACACCATTGAATGCGAGTCCGGGGAGTTCGGCGGATCGTGTCCCAGGAAGTGGTGTAACTCATCGCGGTTCTGGCCACAGAGCTTGCCGTTTAGTTGATCACGGCCGACAGCTTGGCCTGTGGATTATCGCTGACTGCCTCAAAGGCCTCCAACTGCATATAACGCCGTTGCAGGCACCACTCGTCGTTCTGCTCCAACAGCATCGCGCCTACCAGCCGTGTGATCGCCGGATCGTTGGGAAAGATACCCACGACATCGGTGCGGCGCTTGATCTCGGCATTGAGCCGCTCCAGTGGATTGGTGCTGTGCAACTGCTGCCGGTGCGCCTTGGGAAACGCCATGTGCGCCAGCACTTCATCCTCGCAGCCGTCCATGAGCGTTGCGATCTTGGGGTACTTTTCGCGCAGTTGATCGGCGACCAGGCGCCACTGCTGATGGCATTCGGTACGGCTGTCTTGGGCGAAAACCGTACGCAGGAGCGCCGCCACCATGGTGCGTTGCCCCTTGCCGACATGGGCCATGGCGTTGCGCATGAAGTGCACGCGGCAACGCTGCCAAGTCGCGTTGAAGACCTTGGAAACAGCGGCCTTGAGCCCTTCGTGGGCGTCAGAGATGACCAGCTTTACGCCACGCAGGCCACGCCGCATAAGGCTTCGCAGGAAGTCTGTCCAGAACGGCTCGGCTTCCGAAGGGCCAACCCGCATGCCCAGGACTTCGCGGCCACCATCGGTGTTCACGGCCACGGCGATTATGACGGCGACCGAGACGATGCGCCCGGCCTCCCGCACCTTGACGTAAGTAGCATCGATCCAGAGATAGGGCCAGTCGCCTTCAAGTGGGCGATCAAGGAAGGCGTGGACCCGCTCATCAATCTCGCCAGCCAGCCGTGACACCTGGCTCTTGGAGATGCCGGTCATGCCCATGGCTTTGACCAGCTCGTCCACTGAACGCGTTGAAACACCCTGGATATAGGCCTCCTGGATCACCGCCGCCATAGCCTTCTCGGCAGTACGGCGTGGCTCTAGAAAGCCGGGGAAATAGCTACCCTGACGCAGTTTCGGGATCTTTAGGTCGACATCGCCAGCGCGGGTTTGCCAGAGGCGATCACGGTAGCCGTTGCGGCTGTTCGTCCGGTCTGGGCTTTTGACATCGAAGCCGGCGCCGCACAGGCCTTCGACGTCGAACTCCATCATGCGCTGGGCAACGAACTGGATCATTTGCTTGAGCAGATCAGCATCTGCCCCTTTCTCAACCAACTCGGTCAATGCGATAGTGGGCTTGGTCATCGTGGTTTCTCTGGTGAAGGTTAAGTCCGCAAACTCAACGTTAGCCAAAAACCACGATGACCAACCTCTTTCGCCCGCAGGGCGCCTTCGATTGGTTTAGTTACACCACTTCCTGGGACACGATCGTTCGGCGAGCTGGTCAACGTCCAAGCTGCAGCGAGCAAAGCCGCCACGAACGTACTACGCATGGCTGGTGTGATGGCGGTGGTTGAAGAATCGACTGTATTGGAAGACATGCACATTCAGCGCGCCTCCACGCTGATGGATTACTACCTGGCCGAGAACCAACGCCTGACTGAACAGGAGCCTCTGAACAAGCTTCGCGCAGAGGCTGATTGCCTGCTGCGCTGGTTGATAAAGAAGAACTGGCCACCGTTTCGCCTGCGCGACCTTACGCGCAACGGCCCCCGCTTTGCCCGTAAAAGCACGCGGCACACCTTCGAGTTATTGCTGCAACTAGTTGCCCATAACTGGCTGGACAATGACGGGGACAAATTCGAGGTGCGCCATGTTCCGCCTCAATGACGCCGTGCGCCGATATCGAGCGCAACATCGCTCGCCGACCGAGTTACGGTGTGTCGCCGCCACTGCCACCACTTTGTCGCCACGTGCCAATCCAGATGCGGCGGGGGTTGTCGCCAGTGTCGCCGCTGTCGCCGCTCCAACATCTGAGTCAACCGACCTCGCTCGGCTTATCGAGCAGTTGCAAGAAGAAGGGGCTTTGCTGCAACGCAGCGAAAATGCCCTCCTCATCCGCCCAGCACACTGGGGACAGTTGGACACCATCGGCCCCCACTGGAAAGCCCTGCTGGCGCTCCTACAAACCAATGATCAAGGTGAAGACAATGGCGCTGGTCGGTCGGCGTGACGGTCGCAACTTTGGCTACGGTCGCCAACTGAGTTACGCCGGTCGGCAGGCACTGGAAGATCTGTTTGGCGGTGGCCACTTCGCCACAGTCAAAGCGCATAGCGATCGCTGGCAATCCTTCGTGCGCTGGTGCTGGTCAGAGGGCGGCCCCGGTTACAACGATGCGCGCCAGATTGATCGACAGACGCTCCAAGACTAGGTCGCATACCTGCGTCAGCAGATCCAGCAGGGCAATCTGTGCATCGCTACCGCGCAAAACCGCCTGAGCAGCGTTAACCGCACCCTCGCTGCGCTGCGCGGTGATCAGAACGTGAGAATCATCAATCCGAGTCAGGCGTTGGGCCAGCAGCGTTCCACAATACGCACCCGTGCACCGGATGGCCTAGATAATTCCCAGGTACGCAGAGTGGTTGAGGCGCTTTGCGAAGAACGACACGAGCGAGTGGCAGCTATCGTCATGTTGGCCCGAACAACCGGTATGCGCCTACGCGAAGCAATCCTCGCGGACTTGCCACGCTTGCACCGCGAAGCAGTGCGTTTGGGCCGCATTAATATTCAGGACGGTACAAAAGGCGGCCGCTCAGGGATATCAGCACCGCGTTGGATCATTGCCAATGAAGAGGTGCAAGCAGCGCTCCAGCTGGCGTGTGAGGTCTCGCCCGCGGGCAGCCGTAACCTACTGGAGCGAACCGAAAGCTACGTGGCATTCTTGCAACGAACGGTGCTCCCCGCCCGCGAAATAATGCATATGCACGGGCTAAAAGGTTTTCATGAACTGCGCGCGGCATACGCCTGCGAACGCTACTCTCATCTCACTGGCCACGCAGCCCCAGTATATGGCGGCCAATGCTATCAAATCAATCGCAAGCTTGATTGGCAGTCACGCCAACAACTCAGTCTAGAACTCGGGCATATCCGTATTGATGTGGTTTCGACTTACATTGGCGGACGAAGATGAGCAGGCCATTTGACATGACACTGTTCCTACTAGGCGTACTGACTGGCTCGAAATCAACCCAGCAACGGCACCTACGCCAGGCTCAAGTAATACAAGCGGCGATTAAAAGACGCTGGCACCGTGATAATCCGTGGACCTGGCAGTTCAAGCATTTTCGCTGGTTTTTCAATCAGTACCTAAAAGGCCATTCTGAGGCCAGCCGGTACTATTATCGACTTACGGCCTTATTAATCTGGAAAAGAATTAAGGGGCCCGCTACATTTAAGCACCAGCCCTATACGAGTCTATTCCTCAAAATTAGTAAAACCAGCCCTACAGCCACGAATTACTTAAGCGAGGCCGAGCGCTAACCACCACAAGCTAATTCATTAGAAATTAATACCTATAAAACCTCAACCCACTAAAAACAAACAGAACAAACAAAGTTGCGCAATCAACCCTCCCACCAAAAAACCTTATAACTTAACCAACATTATCTTTATTCAAAAGCACCCTCATCTCCTGCTGCAGCACACTCAACTCAAAATGCAGCTTATCTTGCCTCTTCAATAGAGAAGCTACAGATTCAACTCCTTCTGTGACGGGAGGGACTACATATCTAGAAACAGTCAGATTCCAGTCACCACCCTCCAGTTCCTTAAGCGGAACACAACAAGCAAGACCATCAACAGTCTTTCTACCCACATATAAACTTAGAATTTTATCTATCGCATCCTCGCCCAAACGATTAAGTCGCCGACTTCTGGAGAAAAAACTTGACCCATCAATGAAAAGAACATCTCTAAAGACTGAAGACTTCCTCATTATCAAAATGTTCGCCGGTGTGGCAGTACCATAAAATGACATTGGCGGAATTGAAATAACGGCATCCACGTTATTCTCTAACAGCATCCTCTTCCTAATTTCTTTCTCCCCCCCCCTCTGAATAAAACCCCCATCGGCACAACCATCGCTGCTCGACCGTTCTCATTCAAACTGAAAAGGACATTTTGGATAAATGCAAAATCCGCATTAGCTTGAGGAGGCGTCCCATAATGTAGAAATTCAGACGACCTTGGGCCATCCCAGTGACGAAGTGAGAAAGGTGGATTTGCAAGAGCCAGATCAAATTGTCCGGAAATCGCCTCACCATAATTCATATAGGCTAGCGCATCGCAAACCTCTATACTATCCACACTTATTCCGTGGACATAAGCATTTGCCATTGCTATAAAAGCTGTCTCAGCTGACCTTTCCCGCCCTAAAACATGCAACCAATCCCTTTCCGATGACTCCTTAACCTTATTGATAGCTTTTATCAAAAACTCTCCGGAGCCACAAACCGGGTCATATAATTTTTCTCCACTTTTAGGCTCGAGGAGCCGGACCATCAAACTAACTATCCCGTCAGGTGTAAATAAATAGCCACCCTTATTAGAATTCCGCTCAGCCAGCTCTACCAAAAACCACTCAAAAAGCTTGCCCAATTCTTCTTCGTGATCAAGCCCATCAAAATAAAAACATCTAAAAGCATCCCAAAGCTGAACCAACTCACTCCTTTCCGACACATTGGAATTTAGGACAGACTTTATTTCACCCCAGATACTTTTTATTGCGCCTGAGAAAAATGAATTAGACTCACCCTCAACTATCTGCGCAACAATATATTCCAATGATTGCACATCGCAAAATTCATCGAGACTTAAGCCTTTAATACAGCCTTCTCTCGCTTGGATACTCCGTTCTGCCTCGAGTAGATCAAATTTTTTTTTGCAGACCATAAGGAGCAACAGAACCTTTACTGCATCCAGACCCGCTCCTCTAACGCGCATACGCTCTATGCTTTCCAGCACAAACGACTTCAAACCAACAAATGAAATACTCATTACAATCAGTCTCCATCCAGCATTTCGTGAGCAGCACTTGCCACCATACTCTCTCCATTAGCAATCAACTCGCGCAACGTAATCCTCTGCGCACACCAATTATGATAAATATCAATAATTCGCTCTTGCTTTTCCAGGCTTGGGACTGGCACGGATATCTCAATCAAGTTCTTAACGCTTATATTTGGTATGCTTGCAGAGGTTCGTATGGACTCAAGTAAAACATTACCTTTAGCCGAATTAAAAAACCAATGAAGATACTCTAACTTCACCCCTCCACCCTGCCTTGGGCGAATTATGGCGACTTGGTTTGTTGTAGTGACATTATCGCTCACCCCGTTAAACATCATGGCTTCAGTTCGCGTACCTCTCAGTGGTAACAGCAAATCTCCGGCCTGGAGTTTAACCTTCAGTTTAGATGGCTCGATATCAGCAAAAGGAAGGGAGTCTATATCATTCAACTCTCCCTCCCGAATGTCCTTTATCTGAATCAACCTAATGCCGCTTTCAGGACTGTCTGTCTCCGCTCGCTCCCGGAAAGTCTGACCTAATGAGACATCAGCGATATGAGAGAGTATTTTTTTCGCCACCATTTATTAACTTCCCAGGTTCAGATTTTTTTACTTCAACTTGCAAATATCTAGTTTCACTGCCATCGGCATGTACCTGCCACGACCGATTGAAGCCGACCTCGATATTGGGGCTGAGGGCAAGGTAGACCACAAGGGAAAAATACGTCGGGGGCGCTAATTTCAATCGTTTTCGTTTCATTCAATCTCCTTGCGTGTCTACCAATGGTCAGTTCGATCCGTCTCAGGCGCAGAATGCAATCATACTGCAGCCGACTTGGAACTCATGCCAAGGGAATGAACGCGGCCCGTCAACACAGTACTGTCACATTCTGCATTTTTTTGCGCGGTAGGTCAGCGTGAAGGGACAAGCTTTACGTGATGAAGTGACCCTACGAAACCCAGCGAGGAGTCCAACGAATCGACGACAAAAGCTTTCAGAGCAGCCCCCGCCTCAATGTGGAGGGCTAACCAAGCTCTACTCACTCGGCCTCGCTAGGCCAAAGAGCTCCGCACCAGAATCCTTCTTCAACAGCTCGTACACCACTGTCAGGAACATCTCGCGCGTCGACTCATCGCTGAGCAGCTTAGTCGCCATGCTAGTGTGGCTGCTCATGGCGGCAGCGATGGCAGAGATGGCTTTTGAAGGCAGGTCCGCCTTCATGGTCTGTTCCATAGTGTTGTTTTGCACCTGGGCCATCACCACGCTGTCAGCGCGCAGCGTCTCGGAAACGTGCACCGCGAAGGCCACCTGGTCGGTGTCGGTGATGTCCTTGCCGAAGGAATTGTTGAGTTTCTCGATCAGCTCGGCGAGGTATTTCTTCTCTCGGTCACGGCCGTCACGTAGGCCGTTGTCGGTCATACCGTACAGACCAGGTGTTTCAGCCTGCACCGTTACACCACTGAGGTTGCTGCCCTTCTTGATCTTGTAGTGGCTGAGTTTAAGGTCACCCAGATCAACCTGTTCAGCGGAGATACCCTTGAGCCGTTTACGCAGCAGGCGTGCATAGCTGGCAAAAGCCTCCAGGCTGGGGTCGCCGAAGTCGATCAACTGAGCGATATACTCGTAGCTACGCACGAACTTGGTCAGGCTCTCGCTGAAGATCATCAGCTCGTCGCGTGCCTTGCAATACTCCGAACGCTGTACATCGGCGTACTCCATGTCCTTGTCGCTGCCCTCGTCATGGGACTTCTCCCAGGCTTTTTCCCACTGTTCGATAGCATCATTGAGCGTCTTCAACTTTCCGTTGAAGCGGTCAGTGGCTGACTGTGTAAGCGAGAACAGCTTCTGGTGCGTCACCTTCGGATCGACGATGGCATCACCAAAGGCATGCACATCAACCTGCTCATAGATGAACATACCATCCAGGCGCTGTTTGATGTCATAAACGATGTTCGGATCCTGGATGTCCGCCACCTGGGCATCACGATAGAAGGTCTTGAACGACACCAGTATCTCGTCGGCCTTATTAGCGAAGTCGATGACGAACGTCTTGTCCTTGCCGGGGAAGGTGCGATTCAAGCGAGAGAGGGTCTGCACGGCCTCCACACCGGATATTTTTTTGTCCAGATACATGGCCAACAGCTTGGGCTGGTCGAAGCCGGTCTGGTACTTGTTGGCGACGATCATCACCCGGTAGTCCGGCGTGTCGAACACCTTGCGCATATCGCGGCCATGCAGACCGGGGTTCAGGTTGGTCTCACTGAACTGATGATCCTTGGGCAAGCTGGGCTCATCCACATCCGTATTAGGCACTTCACCTGAAAAGGCCACCATCGCCAGCACGTTGTCATAGCCCTTGCGTTTGCAGTAGTCCTCCAGCGCCAAGTGGTACTTCACCGCTGCAGCACGCGAGCTGGTCACCACCATGGCCTTGGCCTGGCCGCCGAGCAGGTGCGCCACGTTTTTGCGGAAGTGTTCAACGATCAGTTCGACCTTCTGCCCCACATTCACTGGGTTGAGCGACAGCCACTTGGCCAGCTTGCGCCCGGCGCTCTTCTCGTCCACTCGCTTGTCATCGACCATCTCGCTGCCGATTTTGAACGCCACCTCGTAGCTGGTGTAGTTCTTCAGCACATCGAGGATGAAGCCTTCGTCGATGGCCTGCTGCATGGTGTAGAGATGGAACGGTGCGGGCGGGTTTTCAGTGCCAACCGGTTGCGCCGGATTGCGCGGACGGCCGAACAGGCTCAGCGTCGAATGTTTGGGCGTGGCGGTGAAGGCGAAGTAGCTGGCATTGCCGGGGCGCGAGCGCGAGCTCTGCCACACGGACAACCGCTCCGCCTTGGAGAGTTTTTCCCACTCTGCCTCGCTCTGCCCGGTCAGTACATAACGTAGGTCATCCGCCGTGCTGCCCCCGGTGGAGCTGTGCGCCTCGTCAATGATGATGGCGAAACGGCGATTGCGCAGGCTCTGCTCGCCGAGGATGGCCTTCTGCGCATAAGGGAACGTTTGCAGAGTACAGACGATAATCGGTACACCATCGAGCATGGCCTTGGCCAACTGCTGGCTCTTGGGCAGGTTCGACTGTTGGCGGTCAATGGCGCACACCACGCCGGCCTGGTGCTCGATCTGCTGAATGGCATCCTGCAACTGCTGGTCAAGCACCTGGCGGTCTGTCACCACGATCACGCTGTGGAAATACGGCTCACCGTCTGGGCGGCGCACACGAATCAGCGAATGCGCGGTCCACGCGATGGTATTGGTCTTGCCCGAGCCGGCGCTGTGCTGGATCAGATACGGTTGCCCTGCCCCTTCTACCCGCACCGCATCGATCATCCTGGTCACACCTTCCCACTGATGGAAGCGCGGGAAGATTAGGCCTTCCTTGAAGTAGGTTTTGCCGTTGACGTCCTGGGCTTCCTTACGCTCCTGCAGCACGAAGCGGTGGAAAATGTGCAGCCAGTTGTCCTTCTGCAGCACCCGCTCCCAGAAGTAGCTCACCGGGTAACTACCGTTGTCGCCCGGCGGGTTGCCGGCGGCGCCATCATTGCCCCGGTTGAACGGCAGGAAGAAGGTCGAATCTCCGGACAGTTTGGTGGTCATGCGTATGTCGCTATCGCTCATGGCGAAATGCACCACCGCACCACGCTTGAAGGTGAGCAGGGGCTCCAGGCCACCGCTCTTGCGCTCAGGTCGGCGGTCCATGCAGTACTGCTGCATGGCGGCGTCAACTGACTGGGTGAAGTCGGTCTTCAACTCCACCGTGGCCACTGGAATACCATTGATGAAGAAGGCCAGATCGATCTCGTCGGCCTTGTCCAACGAGTAACGCAACTGCGGCACTACGCGCAGACGGTTCGCAGCGTAACGGGCGATCACCGTGTCGTTGCGCGCGTCTTCGGGCAGCGCCTGGCTCATAGCCAGCGTGCCGCCACCGGCCACGGCAAAGCCGTACCGCAGCACATTCACCGCGCCACCATCGACCTTGTTCTCCAGCTGCTTGACCAACCGGTCCAGTACCACATCACGCGCGCCAACACCATTGAGGGCAACGATCTTGGCCATGGCCACTGGCTGACTGTCCTCCAGCCAGCCCACCACGTCCTCAGGGATTAGCGCCCGTCCTTGATCATAGTCAGCTGATTTACCCACCAGCCAGCCGGCCCCTGCAAGCTGCTCGACGATATAGCGTTCCAGTTCGCATTCGTGGTGGATCTGACTCATCGTTTCGTCCTTCTACTTCGCGGCCATCCTTGGGAACAGCCCATCTAATAATGTCTATCGGGCGTATCTACAGATACACCCGGGGAACGTTCACCCACCGTCTTCGTAGGTGCCAACAGTCAAGTTCGTAGTTGGTGGCGCCATCAAGATCAACCGCTGCAGCTGCTTGATCTTATTCATCGAGCTACTAGTTTTCTGGCTTCACACCAACACCGTTGAGTTGGCTGTCCTGCCAGGCGGCATAAGTTTCGCCACTATCCTCGACCAGCCAAGCGGTTCGACCGCTAGCTGCACGCCCACACAAAACCGCTGCTGCGGCACTCGGGCTACTGAAGGCATAGTCGTCCTTAAACACCAGATACTCACTTCCGTCACTGACCATCACACCATCACTCACCAACTGCTGGTACAGGTTCCGATAATTGTGATCCGCAGTTCCTACCCACTGAGCTCGAGCCCGGGCACCCTTCAGAACAAAGAACTCGCCATCGACTTCTTGCGCTTGCGCGCGCTCCTTGCTCTTTGGAAGCTGTAATGCAAAACGCGGCGACTGGCTGACCGGTTGCTCGACTGATTCCATAACAAGCTTGGAGGGTTTGATCAGCTCGCGCAGGAAGTCGAGGCCCAGTACAGGTAGCACAATTCGGATCTGTTCAAGGAAAAACGCCATGTCCGCGCGGTCCGACTCAGGCAAATTGGTGTAGCTATGTGCAGTGCCATTGCCTACTAGACAGCGACCGGCTTGACTGGCGATCTGGATAAGTTTGCTCTCCAGATACTTGGCATGGGCCTTGGTCAGGTTCTGGTCCTTGCTGGTAATCAGACATACACGCTCCCAGAAGTCTTTGCCGCCCTGCTCTTGCGGGCGGTTATGTTGTTTTAGACGCTGGGCCACATCATCTGACTCGCCGATATACACCCTGGTACGCACGCTGTCATCTGGGTCGGGACCGACAAGAAAGTACACGCCAGTGCGCGCGCATTCGGCACGCTGCACCAGCTCGGCCAATTTGGAGCGTGGGCCTGTCAGCACATGGCCGGTCCAGTTCATGATCTCGGCGGTGAGCAGACCATTGGGCGTGCCATCCACCAGAAATAGACGCAGGCTGCGCCCCTGGCTCATACGGTCTCCCTCAGGTCGATCTGACCTGTGACAGCCGCGGTGATTAGGGCAGAGCGGCGCTCTTTCAGCAGTTTGATACTACGCTCGGTTTTTTCACGCAAATGTTCTATCCGCGTCGTAGCTGCAGAGACCCGGCTGATGATTTCAACCTGTTCATCCGCGTCGGGAACTGCGACAAGCAAGTCCAGAATGACAGACTGGGCAATATTGACCATGGATGAGCTAGCTCCAGTAGCCTCAATCTCCACAGCTCTGCGCCCATACACAGTGACTAACGCGGCAAGAAAGTTTGGCATTACATGCTCACCGCATCCAACCCGGTAGAGCTTGTCGCAAAGCAGTAGGTACGGGTAGTCATGAGGGACGACAGCACAACTGCCGACTAGCTCCCGAGTGTTAGCGCGAGAGATCAAAACATCGCCTGCTCTCAAGCTGAGCTCTGGCCGTGGCTCCATTTCGGTAGGTAGCGCTTTGCTTTCTTCGGGGCGGAATACGCCGCCATTCACACAACCGACCTTCACCACCCCCCACTCACCCTCTTCTGGCACACGAGCTTCGCACTCAGGACTCCACCCTTGGCCAATACTGCTTATCAGCCGCTTGAGGGGGAGCATTTTCCAAGACTCCGGCACCACTCCCAGCCACTCAACGCCGGAGTCTTTCATCCTAACGTTGGGGTCGAGGCCCTTGGTGACCGCATGCGTGATCAGCGCCTGACATTTTTCACGCAGCAGTTCGATAAAGCGGGTTTTCTTTTCAATCAACGCATCGATGCGGGCAGTTTCGCGGTCTAGATGGGCAGAGATTGCCTGCTGCTCAGCAAGCGTAGGGATAGCAATTTTGATACCCCCAAGATCCCCTTTTGTGATATGCACCATACCGATGATGCCATGCGCTTGGTCTTCCACATGCGCAGTTACGGCCTTCAAACTCCAGTAGAACCACGCCTTGTCGAACTTGAAATTACAAATCCGAAAAATGTGCTGATTTAGGTAGTGTCGGCCTGCATGCGGCCATATAAATGGCCCAAACGAGGTTCCCCTATTGCCCGACCAACCAAACAGCAGGTCACCCTGTTCAACGTGGTAACGAGCATCCATCTCACGATCAAAGCAGTTGAAGTTGAGGCTGCCATTCAGATTTTCGATTCTGATGATGGGCGTCCCAATCTCGGACCATTGCTCAGGTTTGAAGGCCGCGCCATTGACGAATTCCGCCTCGTACTTGAGAGGCGTGATCTCCCAATGCTCCGGCACCCTTCCCAACCACTCCACCCCGGAACCTTTATAGGCCAGATAGGGCTTGTAATGGCTCATGCCGTAACCTCGCCCAGCAGCGCAGCAATCTCGGCCTCAACTTCTTTGAGTTCGGCATCAATCTTGACCAGCGCGCGCGGCGGCTGGTAGACGTAGAAGTAGCGGTTGAAGTTGATCTCGTAGCCGACGATGCCGACTTGGCCATCCTTCTCGTCGGTCTTGCCGGTGTCGATCCATGCGTCCGGCACATGGGGTAGCACTTCGCAGGCAAAGTAGTCGTCGATGCTCTGGTTGAGCGGTACGTTCTCGAACTCGCGCAGATCGCTGTCGGCCTGCAGGTTACCCTTGTCGTTCAGCACCGGCTGGGCATTCGCATCGCGTTCGCCAAAGCAGGCCAGCGCAGCTTTCAGCGCGCCCTTGCCGAGTTTCTTGATGCCGGCGGCATTGAGGAAGGCCGGCAGGTTGTCGAACTCGCCCTGCACGCCGGCAAAGGCCTCGGCCTGATCGGAGCCCTTAGTGTCGCGGTAAGCAGCGAGCTTGTCCGGAGTGACCGAAAAGCGCAGGCGCAGCGGGCGCTCGACGGTGATGCGGCGGTAGCCGAAGTCGCTGGTGGCGAAAGCCTTGCTGTTCGGGCCTTCCTCAAACGCCTCATGCAGCTTCGCGATTTCCGCAATTTGCTCATCCGACAGGTACTTGCGCTTGCTGCCCAGGCTTTTGCGCATAGGCGCGTGCATGGCGCTGGCGTCGATCAGTTGCACCTTGTCACGGCGCTCTGCGTCCTTATGGTTGGACAGCACCCAGATATAGGTGCCTATGCCGGTGTTATAGAACAGGTCGGTGGGCAAGGCGATGATCGCCTCCAGCCAGTCGTTTTCCAAAATCCAGCGACGGATCTCCGATTCGCCCGAGCCGGCGCCGCCGTTGAACAGCGGCGAGCCGGACAGCACGATGCCGATACGGCTGCCGCCCAGCTCGATGGGCTTGCGCTTGGAAAGCAGGTGCATGAGGAATAGAAGTGAGCCATCACCCACGCGCGGCAGTCCCGGACCGAAGCGGCCAGCGTAACCCTGCTGGCTGTGCTCGTCCTGCACCTGCTTCTGCACCTTCTCCCACTTCACGCCGAACGGTGGGTTGGCTAGGCAGTAGTCGAACTGCTCATGGGGCAGTTGGTCGTTGGAGAGGGTGTTGCCGAGCTTGATGTTGCGGGTCTCGAAGCCCTGGATCAGCTTGTCGGCCACGGAGATAGCGTAGGTTTCCGGGTTGAGCTCCTGCGCGTAGGGCACCAGACGGGCATTGGGATTCCACTCGCTCACCTGCTCGATGGCCGAGGACAGGAAGCCGCCGGTACCGGCCGCGCAGTCGTACACGGTACGCACGACGCCTTCGCCATTGAGCGCCTGATGATCGGGGGCGAACACCAGTGTAGTGGCCAGACGCACCACGTCACGCGGGGTGAAGAACTCCCCGGCGGTGTCGTTGGCGGATTCGGCGAACTTGCGGATCAGGTGCTCGAACACCAACCCCATCTCGTGGTTGCTGATGGTTTCCGGGTGCAGGTCGATGCTGGCAAACTTCTGCGTCACTAGGTACAGCAGGTTAGCCTTGTCGAGCTGAACCAGCCAGTCGGAGAAGGCGAAATGTTCGAACACCTGGCGGGCGTTGGCGGAAAACTTGGCGACATAGTCCTCCAAGTTGGCGCGGGTGCTGGTGGAACCAACCGAGCCCAGGGAGAACTGCGAGACATTGTAGAATTTGGCGCCGGCCGTGGTTGGCAGGATCAGGTCCATGTCCACGCCGCTGGCCTTCATACTCTTGTATTGGCTGAGCACCTTGTCACGGGTCGGCTCCAGCACGCATTCCAAACGGCGCAGTAAGGTAAAGGGAAGGATGATACGGCCGTAGATGGACTGTTTGAAATCGCCGCGCAACACGTCGGCCACGTTCCAGATGAAGTCGGCGAGGTTTTGCTGATACACGCTGCTGTTCCTTACTAAGGGCAAGGTGATTTACCCGCCCTGCGAGACGTTTTGATTGATGCCGAACCTTACCCGGTTGGGTAACTCCACGCCAGTATCAGAAACCGCCTACGGTACTGATTTGGCTATTCAGCTAGCGGGCTCCAAATCCGCAAACATTGACGTTTTCGCGATATCTCCTCGACCTGTGCAGGGCTGTACAATTGCCGCGAGTAGAATGCCTAGGAAACCAGGGGGATTCAAAGCCCTGTTAAGAACACCGCCGCGCAAAGTGGCGAGTACTTGAACGTAACGATGCGACAGTTGTGCACGGGATTGGCAAAATTCGCCCCGAGCGCGGCGTATTGGCAGATGAAGGTTTAATAGCTGTACCAAAACCCATCGAGAGCTGCCCTACCATTGAGCTCACTGAGTTGATTGAGAACACTGGTATTCCAGTTAGTATTCCACAGGCCAACCTTAACCGCTAAAAGCGGAGAAAAATCAGGTGAGTAGGCGGTCGTTTCAACTTACCCCGGCCCACCAGCCATCTCACTGCCGGTGAGAGCCATGCACCATGGCCCGCCCCCACCTCTGCTACGGTATCTCTCCGCCAGCCTGGCGCTCGACCAAGGCTATAGCCACGCCAAGGCAGCCCGCTCCCTTGGGCTGGTTGAATCAGCCCTGCGCCGATAGGTGAGCCAGCTTCAACAAGAACGCGGCGGTATCACTCCGACCTGATAACTCTTTTCTGTGCGTAGCACCGGTATGGGAATTTACCAACGATCATCGTTCGCGGAAATGCAACGTTCGAATCTAACCACTACCCCTGCGCCCACCCAACTCAGACTACCCTTCGCCAACAGCCACCCGGCTTCTCAATACGCCGCACATCCACTGCATCATCCGCCCGCGCATACCGCTTCAGCCCCCTCCCACCATGACCTCCGTGCAGCACATCACCCCTCCCAAAATCCAGATCACCAAGCCCCAGCCTTGCAGTAAGCAAAAGAATCAAAAGATAATACGACTCATTACTATTGATACAGCTGGTCTGCCCGCTCATGAGTGCTACCGATCACCACGCCCTTCGCTTGCTGTACAACGAACATAACGGCTGGCTGAAAGGATGGCTCTGCGCCCGAATCGGTAACTCAAGCGATGCAGCCGACTTGGCCCAGGATACCTTCGTACGTCTGCTGCTCTCGCGCAATGCTGATCACGTGCGTGAGCCACGCACTTATCTGAGTACGATCGCCCGCGCGTTGATGGTCGACAAATTTCGGCGGCGGGCCATTGAGCAGGCTTACCTGGAAGCGTTGGCGCTGCGCCCCGAATCGGTGGAGGTATCGCCAGAAACCCGGCTGGCGATTCTCCAGACGTTGGAGGCGATCGATACCATGCTCGACGGCCTTGGGGAGCGAACGCGCAAGATTTTCCTTACGGTGCAACTTGAGGGCTTGAGCTACATCGCGACGAGCGAGCGCTTTGGCGTGTCTGTGACCACGGTCAAGAAGCACATGATTCGCGCCATGACCCATTGCCTGCTGCTGACGGAAGATTGATGCCCACGCCCCTGGATCAACGAACGCTGGAAGCCGCTGCTACCTGGTACGTGCACCTGAATAGCACGACTCCATCAGCTGAGGACAGAAGCGCCTGGCGCCGTTGGATGGCGGCCAGCCCACAGCACGAACGCGCGTGGGCCAGGGTGGAAAAACTGGAGAGGCAGTACTCAGGTCTGCCAGTAGAAATTTCGCTGTCGACTCTCGATGGCGTGAATGCTCGCAGACGCTCTGTGCTAAAAACATTGAGCATACTGCTGACGGTGGGCGTGAGCGGGTGGATGGTCAGCAGCAGATACCTGCCATGTTCAGGTCTGCTGGCGGACCAGAGCACCGCCAAAGGTCAGCGGAAACACCTGCAGCTGGACGATGGAAGCCAGCTGGACCTCAACACTCAAAGTGCCGTGGATATCACCTTTACCCACCAGCTGCGAATTGTCCGTCTGCATGAGGGTGAAATTCTCGTAGAAACAGCCCGCGACCCCCGCCCCTTTGTTGTCGAAGCACCCCACGGAAGCGTCCGCGCCCTGGGTACGCGATTCATCGTGCGCGCCGAACCAGCATTCACCAATGTGTGTGTTTTAGATAAAGCGGTGGAGCTACGGCCATTGAACCAAGCGTTGCAAATGCAGCGTCTTGATGCGGGGCAACAGGCCCATTTCGACCGTGAAAAAATCAGCCCAGTGACACCCGCCCCGCCTGGCTCAGGTGCATGGACCCAAGGGATGTTGACGATTGTCGACTGGTATCTGGCAGACTTCATTACGGAACTCGGCCGCTACTACCAAGGGGTGCTGCGCTGCGCGCCGGGTGTCGCACGCCTTCGCCTGAGCGGCGCGTTCCGCATCGACAATATCGAGACCATTTTGGAAAACCTTAGCCAGTCGCTGCCAGTGACGGTGCATTTCGTGACGCGGTATTGGGTCAGTATTGAGGCTGCCTGAAGATATTGAGAATTCTTTCCAATTAGGGTTGCCGATTCTGCGTTTCATTCGGCCTCTGCATGGGAACGGTCACAACGACTGCTTCCCTGCCTGCCAACCGAAGGAAACCTTGATGTCACGATTTGCTTTCGATACCGCCCGGCCACTGAGTCATGCCGTTCATCTCACGGTAGCGCTGGGTTTTTTTTCGGCCCTGAGCCTTGCGCCCACGCAGTTGATGGCGCAGAGCCAAACCCACGCTTACCAGATTGACCCAGGGTCACTGGGCGCCTCGCTGAGCCTGTTCGCGACAGCAGCCAATATCACATTGTCTTTCAATGCTGAGCAGACTCGAGGCATGACCTCGCCAGGCCTGAGCGGAAACTTTGACGTCGATGAAGGGTTTGCGCGCCTTCTGGCGGGAAGCGGTTTGCAAGCCCAGCGCCAGCCTAACCAGACGTATGTGCTCACGCCAATCCCCCACAGCGCTGAGCAGCAATCGCAAGCAACGGGGCCAAAGGATTCAAGTGTAGTGCTGAGCGCCACACCGGTGGTTGCGACCGCCGAGGAGGAGGCCAAACAGATGCCCGGCGTGTCGATCATCACTAACAAGGACATTCAGAAGTCCCCACCGGTGAACGACCTTTCTGACATCATCCGCAAAATGCCGGGGGTGAACTTGACGGGTAACAGCGGGACCGGCGTGCACGGCAATAACCGTCAGATCGACATCCGCGGCATGGGTCCGGAAAACACTCTGATACTCGTCGATGGTAAACCGGTCACTTCACGCAATTCCATCCGCTACAGCGTTACCGGTGACCGTGACACCCGCGGCGACACCAATTGGGTGCCTGCCGAGCAGGTCGAGCGCATCGAAGTGATCCGCGGTCCTGCCGCCGCGCGCTACGGCAACGGCGCTGCGGGGGGCGTGGTAAACATCATCACCAAGC
Source organism: Pseudomonas eucalypticola (assembly GCF_013374995.1). Classification (NCBI taxonomy): domain Bacteria; kingdom Pseudomonadati; phylum Pseudomonadota; class Gammaproteobacteria; order Pseudomonadales; family Pseudomonadaceae; genus Pseudomonas; species Pseudomonas eucalypticola. The sequence continues at coordinate 783,751 of NZ_CP056030.1, read as the reverse complement.
GCCCCGACGACCAGACCCACGGCACTGTCTCGGTGTACACCAACATGCCTACCCACAAGGACGAAGGTGCCACCAAGCGCGCCAACTTCGGCCTCAGCGGGCCATTGACCGACAGCCTGCACTACCGCATCTACGGCAACGTCAGCACCACGGACAATGACGACTGGGATATCAACAAAGGCCACCAGGCTACCTCGACCACGCTGCCGGCCGGCAGCGAAGGCGTGCGCAACAAGGACATCAGCGGCCTGCTGACCTGGACGATCGACGACCGCCAGTCCATCGATTTCGAGGCCAACTACAGCCGCCAGGGCAATATGTACGCAGGTGAAAGCCAGGGCAATCTCGACACCTCCACCAAGCTGGCCGGCAACTATCTGGGCCGCGAAACCAACAAGATGTACCGCGAAATCTATTCCATTACTCACAACGGCGATTGGGATTTCGGCACCAGCAAGTTTTACGTGCAATACGAAAACACCCGCAACCGTCGCCTCGACGAGGGCCTGGGTGGCGGCTCCGAAGGCCTGATCAACTCCAACACATTCACCACCAGCGAACTCAAGGACTGGCTGGGCCACGGCGAATTCAACCTGCCGCTTGCCACCGCCATGCCGCAAACCCTGACCCTGGGCGGCGAGTGGACTCGCCAGGAACTCAATGATCCTGCGTCGCTGAGTGCCACCACTTCCGCGGGCAACACCATCAGCGGCTACGCCACCGGCACCCGCAACAGCGAAGTGGGTGCGAACATCGGTTCGCTGTTCGCCGAAGACAACATCGAGGTAGCCCCCGGCACCATGCTCACCCCTGGCGTGCGCATGGACGATCACTCCGACTTCGGCCCCAACTGGTCGCCCAGCCTTAACTTCTCTCAGGCCTTCTGGGACTATTACACGTTCAAGGCCGGCATTGCCCGCTCCTTCAAGGCGCCTAACCTCTACCAGCTCAACCCCAATTACATGCTGGTCAGCAACGGCAAAGGCTGCGGCGTCAGCGACACCACTGGCTGCTACATCCTGGGCAACGCCGACCTCAACCCGGAAACCAGCGTCAACAAGGAACTTGGCCTGGAGTTCAAACGTGACGGCTGGGTGGCCGGCCTGACCTACTTCCGCAACGACTACCGCAACAAAATCACCGTCGACCTGAACGACTCGGTGGCCACTGCCGGCAGCTACAACGTGTACCAATGGGCCAACGCCAAGAAAGCCGTGACCGAAGGGATCGAGGGTACGCTGCAGATCCCGGTGGCAGGCAACATCACCTGGACGAACAACGCCACCTACATGATCCAGTCGAAAAACAAAGACACTGGCAACCCACTGTCATTGATCCCCAAATACACCCTCAACTCAATGCTCGACTGGCAAATGACGCCCAGGCTGTCATCGCAACTGAGCTTGACCTCCTACGGCCGGCAGAAACCGCCGACCTACGCCACCACCAACTCCGAGGCCGCCAGTGGTGTGAACAGCAAGGCGCTGGGCAGCTATAGCCTGGTGGGTCTCAACCTGGGCTACGACGTGACCAAAAGCGTTCGGCTGGGGGCAGGGGTCAGCAACCTTTTTGATAAGCGCTTGTTCCGCAAGGGCAGTTCCAGCACGGCAGGGGCGGCGTCGTATAACCAACACGGTCGCGCGATCTACACCAGTCTGACGGTATCGTTCTGATGATGCTTATCCGATTTTTGCTGATGGTGTTCTTCTCGGGGGCGGTCGCTACGGCGTCTGCTCGTCCTGACCTGTCGCTGCCCAGCACGCCGAACATTGCCCAGCGTGGCTCATCGCTATACCGCTTCACCCAGCTTGACCTGGACTCCGTGGACGCCAAGCGGCACTACCGCGTCTGGGTCGGCGTACCTAAGCACGCGGCACCGGCGGCGGGGTATCCGGCGCTCTACATGCTGGATGGAAACGCGGTATTGGCCGCGTTGGATGATCAGTTGCTGGGGCAGGTTCACGGCGACACTCTGCCAGTGCTGGTGCTGATCGGCTATGCCGTGAATGCGCGGTTCGATGTGGTGGCGCGGGCTTATGACGATACTCCCGGGTTGCCCCTGGGCACGCCCTCGGCAGACGCTCGGCCTAGCGGTGGGGCGGACCAATTTGCCCTGCTGATCGAGCAGCGGGTGAAGCCGGCAGTGGCAGCCTTGGCGAAGGTCGATCCACAGCGGCAGACCCTGTGGGGGCACTCGTTTGGCGGGTTGTTCGCGTTGCATGTGCTGTTTACGCACACCCATGATTTCCAGGCGTATGCCGTAGCGGATCCCTCAGTCTGGTGGGGAAACGGCGTGCTGCTCGGTGAGCAGCAGAAGCTTGCGCCTGCAAACCGGGTGCGCCTGTTGATGATGCGTGGGACGGCATCCAAGGTGGGGCGTGGGCCGGCAGGCGCCAGCGAAGTGTCACCTGAGGCGGCGCGGCAATTGGCCGAGGGTCTGGCGGGGCGAGCGAATGTCACGGTGGACTACCAGGAGCTGGTACTCAGCCATGGAGCGATGTTCAATGCGTCGTTGCTGCCGGCGTTGCGCTTTGCGACTGAGCAATAGGCGGGCTAGGGCGTTGATGTGCATATTAGGTGCTGGGCATCCTTAGCCTCTACTCGGGAACAAACCGGCTCATTGAAAAGTAACTCTTGCACTGCAGTGATGCTCTCTAGCGATGCCCTTGGCGTTTAATCCCATTGGTTATGCTGTTTGCCTCAGTGCGGCAATTGTGCTGCAACGGCAAGATTTCTTTTCAAGCAGCAGCCTCCGTGAAAACGTGGGTGACCAGTTCCGCTCGCCTCTTAACCACGATGATAACCGGCAGCAATATTAAATTGACACTATCGCCCCTCCCCTCTACCGTTCCGGCTTAATGCGGTACGACCATCTCCCGGGATATGCAGCGCTGTTCTTCACTACTGACACCAAGGACGTTGCCATGAAAATCGGACTCATCGTTGCACTAACCTCAGCCATCGCCTTGGTGGGTTGCGTCGAGCAGCGCAAGGACATTTACGCCCTCGACGGCAGCCGGGCCGATGGCTTGCTGGACGTAGCATTCCAGGGCGGAGCCAACTACGACGCAGGTGACATCAACAAAGCGCTGGAGATTGCCGCGCAGAAATGCAAAGCCTGGGGTTACCAGGGGGCGGATAAGTTCGGTAGTAGGAGGACCGTGTGTCTTGCGTCAGGGTTATTCGGCTGCTTGAACTCGGAGCAAACCGTAAAGTTCCAATGTCTAGGCTCGCCAGACCGGGGCCTGTATGGTTCAGTGAGCTCGACTGGTTACCGAGCTGTGCCTTCGCCCGCGGCAGCATCAAAAGAAGCACAGCTCGAGCAGTTGTCTAGCCAAAACCTCCCATATGAAGAGTACCAGCGGCGCTATAAAGCGATTGCTGGGCAACGGGACTGATCCCTACCAGCATCATCTGCGAAACTGGAGCCAGGCATCCTGCCATTTGATTGCAGATATGCCGCCGATAGAGTCCTGCCCTAATCCGCATTACGCCACTCTCAACCCGGACGTTGACCATGGCAAGACGCCACTCTTTCATGCCCGAACTGCTCTTCATGAAAATCCTTGCCCCGCTGGTAATAGGGGCGATCACGTATACCTGCCTGATGGACGTCATCCAAGACGTCTTCCGTCAGCAGACCGCTACCATCCAGGCCATCAACCAACGTGCCCAGTCCGAGCAGCACCGCCAGTTAGCGACAGCCCAACAGCAAAAGGCGGCAGCCGCTCATGCCACGCAACTGGCCAATGAGCAATACATCAGCGAATTGAGGCAACGAGCGGCGGCTCAGCGGGCCAAGGAGCAGGCTTGGGATGCGACTTACCAAGAACCCAAAGGCTGCGACAACTGGAAGACTGATGCGCAGATGGTTGCCTGCGTCGATGGGAAAAACGCTGCCCGCCGGGCGTTTGATCAACGGTGGGATGCAGGGGAAATTCCAGGTTCGAAAAAGCAGACGCCTTGATGGTTGAGATCAAGGCCCCGGGAACATGTCCTGATTTCTTCATTTAGCGGTCGCCGTTCTAGCGGGCGAGCACCTTTGGCGCAGCCGTCAGCCCGCTGCCTTGCGGCTGCCCGTTGGCGTGCGCAAGGCACAGACCGCCCTCCCATATAGCATTCGCTATTGCAAATCATTATCATAAACACCCCCCCCTTCCCCAGGCCCACCCAAGATGCTGCCAAGCGCAACGGTCCACGATCAGGTGAAATCCCTCTACGGCAACCACCACGCCTGGGTCGTGCAAATCCTGCGTCGCAAGCTGGGCAACCACCATCAGGCCATGGACCTGGCGCAGGATACATTTGTACGCCTGCTGCGCCAGGAGCAACTGCCGACCATTGCCGAGCCCCGCGCTTACCTGCGCACCTTGGCCAGCCGCCTGTGCGGCGAGCATTTTCGGCGCCAGGCACTGGAGCTGGCGTATGTGCGGTCGTTGAGCCTGACGCCAGCGGCCGAGGTGCCGTCGGAGGAGACCCGGTTGCTGGTGATCGAGGCGCTGGAGACGGTCGGTAGTGTGTTGGATGGGCTGGGCAGCAAGGTGCGGGAGGTGTTTCTGCTGTCGCAGTTGGACGGTCTCACTTATCCACAGATTGCCGAGCAACTGGGCCTGACGGTGAATATGGTGCAGAAGGCGATGCTCAAGGCTTACCGGCACTGTTACGCGGCCGTTTACCTGGCATGAGTCTGTTCCGCGCGGGCGAAGCGGGCGCCATTGACCCTCAGGTGTTGGAGCAGGGCCTGGCGTGGATGGTGACCCTGCAGTCGGGCGTGTGCAGTGCCGCCGATCAGCAGGCGTGCCTGCGTTGGCGCAACGAGCACCCGCAGCATGAGCGGGTGTGGCAGCGCTTGAACGGGCTGAACCGCGACCTGCGCGCTGGCGCTGGGGCGATGCCTGCCGAGCATGTACGTTCAGCGTTGCAGGCGCGCAGCCTGGCGACGCGACGCGGCGCGCTGAAAGCGCTGGTGGGTGTGGGGGTGTTGGCCTGTGGCGGCTGGCAGGCGCGTGAACATCAGTGGCTGGCGCCTTATACCAGTGACTACGCCACGGCTACCGGCGAGCGCCGCGCCCTGCAGCTAGGCAGCCACCTGGCGGGGCAGTTGGATACCCGTACCGCGCTGGACGTCGCCCCTTCACGGCTGATGCTGGACAGTGGGCGGTTGTGGCTGTCGTTTACCGGCGCGGACGCGCTCACGGTGCGTACCCGCGATGTGTCGATCGAGCTGGCCGGGCCCGCGCGGCTGGTGGTGTCGCGCGACTTGCCCGAGCAGCCGGCAAGCCTGGTGCAGGTATTGAGCGGGCAGGTGCAGGTGACGTCCAGCGCCAGCGGCGCGGTGGCGACGTTGACGGCTGGGCAGGGGCAGGCATTTGCGCTTGGCGGCAGCGCTGCGGTCACCGCGGTGAATACCACGGCCGAGGCCTGGACGCGGGGGTTGCTGGTGGCCGAGCGCATGCCGCTGGTGAGCGTGGCGCGGCAGCTGGACCGCTATCGCCGGGGCATCTTGCGCTGTGACAGCAGCGTGGCGCAGTTGCGCGTGTCGGGCAGTTTTTCCATCGATAACCCTGAGGCCAGCCTCGACCTGTTGACGCGGTTGCTGCCGGTGAAGGTCAATCGGGTGCTGGGCTACTGGGCGACGTTGCAGGCGGCGTGAAGTTTTTTGGTTCTTCAAGGATTACCTGGAAAGTTGGTGGTGCTTACGAAGATCTTGAGTGAACAAACAAGGCGGACCAGGTGATCTCACAGGCATAACTGGCCCGAAATAGATGTGGGAGCAGGGGGGGCGCCGAGCCCTTGCCTGGGAAGCGCCGTGCGGGCGGCGCTCGATTTCAACAGCGACACAACAACATCGTCTGGCGCCCGGCGGCCCTGATGCGATCTCAAGCCAAGAGCTCCGCTGAGCCTTCTGTCGGCACGGCTTGAAATCGCAACAGGGCTACCAAGTGCATGTCCTGGTTTTTCCTGCGCCCTTGAAATCGAGCGCCGCCCGCGCGGCGCTTCCCAGGCAAGGGCTCGGCGCCCCCCCTGCTCCCACATCTATTTCGGGCCAGTTATGCCTGTGAGATCACCTGGTCCGCCTTATTGGTTCACTAGAGATCCCAGAAGGCACCACCAACTTCCCCGGGATTCCGTGAAGAACCAATTTTTTTTTCACCCAGGTGGCAGTTTTTTCGTTCTCGCGCATCAAGGGTTACAAACGGCGCTGTCGTGCAGCGCTCATTCATCACTCTTGTCGTACAGGGAACGTTTACATGCACACTCGCTTCACGCCGCTGGCCGGCGCCCTGCTGGGGCTCTGCATCAGCCTGGTCAATTGCCCCGCCATGGCTGCCGACAGCGCGCCCGGCGCCACCCAGGCGCTGGGCCTGAATATTCCCGCGGGCAGCCTGGACGCTGTGCTGGGCAACCTGGGCCAGCAGGCGGGTGTGATGCTGGGTATCGACGCGGCGGTGTCCGCCGGCAAGCACAGCGAGGGGCTGGTGGGGCATTTCACCCTGGAGCAGGCGTTAGCGCGGTTGCTGACGCCGCTGGGGCTGCAAGCAGTGCCTGACGGCAACGGCTACCGGGTGATCGTCATGCCGGTGGGCAGTGACACGCTGCAACTGGGCACCACCGAGATCAGCGGCCAGGGCATGGGCGAGATGACCGAGAACTCGCATTCCTATACCACGGGCGCCGTCAGTGTCGGCTCCAAGACCCCGACCAGCCTGCGCTACACGCCGCAGTCGGTGTCGGTGGTGAGCCGGCAGATGATCGACGATACCGCTGTCACCGAGCTTGAAGATGCACTGCGCTACGCGCCTGGGGTCATTGTGTCGAAGACCGGTGCATCGACCTACGATTTCTATTCCCGTGGGTTCAACATCGACAGCATCCAGATCGATGGGGCCGCGCCGATGGCACTGTCGTCCAATGCCACCAGTTTTTACTCCATGCGCCTGTTCAACATGGTCGAGTTCGACCATGTGGAGGTGCTGCACGGCGCGGGCGCGCTGTTCGGCGGCGTGGGCGACCCGGGCGGGGTGATCAACGTGGTGCGCAAGCGCGCGCTGCCCAACTACCAGCTGAAATTCGAAGCGGCGGCCGGCACCTGGGACAACTACCGCTCGATGCTTGATGTGACCGGCCCGCTCAATGACAGTGGCACCCTGCGCGGCCGCCTGGTGACGGCGTATACCGACCGGCAGTACGCCATCGACAATATGAGCACCGAGAAGCCTACCGTTTATGGCGTGGCGGAATGGGACGTGACACCCGACACCACACTGACCCTGGGCGGCATGTTTGAAAGCGTGCACTCGGGCAACTACGCCGGCCTGCCGCGCTACAGCGATGGCAGTGACATCGGCCTGCCGCGCCACACCAGCCTTAGCCAGAAGTGGGCCTACAGCGATGTGAAGTCGCAGGAACTCTTCACCAAGCTGGACCACTACTTCGACAACGGCTGGAAGGCCAATATCTCCTACACCAACACCCACGACTCAGGCACGGCACTGTCGGCGGTGACCACCGGGGCGCTAAACCCGACAACGCTGACCGGCCCGGTACGCAACGGCAGTTACAACCGCTACTGGACCAGCCAGAACCTATTCGACACCAACCTGTCGGGCAGCTTCGACGCCTTTGGCCACGAGCATGAGCTAGTCGTGGGCGGCGACTGGCAGCAGGTGTCCAGCGAATGGAAGGGCTCCGGGGTGCTGTCCAACACCAAAGCAGCGGTGAACGTGTTCGACCCGCAACCGTGGGATCCCAACCCGATCAGCTACGCTACGCCGCGGGTCTACAGCCCTAACGACCAGACCCAGTACGGGCTGTACTCGCGCCTGACCCTGCAGGTGGCCGACCCGATGAAGGTGATCGTGGGCGGCCGGCTATCGCGCTACCACTTCGAGCAGACCTACAAGAATGCCGGCGTGGTGCAGAGCACCATCGACATGCGCGAGCCTACGCGGCTGGTCCCATATGGCGGGGTGATCTACGACCTCAGCGATACCTGGTCGGCCTACGCCAGCTACTCGAAGATTTTCAAACCGCAGCAAAGCTATCTGAAGGGCCCGATCACCAGCGGCAGTGTGGTCGACCCCATGGTCGGCAAGACCTATGAAGTCGGCCTCAAGGGCGAGCACTTCGGGGGCCGCCTGAATACCGGCATTGCCGTGTTCTATACCAAGCGCGACGGCGGCGCGGTGCTGGACCCCAGCTACCCGGAAGAATCGGCGCTGTGGGGCGGCAGTTGCTGTTACCTGAACCAGGGCGAAGTGATCAGCAAAGGCGTGGAACTGCAAACCTCGGGTGAACTGGCCAAGGGCTGGAACCTGATGGCCAGCTATGTGTACAACAACAACCGCAACAAGACCGAGAATGTCGCCCTCAGTACCATCACGCCCAAGCATGAAGCCAAACTGTGGACCACCTATAACCTGCCTGGCCGCTTCGAAGACTGGACCGTGGGTGGCGGCGTGACCCTGCAGAGCGCGACCTATGTCAGCGGCTCGGCCTACCCTTACCTGAGCGATGGCACGCTGGGCAAGACCAGCGTGCCGTTCGACTACACCCAGGCGGGTTACGCGGTGTATGACGCCATGGTGAAGTACCAGGTGACGCCGCACTGGAGCGTTTCGGTGAATGGCAACAACCTGTTCGACAAGGTGTATTACCGCACGGTGTCCAGTTCATCGAATGGCAACTTCTACGGCGACCCGCGCAACTTCATGTTGACCGTGCGCGGGGAGTATTAAGGGGCTGGCGGTCAGCGCAGCACCCCATTGTTCAAGCAGGGCAACCCGCCGTCATCGGCGGGTGCGCCGGCAACCACTCCATGACGTCACAGAACAGCTTGCGCTGCTGCCAGTCACCCCGGTCACCAATCACATACAAGCGACGCTTGGCCCGGGTAGCGGCGACGTTGAGCAGATTGGGCTTGGACACTGCCCATTCGCGGGCGCCGGGGCTTTCAGTGCTGCCGCCCAGCACCAGAATGATCACCGCCGCTTCCTTGCCCTGCATGGTGTGGATGGTGCCACGCACCATCTTGGCGGGCAGGCGTTCCTTGAGCTGGTTGCGCACGTCCTGGAAGGGGGTGATGACCGCAATGCTGTCCATGGCCACGCCATCGGTTTGCAGCACCGCCAGCAGGCGCTCAAGCGCAACCCCCTCGTTGGCCACCCAGTTTCCTGAGGACGGGCCGCTGACGTGCACCCACCCGGTCAACAGGCGAGCCGGCGTTTCCTTGGCCGGGGATGGGGCGACGGTCCCGTACACCATCGCGCCGTCGTAGGCGATGCGGTTCGCCAGTTCGAACATCGGTTCGTCGCAGCGGCGGTGAACGACCAGGGGCAACCCCACCCAGCATTTTTCGTCCCTCGGCCCCGCCATGCGCCCCCAGGTGGTGGCCTGATCCGCCAGCGCTTGTGCGGAGTGGCGGCTGGGCAGCCAATGGGCGTCCACCTGGTAGTGCGTGCGCATATGCTCCAGCACCGCGTCGGACACGGTGACGATCGGCTCCAGTTGCAATGGGTCGCCTACCAGCACAGCCCGGCGTGCCCGCCATAGCGCACCCACCGCGGCCTGGGGCGTGGCCTGACCCGCTTCGTCTACCAGCAGCCAGCCGATCTGCGCGCACCCCAGGCTGCCAAAGGAACGGGCGAAAGACGCGAACGTGCTGCTGAGTACCGGCACCACCATGAACAAGGACGCCCACGCCGAACGCACCACGGCCTGGGAGACGCCGCCGTATCGACTACCGGTAAGCAGGCCCGTGATGAATTCCAGGTTGGCGCCCAGGCGCGTGGCCTCGATCTGCATGAAAGTGCGGTGCAGCTTGAGGGCTTCAATGAAGACTTTCGCGCGGGCCTGACGCCAGCCTTCCACCACCCACGGCTCTCGCAGTTCGATGTCACTGCCCCGGCCCGCCAGGCCACTCTCCAGCCAACTGGACAGGTGCTCGGCCTGCCCGGCTTGCGCCAGGTGGCGGGCCTTTTCCAGCTGCACATCGACATGCCGTACCGCTTCGGTGATCTCCACCTCGGCCGCAGCCATTCGCTGGCTCAGTTCATTGATACGGCCCGAGAGCCGCTGCACCTGGCGCTGGAGGCTGTCGAAAGCGTCCTTGGCCAGGGCGTGGGCGCTGTCGAGCAACCGCTGACGGGAGGCCCAGTTGCGGTGCGTGCCCCACAGGCTGAACAGGTTGGCCATGAAGCTCGGCTTTGCCGCGAGGTGCGATGCCAAAGTCTGCACTTCGTGTTGCAGCTTCTCGCGGGCCGGCGATAGCTGCTGGGTTTCCACAAGGGCTTGTTCACCCTCGACATCGCTACGCTGCGCGACCAGCGCCTGAAGGTCCTGCTGCATCTGCGTGACCCGTGCCCTGGCCGTGCCCAATGCCTCGATGCTCTGGCTAATGCCGCTGACCTGGGTGCGCAACGCGTGTTCGGCGTCCTTGGCGTCCTGATATTGCTTGATCGCGGCGCGCCAGAGGTTGGCTTTTTCAACCGAGCTGAGCGCCTTCATGTCCGCCGCTTGCTCGGCCAGCCATTCGCGCATGCCTTTGGGAGCAGGTTGGTCGCCAGGGGTGTCCGGTGCGGCTTCGTCGGCGTCGAGGTCATCCTCCAGCGCCCAGCTGTCAGCCGCATCAGGCTTCAGTGCGGCGGCCTCGCCATTGCCCTTCGCTGGTTTGGCAGGCACTTGCCCATAATAGAAACGGTCGACGAACCGGGTGCGTTTGGCTTTGGCGCCCAAGGCCGCGGAGATGAGGCCCCATGCCGGCTTGCCGCTGGTGAGCTCTGCCAGTTCGCTGAAATACTCGGCGTCGGGTAACCACGTGGAGTCGACCTTGTCCCGCTGGGGCAACTCCAATGTGACGTTTTCCACCGCGCCATTGTTGGAGGAAGCCACCACCATCTCGAACCCGAACAGGCAGGGGTTGAGTTGATAGGCTGCACGCGCGCGTCCGCCGTCATTGGCCATTTCGCGGCCGTCCTGAACGAAGGCGTCCGACGCCCTGCCCAGCGAGGCCAGGACATCGGCGCGCTGCGTCACGACCGCCGCGATCAGGTCACGCAGCAACGTGGTCTTCCCGGTACCCGGTGGGCCGTTGACGCCCATGATGCCGGTTTCGTCGCTCAGCTCCAGCAGGCTGTTGACTGCCAGTTGCTGGGAGTGGACCAGGCCCAGGTGCTTTTCGGCCGGCCAGCAACCTGCTGCATAGCGCGAGGGCGCGAGGCGCTCGAGCAAGGGCAGATCGGCTTCGGGCTTGTCCAGGTGCAGGCGTTGTTCGGGGTCGTGAAGGCTCAGGTAACGCGCCAGCGGCTCACTGGTCTCGCCACGCTCTACCGCGTCAGCCGTGTCCGCCAGATCACTGAGCAGAAAGCTGTTCAACGGATCGTCTTCCTGCTCGGGTTTCTTCGGGTTGACCGGTGCCGAGCGGAAGCGATGGACACGGGGCTCATCGCCGAAGAATTCGTCGACCTTCAAGGTTTGACGAATGAAGTCCGTCAGCCAGGCCAGGTCCGCAGCCTGCACCACGCCACCAAGCTGGGTTCTGAGTTGTTCACGAAGGTAGTCCTGGGTGTGTTCGAAGCCACGTCGCCAGTCCTCGCCGTGGATCGCACGCCCGACGAACCACGCTTCACTGGACAGCACCAGGCTGTCGGCCAGCATGAACCCCTGGTCATTGAATTTGAGTGAGTAGAGCGCGCAGCGCTTGTTCTGCGGTTCCCTGTAGCCAACGTCGGCACCGTAGAGCGCTTCCAGGCGGCGCGAAACCGTTTGGTTATTGTAGAGGTGCGCATACAGCGTATGGCTCCACACACGCTTGTCGGGAAGGGGTTGGCGGCTCAGAGGATTGGCCGGCATCCACGGCAGCACGGCCGAGGACGCGGGCATGTCCTGATAGAACGGTTGGTAGGCTCCGTCGCGTTTGGCGAGCTTCGGAACGGCCTGGGGCTGCAGCAATTCGACTGCGTGCCAGTAACGCACGATGTGTGGCGAGGTCATGTAAGACGTCCTTGTAAGCGCTGACGCTTGAATTCCTGATACGCAAGGATAACAGGCATCACGCGGTGGATCCTTTCCCGCGACTCTGCTGGGGCAGATGCGCGCCTGATCGCCCCGGCGCGACAGGGATTCGCGCAATACATCACGGCGTGATATAAAATGCGCGTTTTTTGCTGCCCGAGATCCTACACCGTGTTCCGCACCCTGCACTCGTCCCTCCAGCGCTGGCGCCCTGCCCCGCTGCACCTCAGCCCTCGCGAATGCCTGCGCGCCGCTTTTGGCGCACTGCTGGGCATCGGCATTACCGCCGCCCTGTGCACCTGGGCTTTGGGACTGAGCGCCGACCTGCCTTTGCTGATCGCCCCCATGGGCGCGTCCGCCGTGTTGCTGTTCGCGGCCCCGGCCAGCCCGTTGGCGCAGCCCTGGGCATTGCTGGGAGGTAACCTGGTGGCTTCGTTGGTGGGCGTGACTTGCGCGGCATGGATCAGCAACGAGATCATCGCCGCGGCCCTGGCGGTGTCGGTGGCGATCGGGTTGATGTTGGCCCTGCGGTGCCTGCATCCGCCTTCCGGTGCCGTGGCGCTGACCGCTGTATTGGGTGGGCCCAGTATTCATGCCGCCGGGTATGGGTTCGTCCTCGACCCCGTGTTATTGAACTCCGCTGTGTTGCTGGTGTGCGCGCTGGTGTTCCACACCTTCAGCCGCCACCGTTACCCTCATGGCCATGTACCGAACCCGGTCGCCGCGCGCGCGGTGTCGCCGGCCAGCCAGCAATTGCACCAGGCGTTGCAGGCGGTGCTGGATGAGCGCGATGAGTTCATCGATGTGGATGCCGACGACCTGGAGGCGATTGTCACGGCCACCCTCGCCCGTTTGAACCAGGAGCCGCGTCGATGAGTGATACCCTGGATAAATCCGATTTCGAGACGCTGTCGGAGTTTCGCTATCAGTTGCGGCGCTTTCTGCGTTTTTCCGAGGAAGCGGTGCAGGCCCATGGGGTGACGCCGCAACAGTACCTGCTGATGTTGCATACCCAGGGTTTCACGGGTCGCGACTGGGCCAGTGTGGGTGAGTTGGCCGAGCGCCTACAGATGGTGCCCCATGGGGCGGTGGCGTTGGTGAAGCGCTGCGAGGCGCTGGGGCTGGTGCAGCGCCAACGCGGCGTCGAGGACCGCCGCGAGGTGCAGGTGAGCCTGACCGCCCAGGGAGTGGAGGTGCTAGAGAAGCTGGCTTTTCTCCACCGCGAGGAACTGAAGTCTGCGGGCAGCCGGTTGCGGGTGCCGTTCGAGCAAGGGTAAACAGCACCGGCCTGGGCCTCGTGCTGCCTCTGCGCATCATTTATGCTGCTGTGACATGAATAGGTTCAGCGCGAGGATGCCATGACCCCCACCGATCTCTTTGAAGCACTGCCGGACATGGCGGTGTTCGCTCGTGTGGTGGACGCGGGAAATTTCTCTGAAGCTGCACGACAACTGGGCAGCATGCCCTCTACTGTGAGCCGGCAGATCAAGCGCCTGGAACAGGCGTTGGGCACTCAGTTGGTGGAGCGTTCCACCCGGCGCATTCGCGTCACTGAATCCGGAGCCGAAGTTTACCGACACTGTCGTGACATGCTCGATGCGGCCGCCTGTGCGGTGGATGCCGCCGGCCGCCTGGCTGCGCGGCCCCATGGGCGGGTGATCGTGAGCGCGCCTACGGCCTTTGCCCGAACGGTGCTGCACCCTCTGATTCCGGACTTTCTGCGCCGGTACGCCGAGGTGGATGTGCAGTTGGTGTTCAATGACCATGACGTAGACCCCCTGGTGGAAGACATTGACCTGGTGATTCGCCTGACGGAACGGCCGCCGCTGGGGCTGGCCGGGCGGACGCTGGGGGCGGTGCGGTGGGTGCTGTGTGCGTCGCAAGGGTACCTGGACAGCCGCGGTGTTCCGCTGGCACCGGCCGAGCTGCTGGACCATGACTGCCTTTACCTGGGTGAGACCACTGACGATAACCGCTGGCGCTTGCGGCGCGAGGGGCAGACAGAGGTCGTGCCGGTGAAGGGGCGGTATATCGCCAACCATGCGGGTGCGCGCCTGGATGCGGCGCGGCAGGGATTCGGGATTGCCAATTTACCGGAGTTCGTCGCCAGGGAAGCGCTGCAGAACGGTGAGGTGGTGCAGGTATTGGCGGATTGGGAGTTGGATGGCGGGGCTTATATTGGTTCGGTGTGGTTGCTGTACCCGCCGAAGCGGTTTTTGCCACCGAAGATTCGGGTGTTGATTGATTATTTGATTGAGCGGTTGGCTCAGTAGCGGCCTGATGCTGCGGGTGCGGCCTTCCCGAGCTTCGCCCGGTCCCACATGGAAAGCGGTCGCGCCCGCCACGGTGAGGAACGCCAGAAAAACAAAACCCCCAGCTGCTTTCGCAACTGGGGGTTTCGGAATTTAATCTTGACGATGACCTACTCTCACATGGGGAAACCCCACACTACCATCGGCGATGCATCGTTTCACTGCTGAGTTCGGGATGGGATCAGGTGGTTCCAATGCTCTATGGTCGTCAAGAAATTCTGTAGCCAGGATGCCCTTGCAGGCACTCCAGCGAATCGGGTATGTGATGGTATTTGTGAATCTGCAAACTTTCGGTGCATGTCATCTTCACAACACCGCAATCTGGTCGTTCGACGCAAATTGCTTGGGTGTTATATGGTCAAGCCTCACGGGCAATTAGTATTGGTTAGCTCAACGCCTCACAGCGCTTACACACCCAACCTATCAACGTCGTAGTCTTCGACGGCCCTTTAGGGAACTCAAGGTTCCAGTGAGATCTCATCTTGAGGCAAGTTTCCCGCTTAGATGCTTTCAGCGGTTATCTTTTCCGAACATAGCTACCCGGCAATGCCACTGGCGTGACAACCGGAACACCAGAGGTTCGTCCACTCCGGTCCTCTCGTACTAGGAGCAGCCCCTCTCAAATCTCAAACGTCCACGGCAGATAGGGACCGAACTGTCTCACGACGTTCTAAACCCAGCTCGCGTACCACTTTAAATGGCGAACAGCCATACCCTTGGGACCGGCTTCAGCCCCAGGATGTGATGAGCCGACATCGAGGTGCCAAACACCGCCGTCGATATGAACTCTTGGGCGGTATCAGCCTGTTATCCCCGGAGTACCTTTTATCCGTTGAGCGATGGCCCTTCCATACAGAACCACCGGATCACTAAGACCTACTTTCGTACCTGCTCGACGTGTCTGTCTCGCAGTCAAGCGCGCTTTTGCCTTTATACTCTACGACCGATTTCCGACCGGTCTGAGCGCACCTTCGTACTCCTCCGTTACTCTTTAGGAGGAGACCGCCCCAGTCAAACTACCCACCATACACTGTCCTCGATCCGGATAACGGACCTGAGTTAGAACCTCAAAGTTGCCAGGGTGGTATTTCAAGGATGGCTCCACGCGAACTGGCGTCCACGCTTCAAAGCCTCCCACCTATCCTACACAAGCAAATTCAAAGTCCAGTGCAAAGCTATAGTAAAGGTTCACGGGGTCTTTCCGTCTAGCCGCGGATACACTGCATCTTCACAGCGATTTCAATTTCACTGAGTCTCGGGTGGAGACAGCGCCGCCATCGTTACGCCATTCGTGCAGGTCGGAACTTACCCGACAAGGAATTTCGCTACCTTAGGACCGTTATAGTTACGGCCGCCGTTTACCGGGGCTTCGATCAAGAGCTTCGCGTTAGCTAACCCCATCAATTAACCTTCCGGCACCGGGCAGGCGTCACACCCTATACGTCCACTTTCGTGTTTGCAGAGTGCTGTGTTTTTAATAAACAGTCGCAGCGGCCTGGTATCTTCGACCGGCATGGGCTTACGGAGCAAGTCCTTCACCCTCACCGGCGCACCTTCTCCCGAAGTTACGGTGCCATTTTGCCTAGTTCCTTCACCCGAGTTCTCTCAAGCGCCTTGGTATTCTCTACCCAACCACCTGTGTCGGTTTGGGGTACGGTTCCTGGTTACCTGAAGCTTAGAAGCTTTTCTTGGAAGCATGGCATCAACCACTTCGTCGTCTAAAGACAACTCGTCATCAGCTCTCGGCCTTAAGATCCCGGATTTACCTAAGATCTCAGCCTACCACCTTAAACTTGGACAACCAACGCCAAGCTGGCCTAGCCTTCTCCGTCCCTCCATCGCAATAACCAGAAGTACAGGAATATTAACCTGTTTTCCATCGACTACGCTTTTCAGCCTCGCCTTAGGGACCGACTAACCCTGCGTCGATTAACGTTGCGCAGGAAACCTTGGTCTTTCGGCGTGGGTGTTTTTCACACCCATTGTCGTTACTCATGTCAGCATTCGCACTTCTGATACCTCCAGCAAGCTTCTCAACTCACCTTCACAGGCTTACAGAACGCTCCTCTACCGCATCATCAAAAGATGATACCCGTAGCTTCGGTGCATGGTTTGAGCCCCGTTACATCTTCCGCGCAGGCCGACTCGACTAGTGAGCTATTACGCTTTCTTTAAAGGGTGGCTGCTTCTAAGCCAACCTCCTAGCTGTCTAAGCCTTCCCACATCGTTTCCCACTTAACCATGACTTTGGGACCTTAGCTGACGGTCTGGGTTGTTTCCCTTTTCACGACGGACGTTAGCACCCGCCGTGTGTCTCCCATGCTCGGCACTTGTAGGTATTCGGAGTTTGCATCGGTTTGGTAAGTCGGGATGACCCCCTAGCCGAAACAGTGCTCTACCCCCTACAGTGATACATGAGGCGCTACCTAAATAGCTTTCGAGGAGAACCAGCTATCTCCGAGCTTGATTAGCCTTTCACTCCGATCCACAGGTCATCCGCTAACTTTTCAACGGTAGTCGGTTCGGTCCTCCAGTTAGTGTTACCCAACCTTCAACCTGCCCATGGATAGATCGCCCGGTTTCGGGTCTATACCCAGCGACTAAACGCGCTATTAACACTCGCTTTCGCTACGCCTCCCCTATTCGGTTAAGCTCGCCACTGAATATAAGTCGCTGACCCATTATACAAAAGGTACGCAGTCACAGAACAAAGTCTGCTCCCACTGCTTGTACGCATACGGTTTCAGGATCTATTTCACTCCCCTCTCCGGGGTTCTTTTCGCCTTTCCCTCACGGTACTAGTTCACTATCGGTCAGTCAGTAGTATTTAGCCTTGGAGGATGGTCCCCCCATATTCAGACAAAGTTTCTCGTGCTCCGTCCTACTCGATTTCATTGACAAGAGATTTTCGCGTACAGGGCTATCACCCACTATGGCCGCACTTTCCAGAGCGTTCCGCTAATCTCAAATCAACTTAAGGGCTGGTCCCCGTTCGCTCGCCACTACTAAGGGAATCTCGGTTGATTTCTTTTCCTCAGGGTACTTAGATGTTTCAGTTCCCCTGGTTCGCCTCTCAAGCCTATGTATTCAGCTTGAGATAACCATCTTATGATGGCTGGGTTCCCCCATTCAGACATCTCCGGATCACAGTCTGTTTGCCGACTCCCCGAAGCTTTTCGCAGGCTACCACGTCTTTCATCGCCTCTGACTGCCAAGGCATCCACCGTATGCGCTTCTTCACTTGACCATATAACCCCAAGCAATCTGGTTATACTGTGAAGACGACATTCGCCGAAAATTTGCAATTCGAATCACAAATTTTACCTTAGCCTGAATAAACACCAGTGAAAGTGCTATCCAGTCTATCTTTCTATCACATACCCAAATTTTTAAAGAACGATTCTGATAAAGTTCAGAAATCAATATTCGACACGAATATTCATTTCTAAGCTTTGGAAGCAGTTTATCGTGGAGCCAAGCGGGATCGAACCGCTGACCTCCTGCGTGCAAGGCAGGCGCTCTCCCAGCTGAGCTATGGCCCCATAACAAAATTGGTGGGTCTGGGCAGATTCGAACTGCCGACCTCACCCTTATCAGGGGTGCGCTCTAACCAACTGAGCTACAGACCCAATTTCGAGCGTAACTGTTAGCCAGATCAGCTATCAGCTTGGAGCTTAAAGCTGCTTCTATCGTCTTCTTCAATGAATCAAGCAATTCGTGTGGGAGCTCATGATACAGCTGATGTCGTCGATTAAGGAGGTGATCCAGCCGCAGGTTCCCCTACGGCTACCTTGTTACGACTTCACCCCAGTCATGAATCACACCGTGGTAACCGTCCTCCCGAAGGTTAGACTAGCTACTTCTGGTGCAACCCACTCCCATGGTGTGACGGGCGGTGTGTACAAGGCCCGGGAACGTATTCACCGCGACATTCTGATTCGCGATTACTAGCGATTCCGACTTCACGCAGTCGAGTTGCAGACTGCGATCCGGACTACGATCGGTTTTGTGAGATTAGCTCCACCTCGCGGCTTGGCAACCCTCTGTACCGACCATTGTAGCACGTGTGTAGCCCAGGCCGTAAGGGCCATGATGACTTGACGTCATCCCCACCTTCCTCCGGTTTGTCACCGGCAGTCTCCTTAGAGTGCCCACCATAACGTGCTGGTAACTAAGGACAAGGGTTGCGCTCGTTACGGGACTTAACCCAACATCTCACGACACGAGCTGACGACAGCCATGCAGCACCTGTCTCAATGCTCCCGAAGGCACCCATCCATCTCTGGAAAGTTCATTGGATGTCAAGGCCTGGTAAGGTTCTTCGCGTTGCTTCGAATTAAACCACATGCTCCACCGCTTGTGCGGGCCCCCGTCAATTCATTTGAGTTTTAACCTTGCGGCCGTACTCCCCAGGCGGTCAACTTAATGCGTTAGCTGCGCCACTAAAGTCTCAAGGACCCCAACGGCTAGTTGACATCGTTTACGGCGTGGACTACCAGGGTATCTAATCCTGTTTGCTCCCCACGCTTTCGCACCTCAGTGTCAGTATCAGTCCAGGTAGTCGCCTTCGCCACTGGTGTTCCTTCCTATATCTACGCATTTCACCGCTACACAGGAAATTCCACTACCCTCTACCATACTCTAGCTTGCCAGTTTCGGATGCAGTTCCCAGGTTGAGCCCGGGGATTTCACATCCGACTTAACAAACCACCTACGCGCGCTTTACGCCCAGTAATTCCGATTAACGCTTGCACCCTCTGTATTACCGCGGCTGCTGGCACAGAGTTAGCCGGTGCTTATTCTGTCGGTAACGTCAAAATTGCAGAGTATTAATCTACAACCCTTCCTCCCAACTTAAAGTGCTTTACAATCCGAAGACCTTCTTCACACACGCGGCATGGCTGGATCAGGCTTTCGCCCATTGTCCAATATTCCCCACTGCTGCCTCCCGTAGGAGTCTGGACCGTGTCTCAGTTCCAGTGTGACTGATCATCCTCTCAGACCAGTTACGGATCGTCGCCTTGGTGAGCCATTACCTCACCAACTAGCTAATCCGACCTAGGCTCATCTGATAGCGCAAGGCCCGAAGGTCCCCTGCTTTCTCCCGTAGGACGTATGCGGTATTAGCGTTCCTTTCGAAACGTTGTCCCCCACTACCAGGCAGATTCCTAGGCATTACTCACCCGTCCGCCGCTGAATCAGAGAGCAAGCTCCCTTCATCCGCTCGACTTGCATGTGTTAGGCCTGCCGCCAGCGTTCAATCTGAGCCATGATCAAACTCTTCAGTTCAATACTGCAATCGGGTTTTGAGAAAACCCTATAAACTTGGCTCAGCAATCGTTGGTTAAACCATGATTTCTCGTGGAGTAACTTATGATGCTGATAATCTTTTTGACTATCAGTCTGAGTCACAAGCACCCACACGAATTGCTTGATTCAGTTGTTAAAGAGCGGTTGGCTGATTCTTTCGTCTCAACCGAGGCGCGCATTCTACGCTTTCCTCAGGATCTGTCAAGCGTTTATTTTGAAGTTTTTCAGAGAATCTCTAACAACTTCAACCACTTGACTCGCTTCGATCTCTCGTTAGCGGGAGGCGAATTCTACAGCGATTTGAGTCGCTGTCAACTGCCTTTTTCACCGCTTTCGACATCAAAATCGAAACCCTTCGGAGCGGGCTACTTTGGCTAACTGCTTGATTATCAAGGAGTTTTCCGTTTGGTCTGCGCCGGAAGTGGGGCGAATTATAGAGAGATCTACGGGGGCGTCAAGCATTGATTTCAACAAATTGTCATTAAGATCAAAAGCTTCCCCGCTTGCCACCCTATAAAGGCCGCCAGGTGCATGGCTTGAGGCTTCTAGGGTTCTTGAGATCGAGCGCCGCCCGCGCGGCGCTTCCCGGGCAAGCCCGGTCCCACATCGGTTTCGGGCCAGTTATTCCTGTGAGACCACCTCGACCGCTTTGTTTGTTCACTTCAAATCTCCAGTGTACAAACAAGGCGGAACAGGTAATGGCACAGACATAATTGGCCCGAAACCGATGTGGGACCGGGCTTGCCCGGGAAGCGCCGCGCGGGCGGCGCTCGATCTCAAGGGCGACAGAAATCCCAAGACATGCACATGGGCCTTCATGCAATCTCCAGACATGCCCTTGATAGCCTCCATCCCCCCAAAAACCAAAAAGGGCAGACCCACCGGCCCGCCCCTCCTTTCCCATCACCCCACGCTACAGACTAGGAAACGCAAACTGCGAAGCCTCATGGCTGGCCCGCTGCGGCCAGCGCTGGGTGATCGCCTTGCGCCGGGTGTAGAACCGCACCCCATCCGGCCCATATGCATGCAAGTCACCAAACAACGACCGCTTCCACCCGCCAAAGCTGTGGTAAGCCACCGGTACAGGCAACGGCACGTTCACGCCCACCATGCCTACCTCGATCTCGTCACAGAACAACCGCGCCGCTTCGCCGTCACGGGTGAAGATGCAGGTGCCGTTGCCGTATTCGTGGTCATTGATCAGCTTCATCGCCGCTTCCAGGCTGTTCACCCGGACGATGCACAGCACCGGGCCGAAGATCTCTTCCTTATAGATGCGCATCTCTGGGGTGACGTTATCGAACAGGCAGCCGCCCAGGAAGAACCCGTCTTCATTACCCGGTACCACCAGGCTACGGCCATCGACCACCAGTTTGGCGCCTGCCTGGACGCCGTCTTCAACGTAACCGGCGACCTTGTCACGGGCCTGGCCAGTGACCAGCGGGCCCATGTCCAGGCCACATGACGTGCCAGCGCCAATCTTCAGGGCCTTGATCTGCGGCACCAGCTTGGCCACCAGGGCGTCAGCCACCTGGTCACCCACGCACACGGCCACCGAGATGGCCATGCAGCGTTCGCCGCACGAACCATAAGCTGCGCCCATCAGCGCGCTCACGGCGTTGTCGAGGTCGGCGTCGGGCATCAGCACGGCGTGGTTCTTCGCGCCGCCCAGTGCCTGCACGCGTTTGCCGCGCTTGGTACCTTCGCTATAGATGTATTCGGCGATCGGCGTGGAGCCCACGAAGCTCAGGGCTTTGATTTCCGGTGCCTGGATCAGCGCGTCCACCGCTACCTTGTCGCCGTGCACCACGTTCAGTACGCCCGCCGGCAGGCCGGCTTCCAGCAGCAGTTGGGCAATGAACAGCGTGGAGCTTGGGTCGCGCTCCGACGGTTTGAGGATGAAGCAGTTACCGCAAGCGATGGCCAGTGGGTACATCCACAACGGCACCATGGCCGGGAAGTTGAACGGGGTGATGCCGGCAACCACGCCCAGGGGCTGGAAGTCGGACCAGGCGTCGATGTTTGGCCCTACGTTGCGGCTGTACTCGCCCTTGAGGATTTCCGGGGCGGCGCTGGCGTATTCGACGTTCTCGATGCCGCGCTTCAATTCACCGGCGGCGTCTTCCAGGGTCTTGCCGTGCTCTTCACTGATCAACTGCGAGATTTTCGCTTCGTTCTGCTCCAGCAACTGCTTGAAGCGGAACATCACCTGGGCGCGCTTGGCCGGTGGGGTGTTGCGCCACGCCGGGAAGGCAGCCTTGGCCGAATCGATGGCCTGCTGCACGGTTTGCAGGTCGGCGAGCTGGAGCTTGTGGATAACCTGGCCAGTGGACGGGTTGTAGACGTCGGCGGTGCGATCGCCGCCGGAAACCAGATCACCATTGATCAGGTGCTGAATACTGCTCATGTAGGACTCCTGAGGAATGCGCTGAGGAGCGGGCAGGCCCGCTCTTCTTATATAGAAGGATCAGTCGATGGCGTTGATGGCCTGGCCAACCGCGTCGAACAGGCGGTCCAGGTCCTGGGCCTTGGCGTTGAAGGTTGGCCCGAACTGCAGGGTGTCGCCGCCGAACCGTACGTAGAAGCCGGCTTGCCACAGCTTCATCGAGGCCTCGTAGGGGCGCACGATGGCATCGCCGTCACGCGGGGCCAGTTGAATGGCGCCGGCCAGGCCGAAGTTGCGGATGTCGACCACGTGCTGGCTGCCCTTGATGCCGTGCAGGGCCTGCTCGAAATGCGGTGCCAACTCCGCGGCCTGTTGCACCAGGTTTTCCTTTTGCAGCAGGTCCAGCGCGGCCAGGCCAGCGGCGCAGGCCACCGGGTGCGCCGAGTAGGTGTAACCGTGGGGGAATTCCACGGCGTACTCGGGGGTGGGCTGGTTCATGAAGGTCTGGTAGATCTCGGTGCTGGCGATCACCGCGCCCATGGGGATGGCGCCGTTGGTGACTTGCTTGGCGATGCACATCAGGTCCGGGGTGACGCCGAAGGTGTCGGCACCGAACATGTTGCCGGTACGCCCGAAGCCGGTGATGACTTCGTCGAAGATCAGCAGAATGTTGTGCTGGGTGCAGATTTCACGCAGGCGCTTGAGGTAGCCAACCGGTGGTGGCAGTACCCCGGCGGAACCAGCCATAGGCTCGACGATGACAGCGCCGATGTTCGAGGCGTCGTGCAGTTCGATCAGTTTCAACAGCTCATCAGCCAGGGCGATACCGCCTTGCTCGGGGGCGCCCTTGGAGAAGGCGTTGGCAGCCAGTACGGTGTGCGGCAGGTGATCGACGTCCATCAACTGGCCGAACATTTTGCGGTTGCCATTGACGCCGCCCAGGCTGGTGCCGGCGATGTTCACGCCGTGGTAGCCACGGGCACGGCCGATCAGCTTGGTCTTGGTGGCCTGGCCTTTCAGGCGCCAGTAGGCACGCACGATCTTCACCGCGGTGTCGCAGCACTCGGAGCCGGAGTTGGTGTAGAACACGTGGTTCAGTTCACCCGGGGTCAGCTCGGTGATTTTCTCGGCCAGCTGGAACGACAGCGGGTGGCCGTATTGGAAGGCTGGCGAGTAGTCGAGCACGCCCAGCTGGCGGGCCACGGCGTCCTGGATTTCCTTGCGGGTGTGGCCAGCGCCACAGGTCCACAGGCCCGACAAGCTGTCGTAGATCTTGCGGCCCTTGTCGTCGGTGAGGTAACTACCCTCGGCCGCCACGATGATGCGCGGGTCGCGCTGGAAGCTTCTGTTTGCGGTGTAGGGCATCCAGTGGGCATCCAGCTTCAACTGACTGGCGATTCCGTTAAGCGCAGTTTCCGGCATGTTCATCGTGCAAACCTCGATCAGGTGTTGAGGGGCGTTGTTGCAGCTACGTTGTCACGGCGATAAAGTCTGGAAAACCCAACTCTTCTAATCTTTGGTTAGGCGATGACTAAACTATGAGCCGACGTCCCGATCCCCTGGCCCAAGTCAGCGATTTCGATATTCGCCTGCTGAAGATTTACCGCAGCGTGGTGGAATGCGGCGGTTTCTCGGCCGCCGAGAACGTGCTGGGCATTGGCCGCTCGGCCATTAGCCAGCAGATGAGCGACCTGGAGCAGCGCCTTGGCCTGCGCCTGTGCCAGCGTGGCCGTGCCGGTTTTTCCCTGACCGAGGAAGGCCGCGAGGTGTACCACTCGGCGTTGCAACTGCTCAGTGCCATCGAGAGCTTCCGCACCGAAGTGAACGGCCTGCACCAGCACCTGCGGGGTGAACTGAACATCGGCCTGACCGATAACCTGGTCACCCTGCCGCACATGCGCATCACCCATGCGCTGGCCCAGCTCAAGGACCGCGGCCCCGACGTGCGCATCCAAATCCGCATGATCGCGCCCAGCCAGGTGGAGCAAGGCGTGTTGGACGGCAGCCTGCACGTAGGCGTGGTCCCCCAGGCCAGCCCGCTGTCGGGGTTGGAGTACGCGCCGTTGTATAGCGAACGTTCGCTGCTGTACTGCGCTGTCGGCCACCCGCTGTTCTACGCATCCGATGCCGAGCTGGACGATGAGCGCCTGAACCAGCAGGACGCCATCGCTCCTACCTTCCGCTTGCCGGCGGAGATACAGGCCCACTACCAGGCGCTGCACTGTACCGCCAGTGCATCGGACCGCGAGGGCATGGCGTTCCTGATCCTGACGGGGCGCTTCATTGGCTACCTGCCCGACCACTACGCCAGCTTCTGGGTGCAGCAGGGGCGCTTGCGCGCCTTGAAACCCGTCGAGCGTTTCTATGACCTGAGCCTGTCCTGGGTCACCCGCAAAGGCAGGCGCCCACATTTGGTGCTGGAAAGCTTTCTGGAGAGTCTGGCGGCTACACGCTAGTGCACCCAAGGCGCGCTGGGCACCCGCCGTGCCTCAAGGCACAGCATGATAAAAATCCGTCAATCCATTGATCTGCAAGGGCTGTAGGTCAAACGCACATTTCAAACCTGAGCAGTTGGACAGCTTTTTGCAACAGGGAATGTCACCTGATACACGACCCTGTGCCGAGAGCCTCCCATGTCACCAGAATCATCGTCGCCCAACGAACTGATCTACGGCCTCAACGACCGCCCCAACCCCATGGCCGCCGTGCTTGCCGCGCTGCAACATGTACTGGCCAGCTTCGTGGGCATCATCACCCCGCCGCTGATCATCGGTTCGGCCCTGGGCCTGACCGAACACCTGCCCTACCTCATCAGCATGGCGTTGATGGTCTCGGGCATCGGTACCTTCATTCAGGCCCGCCGACCCTTCGGCATCGGCGCTGGCATGATCTGCCTGCAGGGCACCAGCTTCGCCTTCCTGGGTGCCGTGTTGTCCGCCGGGTTCATGGTCAAGCAACGTGGCGGCAGCCCGGAAGACATCATGGCGATGATTTTCGGTGTGTGCTTCTTCGGCGCGGCGGTGCAGATCGTGCTCAGCCGCTTCATCGGCCAATTGCGCCGGGTGATCACGCCGCTGGTGACCGGCATCGTCATTACCCTGATCGGCATCAGCCTGATCAAGGTGGGCATGACCGACCTGGGCGGCGGCTTTAACGCGCCGGACTATGGCGCCCCCGGCAACCTGGCGCTGGGCGCGTTCGTGTTGCTGGTGATCATTTTGCTCAACCGCTCCAGTACCCCGTGGGTGCGGCTGTCGGCGATCATTATCGGCCTGGCGGTGGGCTGCATCGCCGCCTGGTTCAGTGGCAAGCTGGTGCCCCAGGCCCTGCCCGCCCTGCCGCTGGTGAGCCTGCCGGTGCCCTTCAAATTCGGTTTCAGTTTCGACTGGGCAGCCTTCTTTCCGGTGGCCCTGATCTACCTGATCAGCACCATCGAGACCGTAGGCGACCTGACCGCCAACTGCATGCTCTCGCGCCAGCCCATCAGCGGCCCCGGCTATATCAACCGGCTCAGGGGCGGTGTGCTGGGTGACGGTGTCAGCTGCATGCTGGCCGCGACCTTCAGCGCCTTTCCCAACACCACCTTTGCCCAGAACAATGGCGTGATCCAGCTCACCGGGGTGGCCAGCCGCTACGTGGGCCTGTACATCGGCGCGATTCTGTTCCTGCTGGGCCTGGTGCCGGTGATCGGCGCGGTGCTGCAACAGATCCCCAAACCGGTGCTGGGCGGCGCTACCTTGGTGATGTTCGGCAGTGTCGCTGCCGCCGGCGTGCGCATTCTGGCCCAGGGCCCGCTGGACCGGCGCAACATGCTGATCATCGCCACCTCGTTCGGCGTAGGCCTGGGCGTGGCCGCGCAACCGACCCTGCTGCACCTGCTGCCCAAACTGGTACAGAACCTGTTCGACTCGGCCATCACCAGCGGCGGCATCACGGCCTTGGTGATGTGCCTGCTGCTGCCGGAGGGAAAGCCTGAGGCGAGCGCGCCTCGCGTGGAAAGCGAGCCGGTTGAAACTCACGTTTGAAGGTTTTCCCCCGCGGGCCTTGTCGGATTCGTGTGGGTGCGTTATCAACGCACCACGATGCACCCACACGATCTGTTCGGAACCGCCCCATGACCCTTGACGTTCCCGCGCACAGCGCCCATGCCTCCGGCAAACCTGCCAGCCGTATTCGTCAGAAAAACGAAGAAACCATTATCAAGGCCGCTGAGGACGAGTTCGCCCGCCACGGGTTCAAGGGCACCAGCATGAACACCATCGCCCTCAACGCCGGGCTGCCCAAGGCCAACCTGCATTACTACTTCACCAACAAGCTGGGCCTGTACATCGCCGTGCTGAGCAACATCCTGGAATTGTGGGACAGCACCTTCAACACCCTCACCGTGGACGATGACCCGGCCCAGGCGCTGACCCGCTACATCCGCGCCAAGATGGAATTCTCCCGGCGCCAGCCCCAGGCGTCGCGTATCTTCGCCATGGAGATCATCAGTGGCGGGCATTGCCTGAACGAATACTTCAACCAGGACTACCGCGCCTGGTTCCAGGGCCGCGCGGGGGTGTTCCAGGCCTGGATAGACGCCGGCAAGATGGACCCCGTCGACCCGGTACACCTGATTTTCCTGCTGTGGGGCAGCACCCAGCATTACGCTGACTTCGCCACGCAGATCTGCCGTGTCACCGGGCGT
Organism: Pseudomonas eucalypticola; assembly: GCF_013374995.1. NCBI lineage: Bacteria > Pseudomonadati > Pseudomonadota > Gammaproteobacteria > Pseudomonadales > Pseudomonadaceae > Pseudomonas > Pseudomonas eucalypticola. The sequence goes on along the minus strand of NZ_CP056030.1, from coordinate 757,044 downwards.
ACGCGCCTGACCAAACAGGATTTCGAGGAAGCCGGCGAGCAACTGAGCCGTATAATCCTCAAAGGCTGTGGCCTTACCCCTGTTCAATGACTGTTTGCACGGACCTGCCCTGAATGCCCTCTACCCTGCTGGGCCCTTGCGAATTTCGTGAAGAAATCCGCAAGAGCCGCTTCATTACCCTCGCCGCTCCCATCGGCAGCGTCGCCGACGCCCAGACGTTCATCGACCAGCACAGCGTGCCCGACGCTACCCACAATTGCTGGGCGTGGAAACTGGGCGAACAGTACCGCAGCAATGATGACGGCGAACCCGGCGGCACCGCGGGGCGGCCGATATTGGCGGCCATTGAAGCGCAGGACTGCGATCAGGTCGTGGTGCTGGTCATTCGTTGGTACGGCGGCATTCAACTGGGCACCGGCGGCTTGGCCCGGGCGTATGGCGGCGGCGCCAACAAATGCCTGCAACAGGCCGAGAAACGCGTGCTGGTCAGCCGCATCCCGTTGAGTTGTTCGTGCGCGTTCAGTGAGCTGGCGCTGGTGAAGTTGCGGGTGGCGGAACTGGATGGGTTGGTGGTGAGCGAAGACTTCACCGCCAACGGGGTGGATGTGCAGTTGGCCTTGGGGCGCGAGCATGTGCCCCAGTTGCAACAGGCGCTGGCGGACCTGAGCCGCGGGCGGATTTTGCTGGAAACGACTGAGTCCCCCTGACCGCGTAAGTTGCCCACATCTACTGTGCACCCGGCTGTGGATAAGCTCTGCGCAAGCCCCGCCAGCCCACGCAGATCAAGGCCTTCAGGGAGTTGATCAGTTTTTGACCATACGCGTTGTCCACAGGTGAAACGAACGCCGGATCAAGTACTTATACACAGATAGCACCATTCGAAGATACGGAGGGGCGCGTTATACCCGGCCTTCGGCGTTTCGCACAAAAACGGTGGAGCAATCTGTGGATAACCCGTGCAAGCCTGCACCCGCCGCTGGCTGCACCGTACTCTCAGGCAATTGATCATTTTTTGACCAGCACCCTTCTGAGGCGAACTCGCCATGCGCCGCCCAGCGTTGGTGCCCTGCAATACCCCGCCGCACACCGCAAAGGCCCTGCCCTGCATTTCCTGACCCACTGGCCAGGAAATTGCTTAAGCAGGCACGTCCCTTTGCAACCGAGGCTGTCATGCCCAACCCTGCGAACACCCCGCGCCTGCAATTGCGCGCCATCACCAAGCGCTACCCTGGCTGCCTGGCCAACGACCAGGTCGACCTGAGCCTGCAACCCGGTGAAATTCGTGCGCTGCTCGGCGAGAACGGTGCCGGCAAAAGCACCCTGATGAAGATCATCTACGGCGTTACCCAGGCCGACAGCGGCAGTGTGCTGTGGCAAGGCCAGGCCGTGCACCTGCGCAACCCCGGCCAGGCCCGGCAATTGGGCATCGGCATGGTGTTCCAGCATTTTTCCCTGTTCGAAACCCTGACCGTGGCGCAGAACATCGCCCTGGCCATGGGGCCAGGGCAGACGCCGGCGCAACTGGAGCCCCGCATTCGCGAGGTCTCGGCGCGCTACGGCATGCCGCTTGAGCCAGACCGCCTGGTGCACAGCCTGTCCATCGGCGAGCGTCAGCGGGTGGAGATCGTACGTTGCCTGATGCAAGACATTCGCTTGCTGATTCTCGATGAACCGACCTCGGTGCTGACACCCCAGGAAGCTGACGATCTGTTCGTGACCCTGCGCCGCCTGGCCAGCGAAGGCTGCAGCATTCTGTTCATCAGCCACAAACTGGGCGAAGTGCGCGCCTTGTGTCACAGCGCCACGGTCCTGCGCGGTGGGCGCGTATCCGGCCATTGCGTGCCGGCTGACTGCACGGACCTGGAACTGGCGCGGCTGATGGTAGGCGATGCCGAAGGCCTCGTAGCGCATTACCCGAAGGCGCAAGGCGGTGCGCCGTTCCTGCAGGTGGCAGGGCTGGACTGGGCCAACCCCGACCCGTTCGGTTGTTCACTGCGCCAATTGGACTTGCAGGTGAACAGTGGCGAGATCGTCGGTATCGCCGGCGTGGCCGGCAACGGCCAGGATGAACTGCTGGCCCTGCTCAGCGGTGAACAGCGGGCGCCAGCGCCTGCCAGCATCCGGTTCGCCGGCCAGCCCGTGGGGCACCTGCGCCCGGACCAGCGCCGCGCCCAGGGGTTGGCATTCGTGCCAGCCGAGCGCCTGGGCCACGGCGCGGTGCCGGAAATGAGCCTGGCCGACAACGCCCTGCTTACCGCTTTCCAGCAAGGGCTGGTGGCCAAGGGCATGGTGCGCACCCGCAAGGTGCTGGCCTTGGCCGACGAGATCATTCGTCGCTTTGCGGTAAAGACGCCTGACGCCCAGGCCCCTGCCCGCAGCCTGTCAGGCGGCAACCTGCAGAAATTCATCCTGGGCCGCGAAATTCTCCAGCAGCCGAAATTGCTAGTGGCCGCCCACCCGACCTGGGGCGTGGACGTGGGCGCCGCCGCCACCATTCACCGCGCACTGATTGCCCTGCGCGATGCCGGCGCGGCGATCCTGGTGATTTCCGAAGACCTGGACGAACTGTTCCAGATCAGCGACCGCCTGGGCGCACTTAGCGGCGGCCGCCTCAGCCCCTTGCAAGCCACCGCCGCCACTACCCAAGTGGAGTTGGGCGGCTGGATGGCTGGGCGCTTTGCCGACACCTCTACCCCCACGCCTGCCCTGGCCGGTTAACGGAGCTTTCCATGTTGCTTTCCCTCGAACCCCGCGGCCAGCAGTCGCGCCTGATGCTCTGGTGCTCGCCGCTGCTGGCCGCGCTGCTGACCCTGGTGTGCGGCTCGCTGCTATTCATTGCCCTTGGGCATGAGCCGCTGCCTACCCTGCACACCTTGCTGATCGAACCGATCAGTGACCTGTACGGCGTCAGCGAACTGTTGGTCAAGGCCTTGCCGATCCTGATGTGTGCCCTGGGCCTGGCCGTGGTGTACCAGGCACGTATCTGGAACATCGGTGCCGAAGGCCAGCTGCTGATCGGCGCCTTGGGCGGCAGCGCCCTGGCGGTGAATATCATCGGCATGGACAGCCGCTGGGCGCTGGTGATGGTGCTGGTGGCCGGCACCCTCGCCGGGGCCGCGTGGGCTGGACTGACAGCCTGGTTGCGCACCCATTTCAACGCCAATGAAATCCTTACCAGCATCATGCTCAACTACATCGCCCTGAACCTGTTGCTGTATTTCGTGCACGGTCCATTGCGCGACCCGGCCGGCTTCAACTTCCCGCAGTCAGCCATGTTCGGCGATGCCAGCCGTCTGCCGCTGGTATTCGAAGGCGGGCGCCTGCACGCCGGCCTGTACTTCGCCCTGCTGGCCCTGGTGGCGGTGTGGGTACTGTTGCAAAAAAGCTTCGTCGGTTTTCAGATCAAGGTGCTGGGCCTGGACCAGCGTGCCGCCGGTTTCGTCGGCTTTCGCGAAAAGCGCCTGGTGTGGCTCGCCCTGTTGATCAGCGGTGCGCTGGCGGGGCTGGCAGGTGTGTGCGAAGTCACCGGCCCCATTGGCCAGCTGGTGCCCCAGGTCTCACCCGGTTACGGCTACGCCGCCATCACCGTGGCCTTTCTGGGCCGCCTGAACCCCATTGGCATTGTGTTCTCCAGCCTGTTGATGGCCCTGCTGTACCTGGGTGGCGAAAACGCCCAGATGGCCATGAACCTGCCCCAGGCCATTACCCAGTTGTTCCAGGGCATGATGCTGTTCTTCCTGCTGGCCTGTGACGTGCTGATCCTTTATCGCCCCCGCCTGAAGCTGCGCTGGGCCCGCCGTACCACTGCGGTCGCGACCGCTGGAGCGCTGTGATGGATATCGACCTGCTGAGCAATATTCTCTTCGCCATGGTGCGCTGCGGCACGCCGCTGCTGTTGGTGGCGTTGGGTGAACTGGTGTGCGAGAAGAGCGGCGTACTCAACCTGGGCCAGGAAGGCATGATGCTGTTCGGCGCGGTGGTGGGTTTCATCGTCGCCTTCAGCAGCGGCAACCTGTGGCTGGGCGTGGTACTGGCGATGGTCGCCGGCATGCTGCTGTCTTCACTGTTCGCCCTGGTGGCGCTGGTGTTCAATGCCAACCAGGTGGCCACGGGGCTGGCGTTGACCATCTTCGGCGTGGGCCTGTCGACGTTCGTGGGGGCGGCCTGGGTGGGCAAGCCGCTGACCGGTTTCGAACCGGTGGCCATCCCCGTGCTCAGCAGCATCCCGCTGCTGGGCCGCATGCTGTTTACCCAGGATGTGCTGGTGTACCTGTCGTTCGCCCTGTTCGCGCTGGTGGCCTGGGTCGTGCTCAAAAGCCGGGTGGGGCTGATCGTCCAGGCGGTGGGCGAAAACCCTGACGCCGCCAGCGCCATGGGCCTGCCGGTGCTGCGGGTACGTACCCTGGCGGTGTTGTTCGGCGGGGCCATGGCGGGGTTGGCGGGGGCTTACCTGTCGCTGGCCTACACGCCCATGTGGGCGGAGAACATGAGCGCCGGCCGTGGCTGGATCGCCCTGGCGCTGGTGGTGTTCGCCAGTTGGCGGGTATGGCGGGTGCTGCTGGGGGCCTACCTGTTTGGTCTGGCCAGCATCCTGCACCTGGTGGCGCAAGGCATCGGTCTGTCGATACCCTCCAACCTGCTGGCGATGCTGCCGTATGTGGCCACCATCGTGGTATTGGTGCTGCTGTCACGCGATGCGGTACGCACGCGGCTGTATGCACCTGTGTCGCTGGGCCAGCCGTGGCAGCCCGGGCATTGAGCTTCGCCGGTCCTGCAAGGGTCCACAGAGCGCCAGCAGTAGGGGTATGCTGGTGCTCTTTGCCTGCCAAGGAACCTCAATCATGAGCAAGAACGCATTGATCATCGGCGCGTCCCGCGGCCTGGGCCTGGGGCTGGTACAACGCCTGCAGGAAGACGGCTGGAACGTCACCGCCACGGTGCGCAACCTGCACGCCGCCGACGCCCTGCGCGCGGTGCCCGGGGTACGCATCGAGAAACTGGACATGGATGATGCCGGGCAACTGGCAGCCTTGAGCCAGACGCTGAAGGGCGAGACCTTCGACCTGCTGTTCGTCAACGCCGGGGTCAAGGGCCCCGCCGACCAGAGCGCGGACAAGGTCAGCCCAGAAGACATCGGCGCGCTGTTCTACACCAATGCCGTGGCGCCGATTCGCCTGGCGCGACACCTCAGCGCCCAGGTAAACCCCAAGGGTGGCGTGATCGCCTTCATGAGTTCGGTACTGGGCAGCGTGACCATCCCCGATGCCGCCGACCTGGCGCTGTACAAAGCCAGCAAGGCCGCGCTGAATTCCATGACCAGCACCTTCGTCAGCACCCTGGGCGACACCACGCTGACCGTGCTCAGCCTGCACCCGGGCTGGGTGAAGACCGACATGGGCGGCGAAGGCGCCGACCTGGATGTGGAAACCAGCACCCGCGGCCTGATCGACCAGGTCAACGCGTACGCCGGCAAGGGCGGCCACCACTTCGTGAACTATCGCGGCGAGACCATCCCTTGGTAGTATGCCCACGCGCCTGACGGCGCCCCTGGATCAGCAGACAGGGCAATCACTGAGCTGGCTAACCTCAACGTACTTTCAGAGGAGCCGGCTCATGCCCGCACCCCGTATCTGGATCAAGAACCCCCTGGCCCTGTTCACCGGCAATGACCTCGACGGTCGCGGCGGCCTGGTGCTGCACGACGGCCTGATCAGCGAAGTGCTCGCCGCCGGGCAACAGCCCGCGCAACCCTGCGAGCAGGTCTTCGATGCCCGCGACCACGTGGTGCTGCCGGGACTCATCAACACCCACCATCACTTCTACCAGACCCTCACCCGTGCCTGGGCGCCGGTGGTCAACGAACCGTTGTTTCCGTGGCTGAAAACCCTGTACCCGGTATGGGCGCGGTTGACCCCGGAAAAACTGGCCCTGGCCAGCAAGGTCGCCCTGGCCGAACTGCTGCTGTCGGGCTGCACCACCGCGGCCGACCACCATTACCTGTTCCCCGACGGCCTGGAACAGGCCATCGACGTGCAGGTGGAAGTGGTACGCGAACTGGGCATGCGCGCCATGCTCACCCGCGGTTCCATGAGCCTGGGGGAGGCCGACGGTGGCTTGCCGCCGCAACAGACCGTGCAGCAGGGCGAAGTGATTCTGGCCGATAGCCAGCGGCTGGTTGAGCGCTACCACCAGCGCGGCCCCGGCGCGCAAATTCAGATAGCCCTGGCGCCCTGCTCACCGTTTTCGGTCACGCCCCAGATCATGCGTGCCAGCGCGGCCATGGCCGAACAATTGGATGTGCGCCTGCACACGCACCTGGCCGAGACCCTGGACGAGGAAGACTTCTGCCTGCAACGCTTCGGCCTGCGCACGGTGGACTACCTGGACAGCGTCGGTTGGCTGGGGCCCCGCACCTGGCTGGCCCACGGCATTCACTTCAACCCCGATGAAATCGCCCGCCTGGGCGCCGCCGGTACCGGCATCTGCCACTGCCCCACTTCCAACATGCGCCTGGCCTCGGGCATCTGCCCTACCGAAGACCTGCTGGCCGCTGGCGCGCCGGTCGGCCTTGGCGTGGATGGCTCGGCGTCCAATGATGCGTCGAACATGATCCTGGAAGCCCGCCAGGCCCTGTACCTGCAACGGTTGCGCTATGGCGCCAAGGCCGTTACCCCGGAAAAAGTACTGGGCTGGGCAACACGTGGCTCGGCACGGCTGCTGGGCCGCGATGACATCGGCGAACTGGCGGTGGGCAAGCAGGCCGACCTGGCGCTGTTCAAGCTGGATGAGCTGCGCTTCTCCGGCAGCCATGACCCGCTGAGCGCCCTGTTGCTGTGCGGTGCCGACAAGGCCGACCGGGTGATGGTGGGCGGCCAGTGGCGGGTGGTGGATGGCCAGGTGGAAGGCCTGGACGTGCAAGGCCTGATCGCCGAACACCGCCAGGCGGCCAGGGCACTCGTCACCCCCCTGTGAGCCCACGGCCCCCAGGTGGCTGGCGAAGATGATCTACAGCCCCAGGCACGCCAGCATGATGAAGGTGGCGAACAGCACGAAGTGCGTCATGCCTTCGATGGCGTTGGTTTCGCCGTCGTTGAGGTTGATGGCGCTGACGATCAGGGTTAGCGCCACCATCACCGTCTGCACCGGGGTCATGGCCATCTGGAACGGCTGGCCGGTGTACAAGGCCATGGCCTCCATCACCGGTACCGTCAGAATCACCGTCGACAACGAGGCCCCCAGCGCCACGTTCACCGTGGACTGCATGCGGTTGGCAAGGGCCGCGCGCAGGGCGGTCAGAATTTCCGGGGCCGCCGAGATGGCCGCGACGATGATGGCCATCAACACCGGCGGTGCGCCGCTGCCTTCCAGGCCGTAGTCCAGGGTCTTGGACATGACCTCGGCCAAGGCGCCGATCACCAGCACCCCGAACACCAGCGTGCCGACCGACAGCGGCAGGTTCACCGCAGGCGCCTGTGTCCCGTCGTTTTGCCGGCGCTTCTTTTTCGGGTAGCTGTAGCTGAAAAAATAACTGTGCGGCCCCACCTGCATGCGCAGGAACAAGGTATAGAGCATCACGGTGGCGAAAATGGTGAAGCCCGAATACAGCTTCCAGTCACCCTGGGGAATGAACTCCGGCACCACCATGGACACGCCCATGGCGGTCATGATCATTACGCCGTAGGAGCGCGCCGAATCATCGTTGTAGACCTGTTCGCCATGCTTGATGCCGCCCATCAGCGCCGACAGTCCGAGAATGCCGTTGATGTCCAGCATCACGGCCGAATAAATGGTGTCGCGCACAAGCGTCGGCGAGGCTTCGTTGCTCATCATGATCGCCAGGATCACCACTTCCACCAACACGGCCGACAGCGTCAGGATCATGGTGCCGTAGGGGTCGCCGACCTTCTCGGCCAGCAGTTCCGCGTGCTGGGCCACTTGCACCGAGGCGCAGACAATCGCCGCGACCAGCACCACGCCCGCCAGCAAGGCGATACCGTGGCCATGGCCAACCAATTGCGGCTCCAGCGGGTAGGCCGCGCACGTGACGATCAACGCCAGCAGCAGGTATTTCTCTTGCTTGAATAAAGTCAGCATCAGGGCGCTCAGGGTTTCAACCGTTGAGCTAGTGACTGTAGACCGGGGCAGATGGTTTCCCCCGCACCAGCACAAAGCAGTTCCCAGGCCCCTGCACCGAAGTGGGAGCAGCGCAGAACCGCTGGCACCTGCGTTGCCAGCGAGCCAACCAATCCCGGGCGGGTTCCGCCAGGCCAGCCCGTGCAAATACCCGCAATGTTGTCCTGTTGGTCAATTATTTGCATTGCCCCTCGAGCCGTTCCACACCACAACAACATGGAGCTCGAACACACATGCAAAAACGCCCGTTGAAGACACTGATGGCCACCCTCGCCGCCGCCGTTGGCCTGGCGACCAGCCTGGCCGCCAGCGCCGCCGACCCGCTGAAAATCGGATTTGTGTACGTGGGCCCCATCGGCGACCACGGCTGGACCTACCAGCACGAACTGGCGCGCCAGCAACTGGCAGCGCAGATGGGCGACAAGATCAGCACCAGCTACGTGGAAAACGTGCCTGAAGGCGCCGATGCCGAGCGGGTGATCCGCAACATGGCCAAGGACAAGTACGACCTGATCTTCAGCACCTCGTTCGGCTACATGAACCCCACCGCCAAGGTGGCCCAGCAATTTCCCAATGTGGTCTTCGAGCACGCCACTGGCTACAAGCAGGGCAAGAACCTGGGCACCTACCTGGCGCGCACCTATGAAGGCCGCTACGTGGGCGGCTTCCTGGCGGCGAAAATGACCAAGACCAAGAAGATCGGCTACGTCGCCTCCTTCCCTATTCCCGAAGTGATCCGCGACATCGACGCCATTCAACTGGCCTTGAACAAGTACAACCCCGGGACCGAACTGAAAGTGGTATGGGTCAACTCCTGGTTCGACCCAGGCAAGGAGTCCGACGCCGCAAACGCCCTGATCGACCAGGGCGCCGACGTGATCTTCCAGCACACCGATAGCCCGGCACCGATCCAGACCGCCGAGCGCCGTGGCGTGTACGCAGTGGGCTACGCCTCGGACATGGCTCACTTCGGGCCCAAGGCGGTGCTGACCTCCATCGTCAACAACTGGACACCTTATTACACCCAGACCACCCAGCATGTGCTTGACCACACCTGGAAATCCGAGGACTACTGGGGCGGCCTCAAGGACGGCACCGTGGAGCTGCCCATCAGCGATATCGTCCCGGCCGACGTGAAAGCCGAAGCGGAAAAACTCATCGCCAGCATCAAGAGCGGCGAGTTCCAGCCATTTACCGGGCCCATCAAGGACCAGGCCGGCACCGTGAAGATCCCGGCGGGCAGTTCGGCCAGCATCGCTGACCTGGCGGGCATGAACTACTACGTCGAAGGCCTGAGCGCCAAGTTGCCACAATAACAATGCAACGGGCCGCCCTCATGGCGGCCCCACAGGACACTGCTGATGGAATCGCTTCCGATCATCGACATCGCGCCCCTGTACCAGGCTGATCGCCAGGGCTGGCTGACGGTGGCCAACGCCATCGACCATGCCTGCCGGCACTGGGGCTTTTTCTACATCAAGGGCCACCCGATCAGCGCCGAACGCATCGGCCAACTGCAAAGCGCCGCCCAGGCATTCTTCGCCCTGCCCTTGGCCGACAAGCTGAGCATCGACATCACCCAGACCCGCCACCACCGCGGTTATGGCGCCATCGCCACCGAGCAGCTGGACCCCGAGCGGCCCAGCGACCTCAAGGAAACCTTCGACATGGGCCTGCACCTGGCCGCCGAGCACCCGGATGTGCTCGCCGGCAAGCCGCTGCGCGGCCCCAACCGCCACCCTGAACTTCCGGGCTGGCAGGCACTGATGGAGGGGCATTACCGCGACATGCAAGCGCTGGCGCAAACCCTGCTGCGCGCCATCGCCCTGGCCCTGGATATCGAGGAAGATTTCTTCGACCAGCGCTTCAAGGACCCGGTGAGCGTGCTGCGCATGATCCACTACCCGCCGCGCCAGACCGCCAGTTCCGCTGACCAGCAAGGCGCCGGCGCTCATACCGACTATGGCTGCATCACCTTGCTGTACCAGGACAGCGCCGGTGGCCTGCAGGTGCGCAATGTGGACGGCCAGTGGATCGACGCGCCGCCCATCGACGGCACGTTCGTGGTCAACCTCGGCGACATGATGGCGCGCTGGAGCAACGACCAGTATGTGTCCACCCCGCACCGGGTAATCAGCCCCCTAGGCGTGGACCGCTACTCCATGCCGTTCTTCGCCGAACCGCACCCCGACACCCGCATCGAATGCCTGCCAGGCTGCCAGGACATCAGCCGGCCGGCGAAATACCCGCCCACCACCTGCGCAGAATTTCTGCTGTCACGCTTCGCCGATACCTATGCCTACCGGCGCGAACAGGCCGAGGTGATCTGAACCGGCTGGTCAGGTTATCGCTCATGCGGGCGATAACCTCTGTAGAATGCGGCCCATTGCACTTCAAGAGACACCTTTATGTACGATTGGCTCAACGCCCTGCCCAAGGCAGAACTGCACCTTCACCTGGAAGGTTCCCTGGAGCCCGAGCTGCTGTTCGCCCTGGCCGAACGCAACAAGATCGCCCTGCCCTGGAATGATGTGGAAGCCCTGCGCGGCGCCTACGCGTTCAACAACCTGCAGGAATTCCTCGACCTGTACTACCAGGGCGCCGATGTACTGCGCACCGAGCAGGACTTCTACGACCTGACCTGGGCGTACCTGCAGCGCTGCAAGGCGCAGAACGTGATTCACACCGAGCCGTTCTTCGACCCGCAGACCCACACCGACCGCGGCATCGCGTTCGAAGTGGTGTTGAACGGCATCACCCAGGCCCTGAAAGACGGCCACCAGCAACTGGGCGTCAGCAGCGGTCTGATCCTCAGCTTCCTGCGCCACCTGAGCGAGGAAGAAGCCGAGAAAACCCTGGACCAGGCACTGCCATTCCGCGACGCGTTCGTGGCCGTGGGCCTGGACAGCTCGGAAATGGGCCACCCGCCCAGCAAGTTCAAGCGCGTGTTCGACCGCGCCCGTGGCGAAGGCTTCCTGACCGTGGCCCACGCCGGCGAAGAAGGCCCGCCCGAGTACATCTGGGAAGCCCTGGACCTGCTCAAGATCCAGCGGATCGACCACGGCGTGCGCGCCATCGAGGACGAACGCCTGATGCAGCGCATCATCGACGAGCAGATCCCGCTCACCGTGTGCCCGCTGTCCAACACCAAGCTGTGCGTGTTCGACCACATGAGCCAGCACAACATTCTCGACATGCTGGAGCGCGGCGTGAAGGTAACGGTCAACTCCGATGACCCGGCCTACTTCGGCGGCTACGTGACCGAGAACTTCCACGCCCTGTACACCGACCTGGGCATGACCCAGGACCAGGCCCAACGCCTGGCGCAGAACAGCCTGGATGCGCGGCTGGTCAAGCCGTAAGCAGTGCGGCGCCCGGTCCTGGAAATTCAGGCAGGACCGGGCGAAGCTCGGGAACAACCATTCAAGGCTGGGTCAGCTCTTCCAGCGTGCGCCCCCGGGTTTCCACCCCGAACAGCCACACCACCAGCGCCGCCATGGCGAAGCACAACGCCCCCAGGGCAAACACCCCACCCTGCCCCGTCAACGGAAACACCAGCCCCGTCACCATCGGCCCCAACAGCGAGCCCACGCGGCCGATCGCCGACGCAAACCCTGAACCGGTAGCCCGCGATGACGTGGGGTACAGCTCAGGCGTATAGGTGTACAGCACCGCCCACATCCCGAACAGAAAGAACTGCATCAGCAACCCCGAGGCAATCAACAAGCCCACGTTGCCGCCGAACACCGCGCTCTGCCCATATGCGAACGCCATGGCGCCCCCGCCCAGCAAGGTCAGCACGCAGGTCGGCTTGCGTCCCCAACGCTCTACCAGCCAGGCCGCCATCAGAAAGCCGGGTATGCCGCCCAGGGAAATCAGCACGGTGTAATACACCGATTGGGTCACCGCGAACCCTGATTGCTGCAACAGTGCGCCCAGCCAGGATGTAAGGCCGTAGAACCCCAGCAAGGCGAAGAACCACAGGCTCCAGATCATCAGCGTGCGCTGGCGATACACCGGCGACCACAACGCCGCGAAGGCCGCGAAGAAGCCCGTGGGTGCTGCGGCCTGCCGTGCCATGGCCACCGGCTCGGGTAATGGCGCACCACCCAGCGAGCGCTGTACCCGAGCCTCGATACCCGTCAACACCTGGTCCGCCGCAGCATGCTGGCCGGAATGCTCCAGCCAGCGTGGCGACTCGGGAATGAAGAAACGTACTGCCAGCACGAACACGGCCGGTATCGCCAACACCAGGAAAATGGCGCGCCAGCCAATGACCGGCAGCAGGCAATAGGAAAGTACTCCCGCGGCCACGAACCCCAATGGCCAGAAACCGTCCATCAGGGCGATATAGCGCCCCCGTTCGCGGGCCGGAATCAACTCCGACAGCATCGACTGGGCAATCGGAAATTCCATGCCCATGCCGATACCCAGCAGCACCCGAAACATTGTTAGGGTTTCCAGTTGCTGAGCAGTGGAACACAGGTAGCTGGCCAGCCCCCACAATACGATGCTCCACTGGAATACCGGCTTGCGGCCGAAACGGTCGGCCAGCATGCCCGACAGCGAAGCGCCCACGACCATGCCGAAGAAACTGGAGCTGGCCAGTACACCCGCCTGGGCGCTGGTCAGGCCGAACTCGGCTTTGATGGAGCCCAACAGGAACGTCATCATGGCCAGGTCCATGGAGTCGAACAGGAAGGCCAGGGCGATGACGATGAAGATCAGGCGGTGGTAACCACTGACAGGCAGGCGCTCCAGGCGCTCTGCCGCAGTGAAGCCGTGGGTGGGCATAGGCGTATTCCTCGCTAGCAGTGAGCCGTGCCCCGAGTGTGCGGGAATGCCCTGGCCGCCTATGCCTGACAGCGACGCCGCAGCCCCTGTAAACGACGCCGACAGCGCTGGGCCGAGGGCGTCGCCCCGCGGGCTAGACGAGTTCAGGCCGCTCTACCTCCTGGGCGATTTTGCCGATTTCGCGCAAGCCAGCCTGGCTCAGGTGCAGCAGGCGCGACTCATCACTGGTGCGCAGCCAGCCCGATTGCAGGAACAGTGTCAGCAGGCTCGCGCCCAGCGGCCCTCCTATGTGGGGCCTGGCATTGCTCCAGTCGCTGCACGGGCATGCCGCACGCTCCAGGGGGCTTGCCAGTGCCTGAATGTAGATCCCGTGACGCGCCAATTGCTGTGCCCCCTTATGGGTAACTTCCACGCGTTGGTCGTGCTGCTCCACCCAACCGGCGTCGAGAAAACGCTGGAACAGCTCCACCGCCAGTTCGCCCCCCAGGTGGTCGTGGCACAGGCGGGCCTTGCGCATGCCATGGGAAGTCACGGGCAGGCCCGCCACCCCTTGCTCGTCCAGCCCGTCGAAACAGCCGGAACAGACGCTGGCCAGCGCCTCCACTGCGGTGCCGACCTGGGGCGTGGCCAGTTTGAAGAACCGCTTGCGCCCCCTGGGTTCCAGTTTCAACAAGCCGCCGGCCGCCAGGCGCGCCAGGTGAGCGCTGGCTGAAGAAGGGGTCAACCCGGCCAGGGTGGCCAACTCTTCCGACGCCCGCGCGGAGCCATCGATCAGCGCCCAGATCATCGCACTGCGCTTGGGGTCGGCCAGCAACAAAGCGATACGGCTGATGCTCGGTGCATATTCCATGTAATAACTCCCTGTCGAAACATTCGTCTATTTGACCGCTGAGGTCAGCGATCACTAAAACAGCTCCAACGAAAGAGGTTACAAATGCCAAGAACGGGTAACTTTCGCGTAGTATGTTTACCAATTGTTAGCAAACACTATCGACCGATCAAGACAGCCCGCCTGTGACTGCTTGTTCCGGCCACCCGCTTGGTCGGCCGAGGGCTGTCCTCTCTCGGTGGCAATGGCTGCCCTAGGGATTATAAGCGTACGAATTTGCCCAAGTTCGTATCAGCGGCAAAAGGATGGCAGCAGGACGGCAAGGTTTCCCAAGGAGCGCACGGGTGACAGGCGTAATAAATACTTTCAAACTTACTTCAATCGGATCACAAGCGAGTGGAATCAACGCCCGGCCCATGAATGAATTAACCCGATCTTTCTAACACGGTAGTAAATACCTACAACCAACGTAAAAAAAACGGGCAACACAAGTCTGCCGTGAACTACACGCCAGGATAGTCTTTGGACAGTTCAGTACACCCTTTTCTGACTCTTTCGTGTAATACCTTGACCGATTTGCTCAATTGCGCCCGGTGCCCGCACAACAAGTTCAAGGGGGTTCTTTCCCCCGCCAGGTGCGGCATGACCACTTCAAGACGCCCCGCGGTGACATCGTTCGCCACGTCCAACCATGATTTGTAGGCAATGCCCATACCCGCCACGGCCCAGCGCCGCACCACATCGGCGTCGTCGCTGAACCGATCGCCGCGCACCGTCAGGCCCAGCTCCCGGCGGCCATCGCTGAAACGCCAATGCTCATGCACGCGGCCACCCAACATGAACAGCAGGCAATTGTGCTGCGCCAGTTGCTCCACCTGCCGCGGCCGGCCATGGCTCGCCAGGTAGGCCGGTGACGCACACAGCACCCGGCGGTTCTCGGGGCTGACCGGCAGCGCCACCAGGCTGGAGTCTTCGGGCTCGCCGTAGCGCAAGGCAAGGTCCACGGGCTGGCGGAACAGGTCGGCGATGCGGTCCCCCAACAGCAGGCGTACTGACAGATCCGGGTATTGCTGCTGCAAGTCGTCCAGCCAAGGCAACAACACATTGCGGCCAAAGTCCGAGGGCGCCGACAACTGAATGATGCCGCCTGGCTGTTCCTGCCCCCGCGCCAGGATCTGGCGGCCTTCTTCCAGGCTGGCGAGGGCAGTGCGTGCGTATTCCAGAAAGCCTTCGCCTTCGGCCGTCAGGCGCAGGCTACGGGTGGAACGAGCCAGCAGGCGGGCGCCCAGCTGCGCTTCGATACGCTTGAGCGCGGCGCTGGCGACCGCGGGCGAGAGGTCCATGCCGCGGGCTGCGGCGGAGAGGCTGCCGAGGTCGGCGGCGCGAACGAACAACTGCAGGTCATCGAATCGAAGCATGGGCATTATCAAAATAATATTGAAAGAGATTGGGGTTTTAGCCGGTTTTACCTTGGCTGGAAATAGCCAATCATGGGCTCACTGTTTTCACGCCCTTCTGGAGCCCTACATGAAAGCCATCGCCTATTACCAATGCCTGCCTATCACCGACGCAAGCGCCCTGCAGGACGTCGACCTGCCTGCGCCACAACCCGGTCCGCGCGACCTGTTGGTGGAGGTCAAGGCGATCTCCGTCAATCCGGTGGATACCAAAGTGCGGCAGAACGCGGCACCGGAGAACGGCGCGCCCAAGGTACTGGGCTGGGACGTGGCCGGCGTGGTGCAGGCCGTGGGGGCGCAGGTCAGCCTGTTCAAACCCGGTGACCGCGTGTACTACGCCGGCTCCATCGCCCGCGCCGGCGGCAACAGTGAACTGCATGTGGTAGACGAGCGTATCGTTGGGCGCATGCCTGCCAGCCTTGGCTTCGCCGACGCCGCCGCCTTGCCGCTCACGGCCATCACCGCCTGGGAGTTGCTGTTCGAGCGCCTGCAGGTGGCCGAAGGGCGTGCCAGCGAAGGGCAAAGCCTGCTGATTGTCGGTGCCGCCGGCGGCGTCGGCTCGATCCTGACGCAACTGGCACGCCGACTCACCGGCGTGACCGTGATCGGCACCGCCTCGCGGCCGGACACCCAGCAATGGGTGCGCGACCTTGGCGCCCACCACGTCATCGACCACAGCCAGCCGCTGAGTACCGAGCTCAAGCGCCTGGGCCTGGGGCCAGTCACCCATGTGGCGAGCCTGACCCAGACCGACCAGCACCTGGCCGAACTGGTGGAGGCCTTGGTGCCCCAGGGCCGCCTGGCCTTGATCGATGATCCCAAGAGCCTCGACGTCAGCCTGCTCAAGCGCAAGAGCCTGTCGTTGCACTGGGAGTTCATGTACACCCGCTCGCTGTTCGAGACGCCCGACATGATCGAACAGCACCACTTGCTCGACCGCGTGGCCGACCTGGTGGACGCCGGCACCCTGCGCACCACCGTGGGCGAACACTTCGGCCGTATCGACGCGGCCAACCTCAAGCGTGCCCACGCCCTGCTGGAGAGCGGCAAGGCCCGGGGCAAGATCGTGCTTGAAGGGTTCTGAACCCGACCGACGGGCCTGTGCGACCAGGCCCGTCAGACCAAAGGTTGCCCTGGGTCAAGCCGGGTTGGATGGGCAGCGCTACACTTGAGGCCTCTGACCCCCGGAGGAATCAGCCATGAAGATAGTGCTTACGGAACTCGCCAGGGAACACGGCAGCCATTGGCAAGTACGCCTGGACCAGCATGTGGTGACCTTTCGCAGCGAGGCCGAAGCCCGGGCGTTCATCCAGACCCTGGAGTCGCGCCTCGCCGCCCCGCACCGGTTGCCCTACCGCCAGCAACGCGTGGCTCAGTGAGCCAGGCGCGTGCGTCGTACCCACTGCGTCACCTGTGACAACACCACCGCCAGCACGCCACAGCCACTGATCACCAGCGCCATCGGAATGGCGCTACCGTCATAGAGCGCGCCGACCAGGGACGCGGAACCGGCCGCTACGCTGAACTGCAGGCAGCCGAGCAGGGCCGAGGCGCTACCGGCGCGCGCACCCTGGCCATTCATGGCGCACGCCGAGGCGTTCGGAATGATGCAGCCAAGGCTGGCGATGCAGATGAACAATGGAATCAGCAGGGGCCACAGCTGCGCAGGGTGCATCGCGCTGACCGCCAGCAGGCACAGGGCCGCCGCCAGGTACACCCACACCGCGCGGGTGAGCAGGAACACCGGGCCGCGCTTGGCCAGCAGGCGCGCATTCACCTGGGCGACCAGGATGAAGCCTGCCGCGTTGCTGCCGAACAGCCAGCCGTAGTGCTCGGCCGGCACCCCGTACAATTTGATGAACACAAACGGCGAACCCGCCACGTAGGCGAACATGCCGGCCATGGCGATGCCACCGGTCAGGGCGTTGCCCAGGAACATCGGGTCTTTGAACAAGCGCACGTATTGGCCCAGCGCGCCGCTCAGGGGCTGGCGCGGGTGATGCGCCGGCATGCTTTCCGGCAGGCCGAGGAATACCGCCGCGCCGCACAAAGCGCTGAACAGCGTCAACAGGCCGAAGATCCACTGCCAGCCCCAGGTGTTCACCAGCAGGCCGCCCAGCATTGGCGCCAGGATGGGCGCCAGGCCCATCACCAGCATCAATTGCGAGAACACCTTGGCCGAACCCACAGCGTCGCATTTGTCGCTGACGATAGCCCGCGACAGCACCATGCCGGCGCAGCCGCCCAAGGCTTGAACGAAGCGCGCGACGATCAGCGCTTCCAGGTTGGGGGCGAAGGCACAGGCCAGGGAGGCCAGCGTGAAAAGCGCAACCCCGGACAGCAACGGCACGCGACGGCCAAAACGGTCGGCGATCGGGCCATACGCCAACTGCCCGATGGACAGCCCAAGGAAATAGGCCGCCAAGGTCAGCTGAATGTGCTGCTCGTCGGTGCCGAACGCCTTCGCCATGGCCGGGAAGCCTGGCAGGTAGAAGTCGATGGCCAGGGGGCCAAACGCGCTGAGCGCGCCGAGAATGAGGATGGTTCTGAAGTTCATCGGGGGTCCAGTACGGCCTGAAGGGCAACGTTGTAGTTTAACCGCTCCGGACCCCCAACGCGAAAAGCGCGACCCTATGCCGCTCAGCTCACGCCGTACCCTTCTTCCTTGATAGCCGCGGCGATGGCGGCGGCCGGTTGCTGGCTTTGCACACGGACCTTGGCAGCAGCCAGGTCGACCTCCACCACGGCACCAGGGTCCAGTGCCTGCACCGCATGGGTGACGGCCCTGACGCAGTGCCCGCAGGTCATGCCTTGAACGTTGAACTCTTGCATGCTGGTGCCTCCTGAAACGAGATGAGGGGATTAGCTTCAACCTTGCCATCATGACAAGGTCAAGTTCTGCGGTTTCCTGCCGGGCTGGAAATTAGCGCCCGGGTCCGCCAAGCTGGGGCATCGACGATCCACACAGCAGGAGCAACGCGCCATGCGCCGGTCCCTTTTCCGCCTGATGGGCATTCTGGGTTTGACCACCCTGTCACTCTGGGCCCAGGCCGAGAGCATTCAAGACTACAGCGTGCTGATCGTTTCCCGGGAGCGCCTGGAAGTCGGCACCCCGTGCGAGCTGGGCATCTATATCGGCGACAACAAGGTGGGTCGCCTGTTCCAGGAGCAGGAAGTGTCCTTCAACCTGCCCCCTGGCAAAGTGGTGGTGCGGCTGATGCAGGAGCCGGGGCAGGCGCCTGGCTGCGCTCCCGGCTTGCCGGCGCCCAATGCCACCGCCATCGAACTGCATGCCGGTGAGGTGCAGAAATACCGCATCGCCAACGGCCCCAACGGTATGTACCTCAAGCGCGCGCCGGAAGACCAGTACTGAGGCCCCTTGACCTTGCCAAGGTGGCAAGGTTGATCCTGAGGTCCTCTGCCAAGGAGGACCTTCCATGCCCGATGCCCTTACCCTCGAATTGCCTATCAGCGGCATGACCTGCGCCAGCTGCGCGGGCCGTGTCGAGCGCGCCCTGAACAAAGTGGACGGGGTCAAGCAGGCCAGCGTGAACCTGGCCAGCGAGCGTGCCCACGTTGAGCTGTCGGCGGCCATGGACCCTGGGCGCTTGATCGCCGCGGTGGAACAGGCTGGCTACACCGCCAGCCTTCCTGATGCCCCACCAGCCGACCCGGCACCGGCGCTGCACCGTGAACGCCTGGCCCTGGCCGCCGCCCTTCTGCTGGCGCTGCCGCTGGTGGCGCCGATGCTGGTCCAGCCCCTGGGGCTGGACTGGATGCTACCGGCCTGGCTGCAGTGGGTGCTGGCTACACCCGTGCAGTTCATTCTGGGCGCGCGTTTCTATGTGGCGGCGTTCAAGGCGGTGCGCGCCAGGGCCGGCAACATGGACCTGCTGGTAGCCCTGGGCACCAGCGCGGGTTACGGGCTGAGCCTGTATGAATGGGCCCGGGCACCCGTCGGCGGCATGCCCCACCTTTATTTCGAGGCTTCGGCGGTGGTGATCGCCTTGGTGCTGCTGGGCAAATACCTGGAAAGCCGGGCCAAGCGCCAGACCGCCACGGCCATCCGCGCGCTGGAGCAATTGCGCCCGGCGCGGGCCGTGCGCTTGCAGGAAGGGGTCGAGCAGGACGTGGCCATCGGACAGTTGCGCCTGGGCGACCACGTGGTTGTACGCCCTGGCGAACGCTTCGCCGTGGATGGCCAGGTGCTGGAAGGCCGTAGCCATGCCGATGAGTCGCTGATCAGCGGCGAAAGCCTGCCCGTGCCCAAACAGGCCGGCGACCGGGTGATCGGCGGTGCCATCAACGGCGAGGGCCGCCTGGTGGTGGCTGCCACGGCGCTGGGGGGTGAGAGCGTACTGGCCAAGATCATCCGCCTGGTGGAAGACGCCCAGGCGGCCAAGGCACCGATCCAGAAGCTTGTGGACCGGGTGAGCCAGGTATTTGTCCCGGCCGTATTGGTGGTGGCGCTGCTGACGCTGGTCGGCTGGTGGTTGCAGGGCGCTCCCCTGGAAACGGCCATCATCAACGCCGTGGCGGTATTGGTGATCGCCTGTCCGTGCGCATTGGGCCTGGCGACGCCAGCGGCGATCATGGCCGGCACCGGCGCGGCGGCGCGCCACGGTATTCTCATCAAGGACGCCGATGCCCTGGAACGCGCTCACGCTGTGAACCGCGTGGTGTTCGACAAGACGGGCACCCTGACGTCTGGCAGCCCTACCCTGGTGCACCTCAAGGGCATGGGCGAAGAAGACACCCGGGTGTTGAAGATGGCCGGTAGCCTGCAACGTGGCAGCGAACACCCGCTGGCCCGTGCCGTGCTGCAGGCCTGCGAACAGCGCGGTATCGACGTGCAGACCGCGCAGGCCGTGCAGGCGTTGGGCGGACGCGGGGTCACCGGCACGGTAGATGGCCGCACCTTGGCATTGGGCAACCAACGGCTGTTGCGCGAGTGGGGCCTGGACGAGGGCACCCTGATGGCCGACGCCCACGCCTGGGAAGGCGAAGGGCGCACCCTGTCGTGGCTGCTGGAGCAAGGCCCGCAGCCGCGCGTGCTGGGCCTGCTGGCCTTTGGTGACAGCCTCAAGCCCGGCGCGGATATCGCGGTGGCGCAACTGGCGGCGCGCCATATCAGCAGCCACCTGCTCACCGGTGATAACCAGGGCAGTGCCCGGGTGGTGGCGCAGGCCCTGGGCATCACCGATGTCCACGCCCAGGTGCTGCCCGCCGACAAGGCGGCCACGGTGATGCGCCTGAAGGCCGACGGCGTAGTGGCCATGGTCGGTGACGGTATCAATGATGCCCCGGCCCTGGCCGCCGCCGATATCGGCATTGCCATGGGCGGCGGCACCGACGTGGCCATGCAGGCGGCAGGCATTACCCTGATGCGTGGCGACCCGCGCCTGGTGCCAGCCGCGCTGGACATCAGCCGGCGCACCTATGCGAAGATTCGTCAGAACCTGTTCTGGGCCTTCGTGTATAACCTGGTCGGCATTCCACTGGCCGCCTTCGGGCTGCTCAACCCGGTGCTGGCAGGCGCGGCCATGGCCCTGTCCAGTGTGAGCGTGGTCAGCAACGCCCTGCTGCTCAAGACCTGGAAGCCTGAAAAGGAATGACACCATGAACATGAACATCGGCCAGGCGGCCCGGCACAGCGGCCTGAGCGCCAAGATGATCCGTTACTACGAATCCATCGGCCTGCTCAAACCGGCCCTGCGCACCGACAGCGGCTACCGCCTGTACCAGGAGGACGACCTGCATACCCTGGCGTTCATCAAGCGTTCACGGGACCTGGGGTTTTCCCTGGAGGAAGTGGCGCAGTTGCTGACCCTGTGGCAGGACCGCGGGCGCGCGAGCGCTGACGTAAAGGCGCTGGCCCATCGGCATATCGATGATTTGAACCGGCGCATCGCCGAACTGACCGGCTTGCGCGACACCTTGCAGACGTTGGCGTCGCACTGCCAGGGCAACGACCGGCCCGACTGCCCGATCCTCGCGGACCTGGCCTCGGGCGGCTGCTGTCACTGATGAACCACCGCTGTTCACGCCCGCCCCTCTGGGCCCGGGCGCTCTACCTGTCTATTGCAACCAGGGCGGCGGCGGTTCCTCGGCCTTGGCCGGGGGCGCGTCATCGGCCTTGCGGGCTGCCTGGCGGCGGGCTTCGTCAAGGCGCGCGGCTTCGATCTCGCGGATGACGCTGTTGACGTCGGCCTCGGTGTCGTCGTCGGCGAACTGTCCGGTCAGCACGCTGGCAGGGTGCAGTTTGCCTTCCTCGTACAGGGCCCACATTTCCCGCGCATAGCGGGTGTCGCGCAACTCGGGCGCGAAACGGCCGAAATAGCTGGCCATGTTGCCCACGTCCCGCTCGAGCATGCTGAACGCATGGTTGTTGCCCGCCGCGTCCACCGCTTGGGGCAGGTCGATGATCACCGGGCCGTCGGGGCCCAGCAACACGTTGAACTCCGACAGGTCACCATGCACCAGGCCGGTGCAAAGCATCAGCACGATCTGGCGGATCAGGAACTCGTGGTACTCGCGCGCCTGTTCCGGGTCCAGTTCCACGTCATTGAGCCGTGGCGCCGCATCGCCGTATTCGTCGGCCACCAACTCCATCAGCAGCACGCCTTCGAGGAAGTCGAACGGCTTGGGCACCCTCACCCCGGCGTTGGCCAGGCGAAACAGCGCCGCCACTTCGGCGTTCTGCCAGGCTTCTTCGGCTTCCTTGCGACCGAACTTGGAGCCCTTGGCCATGGCCCGGGCCTGGCGACTGTTACGCACCTTGCGGCCTTCCTGATACTCGGCCGCCTGACGAAAACTTCGTTTGTTCGCCTCCTTGTAGACCTTGGCACAGCGCAGCTCTTTGCCACAGCGCACCACATAGACCGCTGCCTCTTTACCACTCATGAGTGGGCGCAGCACCTCGTCGACCAGACCGTCTTCGATCAGGGGTTCAATGCGTTTTGGAGTCTTCATCAGCTTTTATTGTGGGTCCTTTATTACCAAACACGCGGAATGCACTCGTTCTGCGGCCATCCTCTCACAGTGACGCCACAATGCCGACTTTTCCCGAGCAAAGGCAATGCCAGCGACCGTAAGCAGTTTTGACTGTCGAAGCGTTGGACCTGGATGGGACAGAAAATTCAGCTCAATTTTTTGGTATACCAGCCGACAATGTCAGCACAGGCCCGGAAAACCATAACGCCTGAGCAGCACCCTTTTGTTTTCGATGAACTGCCCCTTTTATAAATAAAAAAGCTTGTGGAGCGCGGATGAACATCAAACAGAAACTGACCTGGGCGTTCGCGGTGATCGCGTGCCTGCCCATCGTAGTGGTCGCCACACTGGTCATCGTCAACCTGCGCAGCGATGCGCGCACGGGGTTCGTCGACGGCAGCAGCCGCGAGATCCGCCAGGTGGCCAACGCCATGCAGCTGTTCTTCGACGGTATCAGCCAGAACGTCGATTTCCTGGCCTCGCACCCGTTGGTCAAGGATGCCGATGCCAGCATCAAGAACTACATGGGCGCCAACGCCGCCGACATTCCCATGGGCGAGAAGGACAAGCAACTGTTCGACTTCTTCGCCAGCCTGGCCGCCAGCCACCCCAACTATTCCTACGTGTCGTACGGCACCAGTGCCGGCGGTTATGCCTTCTGGCCGGGCGACCCGAAGATGGCCAACTACGACCCACGCCAGCGCCCCTGGTACAAGACCGCCATGGCCAACCCCGGGAAAACCCTGCGGACGTCGGCCTATTACTGGGCGGGTGACGACGCCGTGCTGGTCAGCACCGTACGCGCCGTGGCCAACCAGCTGGGCGCCCAGGGTGGGGTAGTCAACATTGACGTATCACTGAAGGGCCTGACCGAGATCGTCAAGCAGATCAAGCTGGGGGACAGCGGCTACCTGATGCTGATGGAGCGCGACGGCACCGTACTGGTGGACCCCAAGCAACCGGAGCACAACTTCAAACCCCTGGGCGACCTGGGCGAGGGTTACGCGCAACTGGCCAAGGCCGGCAAGGGGCTGGTGGAGGTGCAGATCAATGGCGAACGCTACATGGCCAACGTCTGGCCTTCGGAGCAGTTGGGCTGGACCTTCATCGGCCTGATCAAACAAAGCGAAGTGATGAGTTCTGCGACCGGATTGACCTGGCTGATCGGCGGCATCGCCGTCGTGCTGGCGATCATTTTCGCCGTGGTGGGCGCCAGCTTCGCCACCCTGATCGTACGGCCAATTCGCAGCGTGGCCAGTGGCCTGGAAGGCATTGCCCAAGGCGAAGGCGACCTGACCCAGAGCCTGACCATTCGCGGCAACGATGAAACCGCGCAACTGGCCAACTGGTTCAACCAGTTCCTGGGGGCTATCCGCAGCCTCATCCAGCATATTGGCGGCGCCGCGGCGAAGATTCTCGCCAGCTCCGCCAACTCCACGCAGGTCTCGGCCAACATGGCTGACGCTGCCGGGCGCCAGCGCGAGGCCGTGGACATGGTGTCCACGGCGTTCCACGAAATGGTCGCTACCGCCAACGAGGTGGCGCGCTCCTGCAGCCAGGCCGCCGACTCTGCCGACAGCGGCCAGCGTCAGGCACGCGAAGGCCAGCAACAGATCGACGCGGCAGTGAACAGTGTCGACCGCCTGAGCCAGGAGATCGAGCAATCGGCGCAGTCCATTGCGCAACTGGAGCGTGACAGCAACGACATCCAGTCGATCCTGGGCACCATTCGCTCCATTGCCGAGCAGACCAACCTGCTGGCGCTCAATGCGGCCATCGAAGCCGCCAGGGCGGGCGAACAGGGCCGTGGCTTTGCGGTGGTGGCAGATGAGGTCCGGGCGCTGGCCAAGCGCACCGCCGACTCAACCGCGGAAATCGACGGGCTGCTGGGTAACCTGGCCCAGCGCACCAGCCAGGTGGCGCAGCAGATGCACGCCAGCCTGGAGGTGTCGCAACAGTCGGTGGAGCGAATTGGCCAGGCGCGGTCGAGTTTCGGGCAGATCCGTGAGTCGGTGGACGTGATCCGCGACATGAACACCCAGATCGCTACCGCGGCCGAGGAGCAGCACCAGGTGGCCGAGGACATCAACCGGCATATCAGCCAGATCCACGGTGACGCACAGCTGGTGGCCGAGTTGGCCAACACCGCCCGCAACGACTCCCATAGCCTGGCGGGGCTGTCCAACGAGCTGGACGCCCTGGTGCGGCGGTTCAGGACCTGAGGCGCGCCATATCAGGTGCACCGTATGTACCGCCGACGCGGCCAGGTCCGCTGCTACAAGGCTGCGTAGCAGCGGACCTGGCCGCGTCAAGGGCGCCGCGTAGTTTCTGGGGCACCGCATGGACCGCCGACGCGGCCAGGTCCGCTGCTACAGGCCGCGTAGCAGCGGACCTGGCCGCGTCAGGGGCACCGCGCAGCCTCGGGCTCAGAAGGCGTAACGCATGCCGAAGTTCAGGCCGTAGGGCTGCTCGACACGCTTGCCCTTGACGTATTCCATGTCGGCATTCAACTGCACGCGCTCGGCCACCTGGGCAACCAGGCCAACACCGTATTCGGCGCGACCACCGGCCATGTCATTGCGGTAGAGACGATCATGCACCTGCACGTCGTTGGTGTCGGCGAATTCACGCGCATACGCCAGCCGTGCATACGGCTGCAGTGCGCCACCGTCTGCCGTCATGAGGTTGCGACCCACCTGCAGCCCGGCCTTGCCTAGCATGGAGTGGCTGTTCTCGGCGTGGCTACCCAGCCCGTCATTCAGCTGGTGTTCCTTGCCCTGCAATGCCACCGCCGACATCTGGCCGAACGGTTTCACATACCAGCCGTCATCCAGGCTGATGACCTTGCCACCCTCCACCGAAGCACCGAGACCCAGGTTGCGGTACTGCCCCTTGATGCGAGAACCGGCAGAGTGGGAAGACAGGTCATTGCGCAACTGATTGGCCTTGACCAAGCCATCCACGTAGTAGCCTTCCTGGTTCATCCAGGTGCCATAGGCGCCCAGGAAATAACTGGACAGGTAGGCGCTGTCCGGGCCTTTCATGCTGAGGTTCGAGCGACTGTAGCCGCCCATCAGGCCGACACGGGCCTCTTCGCTCAGGCTGGCATCGACGCCCAGGACGAAGCCACCCTGGCGTTGCGTGTAATCGGCACCGCTGCCCGGCGACACCCGCGACTTGCTGTTGAGCGTACGCACCCAAACGCCTTCCTGGCCGCCCTGGTTGCGCAGTTCGTCGAAGCGCCCGCGAATACCTGAAAGCTCACCATACCAGGCCTGGGTACCGGCACTGGCGGCGGCGAGGCTGGCGCGCTCGCCGGGGTATTCAGCGAGTGCTGCCTGGCTGGCGATGACCGCGGTAGTCGCGAGAACGGCGAGGGAAAAATGCTTGTTCATGTTCAACCTTCCTTAGTTGGTGCTGTATTGGCTTGAACACGCTACTAGGGAAGGCACGGCGTGGAATTAGGACGCGCGCAGTGGCGCCTGCCGGATAGGGCTGCGCTGTACGACAGAAAATACGTTGCCACGCCGTAGGAAAAGAGAAAACACCCCACTCCACGCTAGAGTTGACTAGCGAAACAACTCACCAGGGGTAATACCAAACAAACCCTTGAACGCAGCGATGAACGCCGAGGTCGAGTCATAGCCGCTGGACAACGCCGCCGTGGTCACGCTGTGCCCCTGCTCCAGCGTGTCCAGCGAAGACAACAAGCGCATACGCTGGCGCCAGCCGCGAAAACTCAAACCGGTTTCGCGCTGGAACAGGCGCATGAGGGTTTTCTCCGAGGTGCCCAGGCGGCCAGCCCAGTCGCTGAGGGTCACGGCCAGCTCCGGGTTCTCGATCAGTTCATTGCACAGGGCCAGCAACCGCGGGTGTCGAGGCAGCGGCAATGAGAAGCCCACTTCAGGCAGGCTGGCCAGCTGGTCCAGCAGCACCTGCACCAACCGCGCCTCGGCGGTGTCGCCTTCGGGGTATTCCACCGGTAATTGGCAGAAACCCTTGATCAGCTCACGCGCCAGCGGCGTGACCTCCAGCACCCGACACCTGAGCGAAGCCCAGGGACAGTCCTCACGGCGCACATAAAGGCTGCGCATTTCCGCACGCATGGACGTCACCACCTCATGCTCCAGCCCCGCTGGTATCCACACGCCCCACTGGGGCGGAGCGAAGAAGCTGCCTTCGGCGGTATGTACGCCGAGCACACCGCTGATGGCATAGGAAAATTGCACCCAGTCATGGGTGTGGGGCGGCGTCCAGGAGCCTGCGCTCAGGCTTTCGGCCCGGGCATAGAGCGGCCGGGGCAGCCGGGTGAGCTCTGGTATTCGGCGGGGCAGGCCGGTTTGTCCGTTAGTCGGCATCGGTTGGCCTTATGTCGCAAGACGGCAGAAGATTGCCCACGGTAATCTCTGTGACCAATGATTACAAATCCGTTCGCAGGCTCTTGTTATGCAAGCTCTCAAACACCTTAAACGCGTGGTCACCGACTGGTTCCTGCTGGGCATGTTCCTGGCGACCCTGCTGGCCTACTTCTTCCCCGGCTTCGGCGCCAGCGGCGGCTCCATGCACGCCGAAGTGGTGATCAATGCCGGGGTGTTCGTGGTGTTCTTCATGCACGGCATCAACCTGTCGGGCGAGCAGATCCGTCACGGGCTGAAAAACACCCGCCTGCACGTGATGGTGCAGGTGTTTACCTTCGTAGTGTTTCCGCTGATCTGGCTGGCTTGCGACAAGCTGTTCGGCCATTTCGTGTCACCGACGCTGATGCTGGGGTTCTTCTACCTGTGCGCCCTGCCGTCGACCATTTCCTCGTCGGTCGCCCTCACGGGCAGCGCCTTCGGCAATGTGCCGGCGGCGATCCTGAACGCCAGCCTGTCCAGCGTGCTAGGCATTTTCATCACCCCTTGGCTGGTGAGCCTGGTGGTAGGCACCGGCAGCGGCGGCATCGACCTGGGCAAGACCCTGCTCGACCTGTGCGCCATGCTGTTGCTGCCCCTGGTGCTGGGCCAACTGCTGCGCCCGCTGCTGGGCAAGTTCTTCGCCCGCTACAAGCGCTACACCAACGTGATCGACAAAGTGGTGATCCTGCTGCTGGTGTACGCGGCGTTCTGCAACTCGATGGTATCGGGCATGTGGCAGCAGCAGGGTGACAGTGTGCTTGTCACGGCTTTCGTCGGCACGGCGATCCTGCTGGCGGTGATCCTGGTGCTGACCACCCGCACCGCCAAGGCCCTGCATTTCAACCACGCCGACGAAGTGGCAGCGGTGTTCTGCGCCACCAAGAAATCCCTGGCGGCCGGGGCGCCCATGGCAGCGCTGATTTTCGGCGCCAACCCGGGCCTGGGCCTGATCCTGCTGCCGATCATGATCTACCATCCGCTGCAGTTGATCGTCTGTTCGGTGATCGCCGAAAGCTATTCGCACCGCAAGAAGACCCAGACCCTGGCCGAGATCGAAGCGCAGGAAACCGTCAGCGCTCGATAATCGCGGTCACGCCCTGGCCACCGGCGGCGCAGATGGAAATCAGCCCACGGCCGCTACCCGTCTGGGCCAGCAACTTGGCCAGGTTGGCCAGGATGCGCCCGCCAGTGGCGGCAAAGGGATGGCCGGCCGCCAATGAACTGCCTTTGACGTTCAACTTGCTGCGGTCGATAGCGCCTAGCGGCGCGTCCAGGCCCAGGCGGGTGCGGCAGTAGTCCGGGTCTTCCCAGGCCTTCAACGTGCACAGCACCTGGGCCGCGAACGCTTCGTGAATCTCGTAGTAATCGAAGTCCTGCAAGGTGAGGCCGTTGCGTGCCAGCAGGCGCGGTACCGCGTAGGCCGGGGCCATCAGCAGGCCTTCGTCACCCTTGACGAAGTCTACCGCCGCCGCCTCGCCATCGCGCAGGTAGGCCAATACCGGCAGGCCGCGGGCCTGGGCCCATTCTTCGCTGGCCAACAGCACCACCGAAGCGCCATCGGTCAGCGGCGTGGAGTTGCCGGCTGTCAGGGTGCCTTTGGCGCTGCGTTCGAATACCGGTTTGAGGCTGGCGAGCTTTTCCAGGGTCAGGTCGGGGCGCAGGTTGTTATCACGGGTGAGCCCCAGGAAAGGCGTTACCAGGTCATCGTGCCAACCATCGGTATAGGCACGGGCCATGTTCTGATGGCTGTGCAGGGCCAGCAGGTCCTGGTCTTCCCGGCTGATGTGCCAGGCTTGCGCCATCAGCTCGCAATGCTCGCCCATGGACAGCCCCGTACGCGGCTCGCCGTTGCGCGGCAATTCCGGCTTGAAGTGGTGCGGGCGCAATTGCAGCAGGGCCTTGACCTTGTCGCCAGTGCTTTTCGCCCGGTTGGCCTGCAGCAGAATCTGACGCATGCCCTCGCTGACGGCGATGGGCGCATCGGAGGCGGTGTCCACGCCACCGGCAATACCGCACTCGATTTGCCCCAGGGCGATCTTGTTGGCCACCAGCAGCGCGGCCTCCAGCCCGGTGCCGCAGGCTTGGCTGACGTCATAGGCCGGTGTCTGCGGCGAAAGCCGCGAGCCCAGCACGCATTCGCGGGTCAGGTTGAAGTCACGGGACAATTTCAGCACCGCCCCGGCCGCCACCTCACCCATGCGCACGCCATGCAAACCGAAGCGTTCGATCAAACCTTCCAGGGCGGCCGTGAGCATGGCCTGGTTACTGGCGCGGGCATACGGGCCATTGGCGCGGGAAAAGGGGATACGGTTGCCGCCGATAATGGCGACCCGACGCACTGCATTCATGTGAAACTCCCTGTGCGGCTGAACGAAGGGGCGCTTACAGCCTAGGCGTAAAATCGCCAAGCGAACGACTGAGGCGCAAACGTGGTCCACACTTTGAACTCAATCTGCCGGAGAGCGTTCCATGTCCGACCGTTATATCGACTTCGCCAATTCCGACATCGGCCGTCGCCTGGCGGGCGCCGTGGGCCTGCCAACCCCGGCCCGGCTGGAACGCTGGCAGGCCGGACGCCTGCGCCCGGTGGAGGGTGCGTTGCTGGTGGGCGGCGGGCCGCTGGCCCTGAAGGTGGCCGAACTGGCCCCGCGCCTGACCGACAGCGCTTTTGCCTTCGCCACCGAAGGCTCGCCGCTGAGTGCCTGGACACCTGGCCTGGGGCCGAAGATCAAGGCCGTGGTCTACGACGCCAGCCATATCGGCGACACCGAACAGCTCAAGCAACTGCGTGAATTTTTCCAGCCGCTGATCAAAAGCCTCGATACCAGCGCGCACCTGCTGATTCTGGGCCGCGTGCCCGACGGCCTGGCGCCCGACGCGCACATCGCGCAGAAGGCGGTTGAAGGGTTCAGCCGTTCGCTGGCCAAGGAATTGCGCGGCGGCGGTGTCCTGCAATTGCTGCAACTGGAACAAGGTGTGGAGGCCGAACTGGAAGGCGCCCTGCGTTTCTTCCTGTCACCCAAAAGCGCCTATGTGGACGGCCAGGTGGTGCGCCTGGGGCCTTGTACCGTGCAGGTCAACGACTGGACCCGGCCCCTGGCCGGCAAGAAAGCCCTGGTCACCGGCGCCGCCCGCGGTATAGGCGCCGCCATCGCTGAAGCCCTGGCCCGTGATGGCGCCGAGGTGTTCCTGCTGGACGTGCCCCAGGCCAAGGCGGACCTCGATGCCCTGGCGGCGCGGCTGGGTGGCCGCACCATCGACCTGGACATCTGCGCCACCGATGCCGCGCAGCAATTGATCGAAGCCCTGCCGGACGGCATCGACGTGATGGTGCACAACGCCGGCATCACCCGCGACAAGACCCTGGTCAACATGACCCCGGAATACTGGGACTCGGTATTGGCGGTCAACCTCAACGCACCGCACCGTCTTACCCAGGCGCTGTTCGACAGCGGCACCCTGCGTGACCACGGCCGGGTGGTGGTGCTGTCCTCTACCAGCGGTATCGCCGGTAACCGCGGGCAAACCAATTATGCCGCCAGCAAGGCCGGCCTGATCGGCTTGGCCCAGGCGTTCGGGCCGAAACTGGCCGAGCGCGGCGCCAGCATCAACGCCGTCGCCCCCGGCTTCATCGAAACCCGCATGACCGCCCAGATGCCTTTTGCCCTGCGCGAAGCGGGGCGGCGGATGAATGCGCTGGGCCAGGGTGGATTGCCCCAGGACGTTGCCGAGGCGGTGGCGTGGCTGGCCCAACCCGGCAGCGGCGCGGTCAACGGCCAGGTGCTGCGCGTGTGCGGACAAAGCGTGGTGGGAGCCTGACGATGACCCTTCAATGGCATGACCTGGACCGCGTCGCCCCGCTCTCGGGCTTGTACACCCGTGCGGCCCTGCGCCGTAAGGTCACCGGCAAGCAACTGCCTGATACCGGCCTGCGCACCTGGCTGGCGGTGGATGACCAGCGGTTGGCAGCCTACCGCGACGTATGCGGCTTCGGCGGTGGCAGCCTGCTGCCGATCACCTACCCCCACGTGATGGCGTTCGCGCTGCAGATGCAATTGCTCACCGACCACGACTTCCCGTTTCCACTGCTGGGCCTGGTACACCTGAGCAACCGCATCCAGGTACTCCGGCCTCTGGGTGGGTTGAGCCGGGTGCATGCCAGCGTGCACGTGGAAAACCTGCGAGCCCATGAGAAAGGCGCGACCTTCAGCCTGGTGACGCGCATCGAGGACGCGTTGGGCCCCCTGTGGGAAGAAGACAGTGTAATGCTGTGCAAAGGCGTGCATCTGGATGGCGAACCGGTCACTGACGTGCAGGCGCCCACGGCGCCCATGATCGAGCAAGCGCGCTGGTACGCCGGCAACGATTGCGGGCGCAAATATGCCAAGGTGTCCGGCGATTACAACCCCATTCACCTGAGCGCCGCCAGCGCCAGACTGTTCGGCTTTCCTACCGCCATTGCCCACGGCATGTTCAGCAAGGCTCGCGCGCTGGCAGCTCTGCGCGAACAACTGCCGGCGGCCAACCTGCAGGTGCAGGTCGAGTTTCGCAAACCGGTACGCCTGCCCAGCGAAGTGGTGCTGTGGGCCAGCACCGGTGGTTCCAGCGGCCAGTTCGAGCTCAAAGGCAAAGGCGACCTGTTGCACATGGAGGGCCAGTGGTCGCCGGTCGCCTGACTGCACAAAGCTTCTAGACAGCCCCCGGCGCGCGCGCGTTAAGCTTGGGCCATGAACCCTTCCAATTGGATCGACCTGGCCCAGGACCGCGACACCGGTATCGAAACCCTGCGCGCCCATTTCTATCAAGGCCATGCCTACGACCCACATTGGCATGACAGTTACCTGGTGGGCGTCACCGAGCAGGGCGTGCAGCGCTTCAACTGCCGCCGCACACGCCATGACAGCACGCCCGGCAAGATCTTCCTGCTGGAACCTGGCGAGATCCACGATGGCGAAGCGCCGGACGAGTCGGGTTTCACCTACCGCATGCTGTACCTGGACCCGCACTGGCTGGAACGGGAAATGGCCAGCCTGTTCGAAGACGCGCCTGCCAGCCACGTGTTGAGCTTCGCCCAGACGCTGAACCAGGACCCACGGTTGGCCCATGCCGCCTTGTTTGCCTTCGGCGCGCTGCACGGTCAGGAGCTGCGCATCGTGCGCCAGAGCGCCCTGGACGGCCTGGTGGAACGGCTGACCAGCCACCTGCAATGGCGCAAGCGACAGGACGCAGACCCACGCCTGCCATTGGTGGCCCTGCGCGCTCGCGATTACCTGCACGCCCACTGCCACCGGGACCTGGGCATGGACGAACTGGCCCTGGCCTGCAACATCGATCGCTTCCGCCTGACCCGTGCCTTCAAGGCCGCGTTCGGCCTGCCGCCCCATGCCTATCTGGTGCAACTGCGCCTGGCCCGCGCCCGGCGCCTGCTGGCTGGTGGCGCGCGGGTGGCGGATGTGGCCACCGACCTGGGTTTCGCCGACCAGAGCCACCTGGGCCGCTGGTTCATGCGCGCCTACGGCCTGACCCCGGCAGCCTACCGCAAGCGCTGCTCAAACCTTCCAGACTGAATGCTGCCCAGCGTCGATCATGGCTGCCCTGCCCTTTCTGGAGCCTGCCATGCTCGCCTTCATGCTGTTCGCCTTCGTCGCCTCCATCACCCCCGGCCCCACCAACCTGCTGGTACTGAGCAACAGTGCGCGTTTTGGCCTGCGCGCGGTGCTGCCGGTTATTTTCGGTGCCTGCGCGGCCGCCGCGCTGATCGTGCTGGCCGTCGGTACCGGGCTGGGTCGCACCCTGATGACCCTGCCGGGTGTGCAACTGGCCATGACCGTCGCGGGCCTGGCCTGGCTGACCTGGCTGGCGTGGAAGATCTGGGCCGCGCCGGGCCATGCCATCGAGGCCGATCAAGGCCGGCGCCTGGGGCTGGGCGGTGCGGCCGGGCTGCAACTGGTCAACCCCAAGACCTGGATGATGGCGTTGGCGGTAGTCAGCGTGTTCAGTGCCCAGGGGCTGGCGGTGCATTGGCTGGCGCTGGCATTTTTCCTGGTGTCATTGCCGTGCATGGGCTGCTGGGCGGTGCTGGGCACAGGCGCAGCGCGCTGGTTGCGTTCGCCGCAGGCGATGCAGCGCATGAACCGGGTGTTGGCGGTGCTGTTGTTGGTTTCCAGCTGGGCCGCCGTGCTGACCCACTGATTTACCTGATTGGATTGTGCTTCAGCCCTCATACAGTTTTTCATCATCGCGGCTCTTGCGCCCCGCGCCCCTGCGCCCCAAGCTTTAGGCACAGGAGAGCCCCATGAACCTCGAAGAACTGACCCAACGCCTGCATCGCATCCGCGATAACAATGACTGGCGTGGTTTCCACAGCCCCAAGAACCTGGCCATGGCCGCCAGCGTCGAAATGGCCGAGCTGGTAGAAATTTTCCAATGGCTGAGCGAAGACCAGTCGCGCCAGCTCCCCGCTGACCAGCTGGAACATGCCGGCCAGGAAGTGGGCGACATCGTCCTTTATCTGTTGCTTTTGTGCAGCGAACTGGGGCTGGACATGGACGCCGTGGTGCGCGCCAAGCTGGCTGACAGCGAACGGCGGTTCGCCAAATGAGCGACCGCCACTTCGATGAGCTGGCGACCCGCTTCGCCGAGAAGATCTACGGTGGCGCCAAGGGCGCCATCCGCCTGGCCGTGCTGCAGGCCGACCTGACCGAAGCTTTGCCGCAACGGCCACTGCGCGTGCTGGACATCGGTGCCGGCCTGGGCCACATGTCGCTATGGCTGGCGCAGCAAGGTCACCAGGTGACCGTGACCGAACCCGCCGCGCCGATGCTCGAAGGCGCACGCCAGCGCTTTGCCGAGGCAGGCCTGGACGCCACGTTCATCCAGGCGCCCTGGCAAGACTTGCCGGGCCTGTTGACCGCGACCTACGACCTGGTGGTCTGCCATGCCGTGCTGGAATGGCTGGCCGAGCCCTTCACTATCCTGCCCATACTGCAGCGCCTGGTCGCCCCCGGCGGGTGGCTATCGCTGGCGTTCTACAACCGCGACGCGCTGGTGTACCGCAACCTGCTGAAAGGCCATTTCCGCAAACTGCGCAGTAACGAACTGGCCGGCGAGAAGCAAAGCCTGACCCCGCAAAAACCCCTGGACCCGCGCGAACTGCAGGCGCAACTCGACGGCCACTGGCAGGTCGAAAGCAGAAGCGGTGTACGGGTATTTCACGACTACATGCCAGTCGACTTTCAGAAGAAGGCCGCGCTGGAGGACCTGCTGGAAATGGAGCTGGCTCACCGCCGCCACCCGGCCTACGCGGGCCTGGGCCGCTACCTGCACTGGATCTGCCGTCCCCTCTGACGCAGTGGAGATCACCATGTACCGCCGAACAGCTTTAAGCCTGATGTGCCTGGCCCTGGCGGCTTGCGAGTCGCCCAACCCTTACACCGCCAGCTCGAACCCGCTGCCGCCGGCCCCGGCCCAGGCGGCGCAGACCTTCGACCGCAGCGCGTACCCGGCCACGCCGCGGGACTTCGCCAGTTACCGCAGCTGGACCTGGTTCAACCACCAGTTGCCCCCCGGCAGCCCCGTGGCCGAGTCCGACCAGATCGCCGAAGCCGTGAGCGAAGGCCTCGACCAACGCGGCCTGCGCCCTGCCCGCAACGGCCCGGCGGACTTGCTGGTGAGCACCGATGTGCGCCTGGAAAAACGCCTGCGCCAGGTCCAGGAGGACTACGGCCCGGGTTATGGCTACGGCCCCTATGGCCCTTACGGAGGCTATCCTCCAGTAGTACGCACCTATGAAGTGCAGGTCATGGTGGTAAGGATTACCCTGTTCGATGGCAACACCGGCCAGCCCATCTGGACCACCAGCGCGGAAACCGACGGCCAGGGAAGCAGCAGTCAACGCGGCGACGCACTGCGCAGCGCCGTGAACAAGGCCCTGACGGCCTACCCACCGAGCTAGGGTCGGTATGAAATGTACGCCAGCGAAGGTTCAACGCCGCTTGGCCGACCTGGAACGTATTTCATAAAGAGCCTAGGTAACTGGAGTACCTCATCATGTTCCGCCGCCTTGCACTACTGTCCGTGGTCGCGCTGCTGCTCAGCGCCTGTGAAAGCAACCAGGTGAACCGCGACTTCGACGCCAGCCGCGATTTCGCCGCTTACCGCAGCTGGAGCTGGAAAGACCCAGCGCTGCAGTACCGCCCCGATGACCCGCGCATCAAGAGCGACCTGACCGAGCAGCGCATCCGCGCGGCCGTGGCCAGCGAGCTGGACCAGCGCGGCCTGCGCCCCGCCCCGGCCGGGGCCCGGGGTGACCTGAGCGTGCAAACCTACCTGATCGTGGAAAACAGGCAGCAACAGATCACCACCAACTATGGTGGCGGTTGGGGGGGCTACTGGGGCGGCTACTGGGGTGGGCCGATGTACAACGAGACCCGCAGCGTGGACTACAAGGTCGCGACCATTCAGGTAGACCTGCTCGATGGCCACGATGGCAAGCTGGTATGGCGCGGCAGCTCGGAACAGATCATGAACAACTACCCGCCCAGCCCTGCCGAGCGTAGCGCCGCGATCCAGAAAACCGTGACCAAGGTGCTGGCCAACTACCCACCTAAATAGCGCGGGGCGTCGCCGCTTCGAACTGCTACGCTCAATGCTATTGACTGGATGTGACAGTGTGGCAAGGAGTGCTAGATGGCCCCGCGCTTTGCTTTTCCCGCTCGCCAGCAAGGGGCTATTGGCCTGTTCGCAGCCATCACGCTGGGCATGGCGCTGCTGTTCATGCTGCTGGTGATCGACAGTGGGCGGCTTTACCTGAACAAGCGCCAATTGCAACGCGTGGTCGACACCGCGGCACTGGAAGCCTCCAACCTGAACGCCGTGTGCAGTGGCACCGGGGTCAGCGCCCTCACCCAAGCCACGGCCAGCGCAGCGCGCAACGGTTATGTGGCAGGCAATGGGAACACCTTGACGGTCACCTGCGGCACTCTGGCCACGGGCAGCAACAACCTGCGCGCCTTCACCGCCAACGCCAACGCCACCCAGGCCATTCAAGTAGTGGCCAGCGAGAGCGTGAGCAGCAGTTTCGCCAATGCCCTGTGGTCACTGTTCTCCGGTGGCACCTTCAGCAGCACCACGACGCTGCGTGCCACCGCCACCGCCGGCTATGTCGGCACCCCGCTGGCACAACTGAACATCCGCAGCGCCCTGGCCACTGTCGACAGTTCACAATCGGCCCTGCTCAACAGCCTGCTGGGTGGGTTGCTGGGCGGCAGCCTGAACCTCAGCGTGGCCCAGTACAACGGGCTACTCAATACTGACGTCAACCTGCTCAGTTACCTGAACCAGGCGGCAATCACTGCCGGGCTCACTGTGGGCGACTATGACACGCTGCTCAATACCAACCTGAGCGTGACCACCCTGGTGCAGGCAGCGGCCACCCTGGCCTCGCAAAGCGGCGCCGGGGTGGACGTGACTACTGCCCTGGGGCAGATTTCGGCGCTGGGCAATGCCACCACCCTGCAATTAGGCTCGCTGCTGCAGACCACCACGGGGTCTGCCACGGCAGGGTTGAACGGCACGTTGCAACTGCTGACCCTGGTGCAGAGCATCATCGAGGCCGCAGGGGGCAGCAACGCCATCAACCTTGGCACCAACCTGAGCGTGCCGGGGCTGGCCGGGTTGAGTACGCAGATCCGCATCATCGAGCCACCGCAGTTTTCCGCCGTGGGTAATCCGCAGTACGCCAAGGATGCGACCAGCACTGGGCGCATTTATGTGCGCACGGCGCAAGTGCGCATCCTGTTGTCGGTGCAGTTGAGCGCCGTGAGCGCGTTGACCAACACGGTCAACGGGCTCGGGTCGGCATTGAATACACTGCTCAAACCAGTGCTGTGCCTGCTGGGTTGTACACTGACCGACGTCAAACTGCTGCCCGACGGGGCAAACCTGGGGGTGGGCATCGATGCAGGTGGTGCGAGCAGTTGGGTAACGGGCTATAACTGCGCCGCTTCGCAGAAAAGCCTGACCGTCTCAGCCAACACCTCGGCCGCCACGGTGGTGATCGGCAATATCAATTCAAGTAGCTTTTTCTCGTCCGCCACCCCCACCGCCAGCTCGCCCTTCAACGTGCTCGATGTGGGTACCACCCAATGCGGCGCACTGGGGCTCAATTGCGGTACCCGCACGGCATATGGCGGTGGAGGCCTGGGGCTGGCGGTCAGCAGCAGCGTGGCGGGCAGCTCTCAAACCCACATCTACAGCAACCCGCCGAACGTTGGGCTTGCCTCGCAGAACTACACCTTTTCATCCACCAACGTGGTCAATAGCCTCAACAGCACTTTGAACGGGATCAGCCTGATTTCCTACGCAGCGACCACGCCCAACCTGCTCAGTGCCCTGACCTCACTGGTCAGCGGGCTGGTGAACACGGTGGTCGGGTTGGTGCTGGCGCCGATCGTTTCTTTGCTCAGCTCGCTGGTTGACCCGTTGCTCAACAGCCTGTTGACGTTGCTGGGAATCGATCTGGCCAACGTCACCGTGGGGGCGAACCTGACGTGTCAAAGCGGCAGGGCGCAGCTGGTGCTTTGAGCTGAGGACGCCTTAATCAGCCCTGGCGATGGGCAGTTCGATACAAAACCGCGCCCCCTCCTCGGTGTTGCTGACACTCAACCGCCCCCCCATGTTTTCAATGATGCCATAGCTCACCGACAACCCCAGCCCGGTGCCCACCCCCACCGGCTTGGTGGTGAAAAACGGCTCGAAGATTTTCTCCAGCAACCGCGGTGGGATACCCCCGCCGTTGTCCTGCACGTACAAGCGTACGCGCTCGTCGTCCGCCTCGGCGGTGGTCTCGATCCAGGGCTCGAAGTCGCGGTTGCCTTCACGCTTGGACAACAGCGCATCTCGGGCATTGACCATCAGGTTGATCAGCACCTGCTCCAACTGGTCCACGTGCCCGCGCACTTCGACTTCCAGGGCGATCTCCGGTACTCGCAGCTGCACGCCCTTGCCCTTCATGCCCTCGCTGAGCAACGACAAGGTGCCTTCCACCGCCTGTTTCGGGTTGAACAACTGCATCTCGATTTCCGAGCGTCGGCCGAACACCCGCATGTGGTCCACCACCCGGGCAGCCCGCTGTACCTGGGCATCGATGCGGTTGAGCTTGTCTTGCAGGTAGTCGATCTGCACGTCGCCATTGCTCAAGCGCTTGAGCACGTTGACGATGGCCATGCGCATCACGTTGAGCGGCTGGTTGATCTCGTGGGCCAGGCCCGTGGCCATCTCGCCGAGGGTGGCCATTTTCGCGCTCTGGGTCAGTTGCTGCTGGGTACGCCGTACTTCGGTGTTGTCGCGGCCCACGGCCTGCACCTCGATCAACTGGCCGCGCTCGTCGAACACACCACGGTCCGACCACACCCACCAGGCATGCTCGCGGCCCGGCAGTTGCAGGCTGATCTCGGCCGAGCTGACCGGCGCCTGCGGCGTCAGGCCTGCCAACCGCTGGAGGAAAGCTTCGCGCTGCTCGCTGGACAGCCAATTGCCCAGGTTGATGCCGGGCAGTTGCTCGGTGCTGCACTCCAGGTAGCGCGCCAGCGGCTGGTTGCCGAAAGTCAGGGTCAGGTCCGGGCGGTAGCGGCAGATCATGGCCGGCGAGTCTTCCACCAGAATGCGGTAGCGCTCTTCGCTCTGGCGCACCCGCTCGGACGCCACGGTCGCTTCGGTGATGTCCAGCCACAGGCCCACGGCTTCCACCGGCATGCCCAGGTCATCGCGCAACAGGCGGGCTTCGTCCAGCAGCCAATGGTAATTGCCCTGGCGATCACGCATGCGGTAGCGGCTGCGCACCGCGCCTTCGCGCAGCAACTGGCGGGTGCGCTGGAAATAACCGTCGCGGTCGTCGGGGTGTACCCACTGGGCCAGCTCGCCTTCCTGGCAGTCTTCCAGGGTCCAGCCCAACAGCGGCCGCAGGCTGTCGCTGAAGAACGACGGCTGCAAGGCACCCTCGGCATAGCGCTGCACATAGATCACCGCGGGCGAACTGGCGATCACGTTGTCCAGGCGTTTGTGGGCGGCGGCGGCCTGCTGTTGCTGGTTCTTGATGTCACTGATGTCGAGCATCATGCCCACCACCCGACGAATGCGGTCGCCCTCCAGTACCCGCCCCTGAATACGGAACCAGGCCGGAGGCTCGACGTTGTGCAGGCGCACGCTGAGCATCAACTCATGGCCGCGTTGCACATCGCGCAGGCGGCTTTGCAATTCGCTGCGGTCGGCGGGGTGGATGAGCGCCAGCCAGTCCTGTAGCGCCAGTTGCTGTGGCGCCTCCAGGGCCTCGGCGAGGCCAGGTGCCAGTTGCAGGGCGTCACGCTCCGGGAAGAACTCCCACCAACCGGTGCCCATCAGGCCTTGCAAGGTTTCCAAGCGCTCAAGTTCGTGACGGTGGTCGCGCTCGGCCAGGCGTGCCAGCACCGGACCGGCCAACGCCGCGAACAGCTTCGGGCCTTGCTCGCGAATCAGCGGCGACAGGCCATCCGATGGCAGGGCACATAACAACCAGGCCGCGACGCCGTGGTTCTCGCGGTAGGGCATCAGGCAGGCATGGGCAGGTGCCAGCAGTTCGGTCTCCAACACCGTGTGGCTGTCCAGCCCGCGCAGGCTACGGCTGAGCCGCGCCTCGGCCGGCCACAGGGTCAGTTCGCCCGGGCGCAGCCAATCGGCATGCAGCCGCCATTGCGCGCGCTCATGGTCAGGCAACAGCAGGGCAGCGCTGGGCAACCGCAGGTAGGTGGCCACGCTGTGCATTTGCTCGGCGATGACTTCGTCCAGGCGTTCCAGGCTGCAGAGGCGCAGGCGCTCGCTTACCTCCGCCAGCAGGCGCTGGGACTGCCCGCGGTCCTGTTGCTGGCCGCGTTCGGCCAACAGGTCGCCCACATCGAACACCTGCAACACCCAACCATCGGCCTGATGCTGCACCCAACCGCGGGTATGCACGGTGCCCTGGGTACCTTTGAATTGCAGATCCAGGGTCTGGCCCTGCCAGTCAGCCGGCTCGCCTTCGATCACCAGGCGGCTATCGGGCTGCAGGTAACTGGCCAGACGCCGGTCCGCCGGGGTTGCCAGTTGGTGGCGCAACGGGCCGCTCAGGCGCAGTACCTGGCCCTGGCCGTCGAGCAGCACCTGCAAGCCGCTGGTGACTTGC
Source organism: Pseudomonas eucalypticola (assembly GCF_013374995.1). Classification (NCBI taxonomy): domain Bacteria; kingdom Pseudomonadati; phylum Pseudomonadota; class Gammaproteobacteria; order Pseudomonadales; family Pseudomonadaceae; genus Pseudomonas; species Pseudomonas eucalypticola. The sequence continues at coordinate 717,246 of NZ_CP056030.1, read as the reverse complement.
GCCGCGACCTCCAGGGGCACCGGCAACGCCACCGCGGGTTGGGCGCGCCAGCGGCCGAACAACTTGTCGCCGGCGCTCAAAGCATCATGCTCGACGTCGCCGTCAGGTTGGTGGGCAAGTTAGGCACTTGGCCGATGCCAGGCAAGGTCAGGAAGGGCATGATGGAGTTGAGGTTGCTGCTGGGGTAGCTGATGGTCACCGTCAGCAGGTTGCCAGCGCCAGCGTAGGTGACGTTGACGTTGCTGGAAGAAAAGTTGAGGGCTGTAGGCAGCCACTTGTTCACCACAGTGGTCACTGCAGTGACCGCGGTGGACTTCACTTGCGCGGTGTAACCGGTACCTGCCGTGGCCGGGTCGATAGCCACGGTCTGGCGGATGGCTTCGGCGCTGGCTTGGTTGAAGCTCTGCATCATCAGCAACGGCAAGCTGTAGGCCACCACCGCGTAGAAAGCGGCGAAGAAGATCATGAACACGATGGCGAATTCGATCGCCGCTGCACCTTTTTGCTTATGGGGGAGGCCTGCTTGCATGATCGCGTCTACCCTGACATTACGCCTGTGTTAGAGCATAGAATCATTCGACGAAAAGGGACGTTTTTTACCGGATGCCAAGCCTAGTACTCCTGATCTGGTTCACCCTCTGCGCCGAACAGGACATCCGCCAGCGGCAGATTGCCAACGGGTTGACTTTGGGCGGAGCCCTGTTTGCGCTGATCTTTCTGTTCCTCAGCGGCCATAGCTGGCTGGGCGGCACTGTCGAGGAAGCCGGCCTGGCGTTGGCCGTGGCCATGGTGCTGACGCTGCCCGGCTACATGACCGGGCGCCTGGGCGCCGGTGACGTGAAGCTGTTGTGGGCCCTGGCCCTGGCCAGTGACCGCGCCCACGTGCTGGCGACGTTCATCGGCGCCGGGGTGGTCATGATCGCCTGGGCGTGGCTGGGGCCCAGGCTGTGGAAACGCCTGAGCGTCAAGCTGCGCAAACGCCTGCACAACCTTGAGCCGGATCCGGCCACCAAACCGCCGTTCGTGCCCTTCCTGCTGGTCGGCTTTCTGGCTTCATTAGTCTGGATCCACTGATCGGGGCCGTCACTCCCTCTATGTACATAGTCGGAAAGTAGGCTACTTTCAGATACAGGCGCGCGGCCATCAGCGCCCGCCAGGGACACAACCTTCAGCCGGTTGCCAACAGGGAGTTGCGCGTGAACATGCTTGTCTCATCCGTGAAGGTGCTGGTGGTTGACGACCAGCCGGCCACCGTCGAAGAACTCTGCGAATTCCTTCAAGGCCACGGCTACGAATGTGTGCCGGCGCTCACCAGTTGGCAGGCGCTGGAGTGTTTCGACCAGCATGCCGGCATTGGCCTGGTGCTGTGCGATTTGCACATGCCACAGATGGACGGCATCGAACTGGTCCGTGAGCTCAAGCGCCGGGGCGGCCGACAACGCCCGTTCGAGCCGATCATGATGACCGGCCGTGCCGACAAGCAGGACGTGATCAAGGCCCTGCGCGAAGGCTTCGTGGACTACTACCAGAAACCCATGGACCTGGCCGAGCTGCTCGAAGGCCTGCACCGCCATGAGCGCAACCTTGTCGAGCAGCAAGCCCACTACCGGGAGCTGGGGCACCTCAACGAGAAATTGCAATACCTGGCCGAGTCCATCGATGAGCTATATCACGACCTCGACCGGGCACGGCGGCCGGCACCCGCCAGCGGCTTCCCCGAGCGCGCCGCAGTGCCAGCCGCCTTCGACCGCTTGTCCCCGCGCCAGTTGGCCGTGGCGCAGTTGGTCGGCAAAGGCCAGACCAACTACCAGATCGCCTGCGAGTTGGGCATCACGGAAAACACCGTCAAACTTTACGTCAGCCAGGTACTGCGCCTGACCCACATGCACAATCGCACGCAACTGGCGTTGGCGCTGGGGCCCGCGCAGCCTTCCGACCGACGCCGCGCGGGCAACCACTGACGGCTACTTGCCGATCTTGCCCGAGTCCTCGTCCCTGTACCATTGCGGGATTTTCAGCGTGTAGCTTTCCAGCCACCGGCGCATCGCCGCCTCATGCTCAATGGCCGTGGTCGCCTGTGGGTTGCGCGAGGCGACCTGGCCGCTGCTCTGCAGTTGCAGCCATTGTTCGGTACCTTGTTGTGGTGCCGAGGACGGCCCGGGTTGAATAGCCCAGGCCGGGACCCAGGCCAGCGTCAGTACCAGTAACCCAAGGTTGATGCGCATACTCCCTCCTGCTTATTTGGCCGGGGCATCGAGGGTCGCCACGACCTTGACGCCGCTCCTGAGTTTTTCCGCCCGTGCCTGGGCGGCGTTAACCTGATCGGGGGTGAGGTGGGCCCGGCTGACCAGTTCGGCAGCCTGCTTCCAGTTGTCCTGGTAGAGCAGCAGCGTGACCAGGTTGGACGCCGCCAGAGGGTCTTCCTGCTTGAGTTCCATGGCCGTCAGGAACTCGAAGCGCGCGTCGTCCAGGCGCAGTTGGTTGAGGTAGACCACACCCAGGTCGTTGCGGATCTTGTCATCGGTGGGCGACAGCCGCGCCGCCCGCTGCAAGTGGCTCATGGCCAGGCCGTTGTTGCCACGGGCCGCCGCCAGTTGCCCCAGCCCATGCTCGCCTTCGGCGGCCAGGCAGGTACCCAGCAGGCCGCGGTAAAGCGGTTCAGCGTCGCTGCGCCCTAACTGGCGCAGCACTCGGGCCTTGCGCAAGCGCACCTGGAGCAGGTTGCCCGGCAGCCCCTCCAGGTTGGCCAGGCTGGCGTGCAGGCGGCCTTCGTTGGCCATGTCATCGGCCAGGTTCAGCGACAGCTCCTGTTCGGGCGTCGGTTTGGGGCATTCGCCCGGTTTGCCGTTCAGGGCCTGCCAGTCGATACGGCCATCGGCGGCGCAACCGGTCAGGGCCAACAGCAAGGTTGCCAACAGCAGTGCTTTCATCCGTGAAGCTCCAAGGGGGTCAGTGGGCAAAGGCGCGGGAAATAGCCAGCATGCCGGGCCCGGCCAATACAATGAGCAAGGCAGGAAACAGGAACACCATCATCACCACCGACATCTTGCCCGAGAGTTTGGAAATGTATTCCTGCAGGTTGGTCAGGCGGCGGTCGTCCAGCAGTTGCTTGAGCGACAGCAGGGACTTCATCGCCCCGCCGCCCTGGTTGATCAGTTGGCGGAGGATGACGCAGGTGTCGGTGAACTCATCGACCGCCACGGCATGGGCGGCATGGTCCAACTGCTCGCCCAGTTCCAGGCCGGAATCCACACGGTTAAGGACCAGTTTCAGCTCTGCGCTGAGTGCCGGCAGCAGGGTCTGTGATTCAGTGGTCAGCACCCGCAGTGCCTGCTCCACCGCAAGGCCGGATTCGAACAGAATGCGCAGCAACGGAATGAAGGTAGACACCTCACGGCTGATCTGCTGCTTGCGTCGTTCCGCCGCCCAGGCCAGCACCCGCTTGGGCGCTATGTAGCCCACACCCAGGCCGAGCAGTGGCGCCACGACTTCATGGTTCACCGGCAGAAAAAATAGCGTCTGCACGGCCCACACCAGCACGAACATCACCAGGGGCGTGCCCACTTGCCAGGCGGCAAACTGCGAGCGTTGACCGGCCCTGCGCCAGCCAATCCGATCAAGCAGCAACTGCGTTTCACTGTCCAGGCTGATGGCCCGTTGGCCGAGCGAACTATCGCCCAGGCGCTGCAGCCAGCCACGGGTGCTCTTGACCTCGTCGGCTTCGCCACGCAGCCGTCGGTTGACCAGGCGCTGGCGACGCCGATGCTCCAGCAACTGGTTGACCAGCAATACGACCACGGCCAACAACAGCACCGCACTGAGCAGCAAAGGCATCTCAGATACTCCTCAGCATGCGCCACAGCGCCACGCAGCCGCAGACCTGCAGCGCGATGGCGGCAATCAGCATGTGCTGCCCACTGGGGTCCTGCCAGACCTTGGACAGGTAGGTCGGGTTGGTGGCCAGGAAGTAAGCGGCCACCGCCGCCGGCAAGCTGGCCAGCACGTACGCGGTCAGGCGGGTTTCCCCGGTCATGGCCGACAATTGCCGCGCCCCCTGCTCGCGCTCGCGTATCAGCTTGATGAGGTTTTCCAGCAGCTCGCTCGCGTTCCCGCCAAAGCGCTGATTGATGCGCAACCCCAGCGCAAACAGGCGAAACTCGTCGCGTTCGTACAGTTCGGCGAAGTCTTCCACCGCCTGGTCCAGGCTGACCCCCAGGCGCACATTACGCTCCACCCGCGCCAGCGCCTCGCGCAACGGGTCGTAGCTGGCCTCCATCGCGCCCAGCACGGCATCGGCCAAGGTCCGCCCGGACTTCAGGCTGCGCACCGTGTAATCAAGCAATGAGGGCAACTGCTCGATCATTCGCTGCACCCTGCGGCGGTAGCGCCAGCTGACGTAGCCGCGCAATATCAGCGGTGGCGTCAGCAACATCAGCAGCATGCCGAACCATTGCCCGGCGAGCAGGCCGACAAGCGTCAGGCCGCCCCAGATGGCGATGAACAACCAGATTCGGTCATGGGGCCGGCCCAGCCCGGCACGCAGGAACATACGTTCCAGCCAGCGCATCAGCGGCCGATCGCTGGCCGCGGCCACCTGCCCTTGGCCCAGGCGCTCCAGCACCCGCTTGTCACCGCTTCGGCGCATGCCCAGGAAGAACAACCGCGCCGACAGGCCCAGCAGCCCCATGCTCAGTAGCCCCAGCACGATCGGTCCGAGCATGGGTGTGCCCCTCAGTGCACGTGGCTGAAGGAGTCGCGGCGCAGCTTGTCGCCGGCCGGGTTGATGGCCTCGCGCACAAAGCCGTACCCCGTCTGGCGGTCCAGGCGGAACAGGGTATTGGTAACGTAGACGTCGTCACGCACACCCACCACCTCGACCACTTCGCTGACGCAACGGCGGCCATCGGGTCGCCGCGTCAGTTGAATCACCACATCCAGTGCCGCGACGATCATCTGCCGCAGCGTCTTCTCGGCCACGGCGCGCCCGGTCAGCCCTACCAGCGTTTCCAGGCGCAGCAGGGCATCCTGTGCGTTGTTGGCATGGACGGTGCTCATGGAGCCGTCGTGGCCAGTGTTCATGGCCGTCAGCACATCCACCACTTCCACGCCGCGTATCTCGCCCAGGATGATGCGGTCGGGGCGCATCCGCAGGGCGTTGCGGATCAGGTCCGAAGACTTGACTTCGCCGTGCCCTTCCGCGTTCGGCGGCCGGGTCTCCAGGCGAACCACATGGGGGTGATCCAGTTGCAGCTCGGCCACGTCTTCGATGGTGACCAGCCGCTCATGGGGGTTGATCAACTGGCTGAGAATGTTCAGGAGGGTGGTCTTGCCGGTGCCGGTACCGCCACTGACCAGAATGTTGCAGCGCTTGCCCACGGCCTCCTGAATGAAATCGTAGATGGCTTGGTCGATGGTCTGGGTGGCCATCAGGTCAGCGCTCTTGAGCATGTCCTTGCGAAACTTTCGGATCGACAGGCACGGGCCGTCCAGGGCAATGGGCGGGATAATGGCATTGACCCGGCTGCCGTCAGGCAGACGCGCGTCGACCATGGGCGATGACTCGTCCAGGCGCCGGCCCAGCGGCGCAAGGATACGCTGCATCACCCGTTCCACATGGTGCGAGTCGATGAAACGCAGGTCGGTGTGGTGCAACACCCCTTGGCGCTCGACGAACACCCGGTGCGGGCCGTTGACCAGGATCTCGGTCACGGTGGGGTCGCGCAGAAGCACCTCCAGCGGGCCGAAACCGGTCAGTTCATCCACCAGTTCCTCAGCCAGGCGCTCCATCTCATAGCGTGACACTGCCAGGTGGCGACGGGCGATATAGTCACCGACCTTGTCCACGACGAACTGGGCCAATACTGGCCGCGAGCCTTCCAGCAGGTTCTTGCCGGATTCCTCGATGGCATCGATGATAAAGCGGTGCAGTACCAGCTTCAGGCCCTGAGGGTCGCCGCCACTACCACCCTGGGTACGGCCGCCGCCGAACAGTTTTTCGCTCATTCCTTGCTCCACAACCGGTTGAACCAGCCCGAACTTTGCGGCTTGACGCTTTCAGAGCGCTTGGCCAGGCGTTCGCCCAGGGCCTTGAGGCCGTTGGTCAGGGTTTCCCGTGGGGCCAGTTCGAACAGGCTGGCGCCCTGGTTCTTGGCGTTCATGCGTATTTCCGGGCTGAAAGGCAGCACTGACAGCACCGGTAGCCCGTAACTCTTGCCCAATGCATCGGAATCGGGCACCACCGAGCGCAGGTAGCGGTCCACCAGCAGGCGCGCGTGCTGCAGCTTCATGCCTTTCTCGCGCCACAGGTTGAGCACCGCCAGGTTGCGGCGGCATTCCACCACGCTCTGGTCGGTGTACCAGAGCAGCTTGTCGCAATGGCTGACGAAGGTGCGCAGCGCCTCGCTGTCAGGCTGGCCCATGAGGTTCACGATGATGTGCTGGAAGTGCTGGCGCAGGGCGCTGAGCAGCATGTACAGCTCGGCGGCGCTGGTGGTTTCCAGCGCTTCGTCCTTTTCGCTGTAGGCCAGGATGCTCATGCCTGAGGGTGAACGCGGGAAGGCACTGTCGATCATGGTGCCGTCCAGGCGGCGCAAGTTGCGCAGCGCATCGCCAAAATGAAAGGTCGCCTCCAGGTTGAGCATGCCCAGGCTGGCGCCGTGCGGCAGCCCCAGGTCCAGCAGCAAGGTGTGCTGTTTGCTGCGGTGCACCACCAGGCCCAAGTGCGCCGACAGCAAGGCGCCATCGCCGTCGCACTGGGCGCCGTACAGTACCGTGAGCGCGCCCAGGTTGGGGTTGGTGGCCACGGGCGGCAGGCGCTTGCTCAGCCGCCTGACCAGGCCCGCTACCTCGCTGGAGCGCGAGCCATAGGCAACAAAGTCGCGGGCCCCGGCGCGCATGGCGTTGAGCACCAACTGGTTGTCCATGCCGTCGCCCAGCGCCACCACGGCCAGCATTGGCTTGGCTTCCAGGGCGCCTTCGATCAGCGCGCACTGGTTGCCTACCTGGTCGCGGTCCAGGCCGATGAACACCAGGCTGGCAAAGGTCACGTCCACCAGAGCCAGCAGTTCGTCCAAGCTGTCGCCGGCGGCACCGACCACCTGGCCCAGCGGCGCCAGGGCGCCTTGCAACCACTCCAGGTCACCGTCGTTGCGGGTGATGGCGAGGAAGGTCTGGCTCAGGCTCTGAGCTCATTGGGACAACCCGCTCATTCGGTCGTAGTTACCGTTTTCGAGGAAATACATGCGGTAGAAGTTGGGGTCGTAATTGCGCATTTTCTCCCCGGGCAAACTCGGCAGCTTCGCATCGGCCGCCAGGGGCCTGACCAGGTGCGGCGTGACCACCATCAGCAGCTCTTTTTCTTCGCGGGTGAGGGCCGAATTGCGGAAGAACGCCCCCAGGATCGGGATGTCACCCAACCCGGGGAACTTGTCCACCGCCGACACCGTCTTGTTGCTGATCAGGCCGCTGATCACGAAACTCTCGCCGTCGGCTAGCGACACGCTGGTATCGGTACGCCGCACATTAAGCGCCGGCACCGTGGTACCGGCGATGGTGATGCCGCCGCTGTAATCCAGCTCACTGACTTCGGGGGCGACCTTCAGGGAAATGCGGTCGCCGCTCACCACCGTGGGAGTCAGCGTCAGGCGAATGCCGAATTCCTTGTACTCGATGGAGATGTTGTTGCTGCCCGCACTGGGCACCGGGATCGGCACCTCACCCCCCGCCAGGAAGCTGGCGCTCTGGCCCGTCAGCGCCACCAGGGTGGGCCGCGCCAGGGTATAGGCGAAGCCGCTGCTCTCAAGCGCGTTGATTACCCCCAGCACCTTGCCGCCGCCGAAGGCGATGTTGAACGTGCCACTGGCCAGCGTCGCGGCCCCGGCCACGTCGCCGATGGCACCCGGCGCCACCGTGCCGCTGACGGTACTGGGTGAGCCAAACAGAAAGTTGGAGCCCTTGCCGAAGATCGACGTACTGGCCTCCTTGAGTTTGGTGCGGCTGATCTCGACGAAGCGGATATCGGTCTGCACCTGGCTGGGCAAACCGGGGTCGACCGAAGGCGGCCCGTTGCGCGGGTCCATGCCAGCGGTGGCCGCCCCACGGACGAAGACCATGGCTTGGCGTGGCGCCGTGGAACACCCGGTCCAGAGCATCAGGCTGGTGGTGCCTGGGGCCACGCCGGTCAGCAGCACGCCGTTGTCGCCCGCTTCGCGTACGTCAGCGATCTTCGGTTCGCCCACCGCCACCCGGGTAATGGCTACCGGGCTATGCACCTCGGTCTGGCCGCCCTGCTCCACCTCGAATACGCCGGGCAGCGCAGGCAATTGCCCGCAACCGGCCACGGCAGCCTGAACCGCGGGCACACAACATCCCGCCAGCAGCACGCTGTAAATCACTCGCTGGAAAACTGGCACGGTACGACAGCTCATTGAAGGCATCCTTGCTGTAATTCAGGGCGTTTGCGCGTTGGCCTGTTTGTCTACCACGGCTCCACGAATCACTTCCATCTTGCGCCGCGCCGGGGCTGGCCCAACAGGCGCTGGCGTTGCGTTGGTCATCGCCAGTTGGCTGAACTGCAGCAACTGGCGGTTGGTGCTTTCCACGGCCTCGCTTGCGGCCTGGTCGCCGGCCCAGTAATGGGCCAGGCGCTGTTCATCGGCACTGCGCACAGCCAGGCGCAGGGTTCCGGCCTGCGCCCCGAGCATCAACCGGCTGACCAGCGCCTGAGGCACAGCCAGCACCACGGTGCGCGCGGCCCGGCGGTTCTTGTCATCAGGCACGGCGTCAGGCGCTGCAGGCTGGCCATTATTGGCCGGGCCCAACTGGTCGCCGACGCTGAGCACCCGTACCGCTGGTACCACCACCTGGGCGGAGGCCAGCGGGTTGCTCTGGTCCTGACGCAAGTACAGCATCACATCCACATAATCGCCGGGGGTCAATTGACCGGCGGCGCTGATCACCTCGTCAACCGCCACCGCAAGGGCACGCTCGTCCGGGCGGATCATGCGCGCCAGCGGGCCGCCAGGGCTGAACGAATCGTCACTGAGCCAGGTACCCCCCGCCAGCGGGCGCCATGTACTGCGGCCCACTGCCTTGTCCACGGCGGCGAGGCTGCCCGGCGGAGCAATGCGCACCTTTTCCACCGTCAAATCCGTGGCCACCAGCGGTACGTTGGCCGCCACGTCATGGGCCAGCACCACCACGGGCTGAAGCAGGTCGGGGGGTGTGGGCGCCTCGGTTTGTGCCTGCGCTGCGCTGGTGGGCGCAGCAGCCTCAGGCACGGGCACGGGCGGCGCAGGTCGGCTGAGGACAATGCCCCAGTACCCTGCGATCAGTGCACCCACTAGAAAGAGGCCTGCCAGGATCATGGTGAAACGACTGCTCATCTGGGCGCCTCCCTATGCCTCAACCGTCATCCTTGCCAACAATGGCCGTGTACAGTTGTTAAGTGGGTGAAACCATTTCGCTATTTCAAGGTAGTTGAGGTAGGACGAAACGCCATTACCTGGCGGAACAAATTCGGCGCAAACGATGGCGCCTCTGAAAAACAACGACTTGTTGGCGCCGAATTGGGGACTATCACTTTAGCGCTAACGCTTTCTTACAGTTGCCGGGTGTCGGGTTGTTGTCGATGCTGCATTTGAAGGGAACCACGTCGCAAAAACCGCAGCATTAGCGTCCTCTACGCAAGGAGTGTGTTGTATGTCCCTCGTCAAAATGAAGCACAAGGTCGTTAAGTTCCTGCGCGACAAAGACGGCGCATCCGGCATTGAATATGCCATCATCGCGGCTATGATTGCTGTATTCATCTTCTCGTTCAGCACACCGATCCAGGCCGGCCTCACCAACGTATTCAACAGCATCAAAAGCGCGCTACCATGACTTTACCCGGCATCAGGTACCCCCTATGAGCCCCTCTCCACCCCCACGCCAACAACTGCTTCTCGTGGACGACGAGGAGGACGCCCTGCTCGAGCTCGCCGAGCTCCTGGAAGGCGAGGGTTTCTGCTGTTTCACCGCCACCTCGGTGAAACTCGCCCTGCACCACCTTACCCGCCACCCTGACATCGCGCTGGTCATCACCGACCTGCGCATGCCGGAGGAAAGCGGCATGTCGCTGATCAAGCGCTTGCGCGAGCACACCTCGCGCCAGCATTTGCCGGTGATCGTCACCTCGGGCCACGCCGACATGGAGGACGTCAGCGATATGCTGCGCCTGCAGGTGCTGGACCTGTTCCGCAAGCCCATCTATCACGTGCGCTTGCTGGAAACCCTGAACAACCTCTTCCCGCAACCCAAGGTCCATCTGGTTGGCCATTGAGCACATAGGCGTCATGGGCCCGGTCACACGGAGCCACCCAGGTCACTGTCAGGCTGGCTAAGATATAGGCAGCAGGGGAACTCGGCGGCAAAGCCCCTGCCCAAGCCTCTGGCCGGCATCAGCCGGTAATCGATCGGGAAGCACACATGCACGCAGATGGTTTTTTCGAATGGCTGGGCCAGGCGCTGGGCGCGATCATTCGTTTCGTGGTCGACAGCCTGAGCTGGCTGTTCAACCTGCTGGCCCACGCGGGGGGCAATTTCGTCGAGGGGCTGTCGCGCACCCTGGGCATGGACACCTCGCTGATCAGCATCATCGCCCTGGTCATCGGCCTGATGTTTCTGTATTCAGCCTTACGCGCGTTCATGCGCGCCTCGATTTTCCTCGGGGTGATCTGGCTGATCCTGGGCTTGTGGCTGCTCAGCTGGATTATCCACTGAGCACAATGAGGTAGCATGTCGGGCCCGTGAAGGAGCCCGCATGAGTACACTGCTGAACGATTGGCGCGACCGCCCTACCCACCGCCGGGTGTGGGGCCTTGCCGCGCCAATGATCCTCTCCAACATTTCCGTGCCACTGGTGGCGCTGGTCGACAGCGCTGTCATCGGCCACCTGCCCCACGCTCACCAACTGGGCGCCGTAGCGGTGGGCGCCAGCCTCTACAGTTTCCTGGCCTCGATGATGGGCTTTTTGCGCATGGGCGCCACGGGGTTTGCGGCCCAGGCGGCGGGGCGCGACGACGGCGCCATGTTGCGCCGGGTGCTGGTGCAGGGGTTGTCCCTGGCCCTGCTGTTTTCCCTGTTGCTGTGGGCCCTGGCCTTGCCGTTCAGCCACCTGGCCCTGGGCCTGATGCAACCCTCGGCGGCCCTTGAGCAAAGTACCCGCGACTTCTTCCAAGTGCGCCTGCTGGGCCTGCCCGCCGCGCTGGCGACCTACGCCCTGGTCGGCTGGTTTCTGGGGACCCAGAACGCCCGCGCACCACTGGCCATCCTGCTGGTCACCAACTTCACCAACATCGGTCTGAACCTGTGGTTGGTAATTGGGCTTGGCTGGGGCGTGATCGGCTCGGCGTGGGCATCGGTGTTGGCGGAGTGGTTGTCGGTGGCCATCGGCCTGGCGCTGACCCGGCCATCGTTGCGGGCCTACCCGGGGCACATGGCGTGGGCGGCACTGAAAGCCTGGCATAGCTGGAAGCCCATGCTGGTGGTCAACCGCGACATCTTCCTGCGCAGCCTGGCGTTGCAATTGGTGTTCTTCCTGGTGACCGTGCAGGGGGCGCGGCTGGGCGATGCCACGGTGGCCGCCAATGCCCTGCTCCTCAATGGCCTGATGATCACGGCCTACGCCCTGGACGGCTTGGCCCATGCGGTGGAAGCGCTCTGCGGGCACGCCATCGGCGCGGGCAACCGTGCCCAACTGCGGCGGTCCATGACGGTGGCCTGCGGTTGGTCGCTGCTGGCCAGCGTGGCGTTCGCGGGGGTATTCCTGTTCGGCGGGCACCTGTTCATTGCCATGCAGACCGACATTCCCAGCGTGCGCGAGACAGCGGATACCTACTTGCCCTACCTGGCGGTGCTACCGCTGATAGCCGTGGCCAGCTACCTGCTCGACGGCCTGTTCATCGGCGCCACCCGGGCGCGGGAAATGCGCAACGCCATGCTGCTGAGCGTGGCGCTGATGCTGCCGGTGGCAGTACTGACCACAGGGTTGGGCAACCACGGCCTGTGGTTGAGTTTTCTCTTGTTCATGGCGTTGCGGGCGGTGACGCTGGGGGTGGTGGGCTGGCGTTTGCACCAGCGCGACGGTTGGTTCACCTGACGCTTTCGCAGGGCGCTGCCACTGCTACGGGGTTGACGGGCGGCTGACGAATTGCACGATGTCCGGCAGCACCGGGGCCAACCAGCGCAGCGGCCGGGCGAGGCTGCCCACCAGCGTGATGTGGTTGATGCGGTTGTAGTAGAAGTCTTGCACCGGCACGCCTTGCTCGCGCAAACGGGTCGCCAGTTGCCAGGTGTTGCGCCGCGGGTTGACCAGGTTATCGCTGTTGGCGGCTATCAGCAGCGCCGGTGGTGCCTGGGCGCTCAGGTGGTGGATGGGCTGGGAGTCGGGCGGCTCGTGAGGGGAAAAGAACACGGGCTTGGCTTGCGGGTTTTCGATGGGCAGGAAATCATAGGGCCCGGCCAGGCCTATCCAGCCATGCAGGATGGTGGGGCTAAGGCCTTCGGCGGCCAGCCAGCGCGGGTCCAGCGCCAGCATCGAGGCGTTGTAGGCGCCGGAGCTGTGCCCCATCACGAACAGTCGTTCGAGGTTGCCGCCATACCCGGCGATGTGCCGCCAGGTCCAGGCCAGCGCCGCGGCATTGTCCTTGAGGAAGTCGGGGTAGCGCACCTGCGGGTACAGCCGGTAATCGGCGACCACGGTCAGTATGCCCCGTGAAGCGAGGGCTTCGCCGACGAACCGGTATTGCTGCCGCGAGCCACTGTTCCAGGTGCCCCCATAGAAAAAAACCACCACCGGATGCTCCGGCAGTGGTTTCAAAGGCTGGTAGATATCCAGTTGCTGGCGTGGGTCGCTGCCGTAGGCAATGCCCGCTGTCAGCCGGTAACTGTCCGACGGTGTCAGGCCGTCGACCAGTTTCAGCGGCGAGCAGGCCGCCAGCAGGGCGATGATCGCCCCGCCCAGCACGGCCAGCAGGCCTCTCATTCAGCTCACGACGACAGGTACGAGGAACGGGTCAGGCCCAGGCGCAATGCGTCCAGGTACTGAGTGCGTTCACGGGCGCTGATCTTGGCGCTGGCGACCTTGTCACGGTAGTGGGTCATCAGTTCCTCGGGCGACAGGTGCACGTAGCGCAGCATGTCCTCGATGGTGTCGTGGGTCTCGATGCCGGCGTGGTACACGCTGCCATCGGCGTTCTGGTAGATGTTCACCGAGTCGGTGTCGCCGAACAGGTTGTGCATGTCACCCAGGATTTCCTGGTAGGCGCCGACCAGGAAGATACCCAGCAAGTAGTCCTCGCCTTCGTTCACCGAATGCACCGGCAGGCTGGTCTCGATGCTCTGCTCGTCGACGTATTGCTTGATCTTGCCGTCGCTGTCGCAGGTCAGGTCCTGCAGCACGGCGCGGCGCATGGGCTCTTCGTCCAGGCGGTGCAGCGGCAGGATCGGCAGTACCTGGCCGATGGCCCAGGTGTCGGGCAGGCTCTGGAACACCGAGAAGTTGCAGATGTACTTGTCGGCCAGCTTGTCGTTGAGTTCGTCCAGCACCATGCGGTGCGAGCGCTGGCGCGCCTTCAGCGAATTGTGCAGGCGGCGGCACACGGCGAAGTAGCATTGCTCGGCCAGGGCTTTCTGCGCCAGGGTGATCTTGCCATCGGCGTACTGGGTGGCTACGTCGCTCATGTAGTGGGTGGCGCGCCAGTAGGTCTCGGTGACCATTTCGATGTCGGTCGGGCCCAGCAGGTCCACCAGCCATTGCACGGTTTCCGGCAGGCTTTCCTTGTCTTCGATTTCCGGCACGTCGTCGTTGTGCTTCTCGACGTCGGTCACCTGCACCACCAGCATGGCGTGGTGCGCGGTCAGGGAGCGGCCGCTTTCCGAGAAAATGTGCGGGTGCGGCAGGCCCTGGGCGTCGCAGAATTCCTTGAGCATGCCCACCACGACACCGGCGTAATCGTCCATGTCGTAGTTGATGGAGCTGGCATTGCGCGAGTGGGTGCCGTCGTAGTCGACGCCCAGGCCGCCGCCCACGTCGATGTGGTCCACCGGCAAGCCCAGGGCGCGCAGTTCGCCGTAGTAGCGAATGGCTTCCTTGAAGCCGTGCTGGTAGTCAGCCAGGTTGGCGATCTGCGAACCCATGTGGAAGTGCAGCAGGCGAATGCCGTCGTCCAGGCCGGCGGCGCGGAAGCGCTCCACGACCGATAGCAACTGGGCGGCCGACAGGCCGAACTTGGACTTCTCGCCACCGGTGTCGGCCCACTTGCTGGAGGCCAGCGACGACAGGCGCACGCGCAGGCCCACCTGCGGCTTGACCTTGAGGTCGGCCGCTTCTTCGATCACCAGCGCCACTTCCGACTCTTTCTCGATGACGATGAAGACGTTATGGCCCAGTTTCTGGCCCATCAGCGCCAGGCGAATGAACTCGCGGTCCTTGTAGCCGTTGCAGACGATGGTGCCGCCCTTGGGCGCCAGGGCCAGCACGGCCAGCAGCTCGGGTTTGGAACCGGCCTCAAGGCCGATGGACACGTTCTGGGTGGCGATGATGTTTTCCACCACCGCTTCCTGCTGGTTCACCTTGATCGGGTACAGCGCGGTGTACTGGCTCTGGTAATCCAGGCGCGCGATGTTGGCGTCGAAGGCGCCGGTCAGCTGGCGCACGCGGTCTTGCAGAATGTCAGGGAAGCGCACCAGCAATGGCAGCGACAAACCGCTCTTGCGCAGTTCGTCCACTTGTTCGAACAGGTCGATGGGTGCGCTCTGCGGCCCATTGGGACGCACTTCCACGCGCCCGGCCTCGTTGATCGCGAAATAACCGGCCCCCCAATGGCGTATCCCGTAAACACTGCGGCTGTCCGCAACTGTCCATTGGCTGCCATCGTCTTTGCGTGTGCGTCGTACGGACATCGAAGTCCCCTATAAAAAGTCAAATGCCAGCGGCCATCGGGCCGCTGCAGTGTAATAAGTGAAGATGACGATTACCCGCCTGTGCAGGGTAGACCCTGCAGGGCGCGCCAAGTTTGCAAAAAGGGAGAAAGCGCCCGGGCGGCTCAGCCGCCGGACTTCTTGGCCTTGAAACCCTGCTTGACCAATTCGCCGAGCAGCAGCTCGACGTGGTCGCCCTGGATTTCAATGACGCCATCCTTGAGTGCACCGCCGGTACCGCAGCGACGCTTGAGGGTGGAGGCCAGTTCCTTGAGGTCGTCGGGCGCCAGCGGGACGCCGGTGATGGTGGTCACCGTCTTGCCGCCCCGGCCCTTGCTTTCACGACGCACACGGGCAATACCGTCACCTTCAGGGATGACGGCTTGCTTGCAGATGCAAGCATCCAGGGGTTGACGACAGTCCGGGCAATGCCGACCTGCATCGGTGGAGAACACCAGGCCGCCGAGTGCGGCGAAGGATGCGGCTTTTTTGGCCACTGGCAATCCTCTTGTGAGGACGAAAAAACTGGCCGGCGCACGGGGCGGGACCGACCGCGAAGCCCCACTCAGGCAGGGGCAGCGCTACTGAAGGCGGTTGAAGGCCTGCAGTTTGAAAAGGTCGCGCAGTGTAACGGCAAATGCAAGGAATGCTAAGTGCCAAAACGCGCCATTTTCCACAACTTTCGCGACGTGCCGCGCGTTGGGCAAACACTCATATCGAGGACGCGCCGCTCCGTCATGGGGAAGCTGGCTTGCCAGCGAACGTCTGAAACCTGCGAAGCTCCAGGGCAAGCCAGCCCACACCGTGGCTCACGGGGTTATGCACAGCCGCAGTGCCATCAGCGAGTCCGGGCAGTACGGCCGGGTTTCGCTTTCGGCCAGGGCCTGGGCCACGGGCATGAACCCCGCCTCCATGACCTCTTCCGGTTGAACGCTCAAAGGGCCGTCCCACACCGCCGAGTACACCGCGCACCAGGCGCGGTTGCAGGGTTCGTCGAAGAAGAAATGGCCGTGGGCCGTGAGGGGCACGCCGGCCACTCCCAGTTCCTCGTGCAGCTCGCGGGCCGCCGAATCCTCATAGCTTTCACCAGCACCCACCATGCCACCGGCCGCCACGTCCCAGTAACCGGGGTACACCGCCTTGCTCAGGGTACGGCGGTGCACGCACAGCTCGCCAGCGGCGTTGAACAGCACGATGAAGGTGGCGCGGCCGATCAGGCCACGCTCACGCAGTTGCTGGCGCGGCAAGGCGCCCAGCACGGTGTCCTGTTCGTCGACCCAGGCAATCTGCTCGGCGTCGGAAGCAGCGCGGTGCGCCGCTTCTTTATCGGAGTAGCTCATCCGTCACCCCTGGGACAGCAATTGACGCAGGTCGATGACCGCCGCGTTGGCGCGGGAGATGTAGTTGGCCATTACCAGGGAATGGTTGGCCAGGATGCCGAAACCACTGCCGTTGAGGATCATCGGGCTCCAGACCGGCTCCTGGGAAGCTTCCAGTTCACGAATGATCTGGCGCACGCTGACCGTGGCGTTCTTCTTGGCCAGAACATCGGCGAAGTCCACCTCGACCGCGCGCAGCATGTGCGACAGGGCCCAGGCCTGGCCGCGAGCTTCATAGAAGACGTTATCGATCTGCATCCAGGGGGTCTCGACGATCTCCTCGTCCAGCTGCGGCGCCTGGCCCGGCACCACGGTTTCGGTTTTCAGGGTGCTGTTGAGCTTGACTCGGCCGACGCTGGCAGACAGGCGCTGGGACAGCGACCCCAGGCGCGTAGCGACGTCGCCCAGCCAGTTGTTCAGGTTGTCGGCGCGCGGGTAGAACAGCGCTCCGGTCTGGTTAGGGTCGGACAAGCGCGCCTGGTAGCGGCTCAGGGAATTGATGCCTTCCTGGAACTCGGACTCGCTGGATGGCCAGATCCAGCTCTTGTTGTCGAAGTTGAAGCGCGGCTCGGCGCGCACCAGGTCGCCGTCTTCAGCCGATTGCGACTGGGAACGGGCGAAATCCTTGCGCAGCGCACGGCTGAAATCGCGTACCTGGACCAGTACGCCGTATTCCCAGCTGGGCATGTTGTCCATCCACAGGCCTGGGGGGAAACGGTCGTTGGAGATATAGCCACCAGGCTTGTTCAGCAGGGTGCCCGCCACAGTCTTGAGGGTTTCCACGGTGGTGTAGCCCACCACCATCTTGTGCCCCTCGTGGGCCGCAGCCTCCTGGGCATGCTGTTGCACCGGGAACAGCGCAGGCTCTTCGCTCCAGTACCACCCCAGGGCACCGGTAACCAGCAGGTAGATCGCGATGACGCTGAGCAATGCGCGGCTGACCAGCAGGCCGCGCAGGTAACTGCGCGGTGCGGTTGCAGCCGCTCCCTTGCTGTCGGCGCTCGCGGGCGCCTCGCCTTTGCCTGTGCGGTTCTTCCAGTCCAGCATGGCTATATCCTTTCGATCACTGAATTCAAAAGTTCGACCGCGAACCCCGCGCATCGTGCCAGTGAAACTCGATGTGACGCCTCGAGACACTGCGGGGCTCGCGACCCTGGCCTGCACTATAAATCAAGCAGCGGCCCGCGCATAAGCGACTGGCCAGTCATTAAATGAATGCAAGAACCTTTGCCTTTATATGCCCAGCGGCCAGCACGAGAAAAAAACCCTGTGCTAGCATAGGGCCATCACGCAGCACCTTGCCCCCATAAGCAGTCAGCCCATGACCGAACCCCAAGACCCCAGCCGAGAGCGGTTAAAGCATCATTTTGCCCAGCGGGTCATCCACCAGGCCCGGCATATTCTGGAGGCCTGGCAGCGCCTGCAACGCAGCGAATGGTCGGGGGAAAGCTTGTGTGAACTCGATGAAGCCAACGTGCGCCTGCTGCGCTTCGCCGAACGTTTCGAACAACCCGAGCACAGCCAGATCGCCCGCCAGCTCCAGCAGGTGCTGCTGGCCGTGGAAACCAACCAGGGACGCTTGAGCAGCGAGGCCATCAGCGAGCTCAACCGCCTGATGCAACGCCTGTCCCGCACGGGCCTGCGCCACGGCGACAGCCTCGACCAGACCCCGCTGCCGCCCGTGCGCAAGCCGGTTTATCTGCTGTTGCAGGACGTCGAGCGCGGTGAACGGCTGGCCATGCAACTGGAGTTCTTCGGCCTGTATGTGCAGGCATTGGTCAACCCCGCGGCGTTTCAGGACTCGCTACGCGAGTGCCTGCCGGCGGCCATCGTCATGGATGTGGACTTCGGCGGTCGCGGCGCCGGCCTGCAACTGGCCGCCCAGGCCCAGCAAGGCCAGGAACCGAAACTGCCGCTGCTGTTCTTCAGCCTGCATGAAGCCGACACCCCCACGCGACTAGCGGCGGTACGCGCCGGCGGCCAGGAGTTTCTCACCGGTGCCCTGGAAGCCTCCGGCCTGCTGGAAAAGATCGAAGCCCTGACCTGCGTGGCCCAGTACGAGCCGTTCAAGGTATTGATCATTGACGATTCCCGCGCTCAGGCGATGCACACCGAACGCTTGCTGAACAACGCCGGAATCGTCACCCGTACCTTGACCGACCCCATCGGCACCATGGCGGAACTGGCCGACTTCCAACCCGACCTGATCATCCTGGACATGTACATGCCCGCCTGCACGGGGCCCGAGTTGGCCAAGGTCATCCGCCACAACGACCGCTATGTCAGCGTGCCGATCATCTACCTGTCGGCCGAGGACGACCTGGACAAGCAACTGGACGCCATGAGCGAAGGCGGCGACGACTTCCTGACCAAGCCCATCCGTTCGCGCCACCTGATCACCACGGTGCGCAACCGCGCCGCTCGCGCGCGCAACCTCAAGTCGCGCATGGTGCGCGACAGCCTGACCGGGCTGTACAACCACACCCATATCCTGCAACTGCTGGAGGATTGCGCGTTCCGGGCCCGCCGCGAGGGCCAGCCGCTGAGCTTCGCCATGCTCGACATTGACCATTTCAAGAAGGTCAACGACAGCCACGGCCACCCCATGGGCGACCGGGTGATCAAGAGCCTGGCGCTGTTCCTCAAGCAGCGGCTGCGCAAGACCGACTTCATCGGCCGCTACGGTGGCGAGGAATTCGCCATCGTCATGCCCGACACCGATATCGCGGCAGCCCACGCCGTGCTCGACGAGATTCGCGAGCGCTTCGCGGAGATCCATTATCCCGCCCAACCCCACGACCTGCAGTGCACGTTCAGCGCGGGGGTGGTGGCAATGGTCGAGGCCAGCGACAGCCTGACCATGGCCACCCTGGCCGATGAGGCGCTGTACCGGGCCAAGGGGCTGGGACGCAATCGGGTGCTGGCCGTTTGACTGAGGTTGGCCAGGCTCGGCAACCGGGCAACCGCAGCCGACAGATGAAGTAACAACCCCGCCCCCTGCACGGCAGAGCCCGCTGGGCTATCATGCGCGCACATTTGTTTCGCGAGATTGCCATGCGCCGCCTGCTTTGCCTTCTGTTACTGGTGCTGACCCTGCCCGCTTTCGGTGCCGGTCTGCTGGACTCACGCCCCAGCGCTACCTTGGGCGGCGCCCCGAACGGCAACAGCGACTTCCTGCCGGTGCACCAGGCATTTCAGCTCAACCTCAGCAAGACCACGCCTGACGCCATCACCCTGCAATTCGTCGCCACCGACGGCTACTACCTGTACCGCCACCGTTTCCAGTTCAAGGCCACGCCAGCCGACGTCAAGCTCGGCGCGCCACAGTTGCCGGACGGCGAGAAGAAGCACGACGACTACTTCGGCGACGTCGAGGTGTACCACGGCATCGTCGAGGTGACACTGCCCCGCGACCCGGCTGACCAACGCCCCTTCACCCTCGCCGTCACCTACCAGGGTTGCGCCGACAAGGGCCTGTGCTACCCGCCGGAAACCGAGAAGCTGGCCATCGATGGCGGCGCACCGGCGCAGGCTACCGCCTCTGCCGTCGACAGTGCCCCTGTGCGCGGCTGGTCGTGGAATGAACTGCTGCTGTATCTGCTGGGCGGCATAGGCCTGACCTTCACGCCCTGCGTGCTGCCCATGCTGCCGATTCTTTCGGCGGTGGTCATGCGTGGCCAGACCAGCAAAGTGCGCCGTTACAGCCTGTCGCTGGCCTACGTGCTGCCCATGGCGCTGTGCTTCGCGGTGCTGGGAGCGTTGATGGGGCTGTTCGGTGCCGGCCTGAATCTGCAGGCAAGGCTGCAATCGGCCTGGGTGCTGGGACCATTCTCGCTGTTCTTCGTGGTGTTTGCCCTGTCGATGTTCGGGCTCTTCGAGCTCAAGCTGCCAGCGGCCATCAGTCACCGCCTGGACCGTATCGCTGGCAACACCCAGGGCGGCTCGCTGTGGGGCGCCGCGGTCATGGGCGTGCTCTCGAGCCTGCTGGTGTCGCCCTGTGTCTCGGCGCCGCTGGCCGGTGCGCTGCTGTACATCAGCACCACCGGCGACGCCCTGGGCGGGGCGCTCAAACTGTTCGCCCTGGGTCTGGGCATGGGCCTGCCCCTCATGGCCGTGGCCATTGGCGGGGTCACCTGGCTGCCCAAAAGCGGGCCGTGGCTGGAGCTGGTCAAGAATGCCATCGGTGTGCTGCTGCTGGGCCTGGCCATCGGGCTGCTCAGCCGGGTACTGCCGGGGCCGGCGACACTGTTGCTGGTGGGCCTGCTGGCGGCGGGCGTGGCGCTGTTCCTGGGCGCGCTGGAGTTCACCGCCAAGCCGCCGCGCCAGCGTCTGGCGCAGCTGCTGGGCTTGCTGCTGTTGGTGTATGGCCTGGCGTGCTGGTATGGCGCATTCAGTGGCCAGGGCGACCCGCTACGCCCGCTTCCCGCCCCGCTGGCCGCCAGCGCCACGGCCAACCCGGCCAGCACCCACTGGCAGACAGTCACGACCGCCGCGCAGCTGGACGCAGCCCTGGCCCAGGCGAAACAGGCCGGCAAGCCGCTGGTGCTGGACTGGTACGCCGACTGGTGCATCAGTTGCAAGGTCATCGAACACGACGTGCTCACCGACCCCCAGGTGATAGCTCGCCTGGCGGGCTACCAGCAGGTACGTTTCGACGTCACCGACAGCAACGCCGAGCAGCGCGCCCTGCTGGACCGCTACAAGCTGTTTGGTCCCCCTGCCCTGATGTTCTTCGCACCGAACGGCAGCGAAATCACTGAGGCCAAGGTCATCGGCGAGATCAACGCCGTCGACTTTCTCGGCAAGATCGCCCTCGCCGACCGCCAAATGGCGCGTTGAGCCGCGCCTTCAGCGTCCGCGCCCACCTAAGTGACTCATTTCAGCAAACAAGTCACAATTTTCAGGCGAACATCGGGCAACGTGCAGGCTATTGTGCTTGACTGGACAGTCGTCGCCCCATTGCGGCATAGTCGTGCCGCCTGAACAACCCGGGTAGATTCAAGGAGCCGTGAATGCAGATGATCCTCAGGTTTTCGCCCAAGTTGCCCCTGGTATCAACGCAAAACGTGACGCGCCGCCAAGAGTGAGCATCCCACTTCTCGAACAGCGGGTGTCCCACGGGGCCGCCGCAGCAATTTCCGCCATCGCCATGGCAGGCCCTACCGGCCGCCACGGTGATCCGCGGCCTTGGCGCCAGCGCTTGTCGACTGGCTTGGGAGGTCGCCCTGGAACGATTTGTACACACTACCTGAACGCCCCTGACCGACCCTTGGGAGTTGATGATTAATGGATATTCGCAAAGTAAAGAAACTGATCGAGCTGCTGGAAGAGTCCGGTATCGACGAGCTGGAAATTCGTGAAGGCGAAGAGTCCGTACGGATCAGCCGCCACAGCAAGACCCCGGCCCAGCAGTACTACGCTCCAGCCCCGGTTGCCGCCCCTGCCGCCGCCCCGGCTGCAGCACCAGCCGCCGCCGCTGCGGACGCCCCGGCCGCCGCACCGAAACTGAACGGCACCGTGGCGCGCTCGCCAATGGTCGGGACCTTCTACCGCAAGGCTTCGCCTGCCTCGCCAGCCTTCGTTGAAGTCGGCCAGACCGTGAAGAAAGGCGACACCCTGTGCATCGTCGAAGCGATGAAGATGATGAACCACATCGAAGCTGAAACCAGCGGTGTGATCGAATCGATCCTCGTGGAAGACGGCCAGCCGGTTGAATTCGACCAGCCGCTGTTCACCATCGTTTGAATCGCGGAGAGCCAACGATGTCCCAACCTGCGAAATTGGAAAAAGTCCTGATTGCCAACCGCGGCGAAATCGCCCTGCGGATCCTGCGTGCCTGCAAGGAACTGGGCATCAAGACTGTCGCCGTCTACTCCAAGGCCGACAAGGAGCTGATGCACCTGGGCCTGGCAGACGAATCCGTTTGCATCGGTCCGGCACCGGCTGCGCAATCCTACCTGCACATTCCGGCGATCATCGCAGCTGCCGAAGTGACTGGCGCTACCGCCATTCACCCTGGCTACGGCTTCCTGGCTGAAAACGCCGACTTCGCCGAACAGGTCGAGAAATCCGGCTTCGCCTTCATCGGCCCGAAAGCCGACACCATTCGCCTGATGGGCGACAAGGTATCGGCCAAGCACGCCATGATCGAAGCCGGCGTGCCGACCGTTCCCGGGTCCGACGGCCCGCTGCCCGAAGACGAGGAAGAAGCCCTGCGCATCGGCCGTGAAGTCGGCTACCCGGTGATCATCAAGGCCGCCGGTGGCGGTGGTGGTCGCGGCATGCGCGTGGTGCACAAGGAAGAAGACCTGATCGCTTCGGCCAAGCTGACCCGTACCGAAGCCGGTGCTGCGTTCGGCAACCCGATGGTCTACCTGGAGAAGTTCCTGACCAACCCACGCCACGTGGAAGTGCAGGTACTGTCCGACGGCCAGGGCCACGCCATCCACCTGGGCGACCGTGACTGCTCCCTGCAGCGCCGTCACCAGAAGGTACTGGAAGAAGCCCCGGCACCGGGTATCGACGAAGAAGCCCGGCAGATGGTCTTCGCCCGCTGCGTCAAGGCGTGCATCGACATCGGCTACCGCGGTGCTGGCACCTTCGAGTTCCTGTATGAAAACGGCGCGTTCTATTTCATCGAAATGAACACCCGCGTACAGGTAGAGCACCCGGTATCGGAAATGGTCACCGGCATCGACATCCTCAAGGAGATGTTGAGCATTGCTGCGGGCAACCCGTTGTCGTACACCCAGGACGACGTGGTCATCCGCGGCCACTCGCTGGAATGCCGCATCAACGCCGAAGACCCGAAGAGCTTCATCCCGAGCCCAGGCACGGTCAAGCACTTCCACGCACCGGGCGGCAACGGCGTTCGCGTCGATTCGCACCTGTACAGTGGCTATGCCGTTCCGCCGAACTACGATTCGCTGATCGGCAAGCTGATCACCTACGGCAAGGACCGCGACGAAGCCATGGCGCGCATGCGCAATGCCCTCGACGAGATCGTGGTGGACGGGATCAAGACCAACATCCCGCTGCACCGCGACCTGACCCGCGACGAAGGCTTCTGCAAAGGCGGCGTGAACATCCACTACCTGGAACACAAGCTGGCTGCCCAGAAGTAATCCACGGTTGTAGATAGCTGCACAAAAAACGCCCCGACTTGTCGGGGCGTTTTCATTGGTGCTTACCTGTCACTTCTTACAGTTGCGGCGGCAAGCTTCACGGCAGGAGGATGGTCAAGCGCGACCGCGCACCCTACCGGAGATCATCCCATGTTTTCACACAAACCAAATCCTGGCGCGTTGAACATTCTGCCAGGCACCCGGCCATCAGGTACGTTCGAATGGACACGCAACGGCTCCTCGTTTCAGGCGGACCACACCCTCCTTGGCTGGGGGCGCACTGGCTGGACGCTTGAAGCAAGCACAGGCGACCGAAACTCCGCCTCCTTCCAGGCCTTTTTCCTGCTAATCCCGGCGGACTCAGAGTCGACAATCATCAAAGGAAAGATTTCCACGCCGGATTTCTTGTTCCAATACTTCTGGAATGTCAGCGACCAGTACGGCGATGTATGGTCACGGAGCACTTATCTGGAAGGCCATCTGGACGTGGACATCAACGTAAAAGAGCACACCTTTAAAGGTGAGTTCGCCTTCCAGACCCCCAACCCCGAGCAAACCGGGGTTGACTTCCGCGGTGACGGAACATTCAACCTCAGGCCCTGAAAGGAGCCGATGCAAGCCGCCGCACCTGCTTTTCCTCGGAGCTTTTCAGCGGCGGCTCTAGTAAACTGCAATGCTTTCGCACCATTTATTCAAAGGTACCCGCCATGCCGTGGCTGCAAGTTCGTCTGGCCATCAGCCCAGAACAAGCCGAAACCTATGAAGACGCCCTGCTGGAAGTCGGCGCCGTTTCGGTCACCTTCATGGACGCCGAGGACCAGCCGATCTTCGAACCGGAACTCAACACCACGCCGCTGTGGGCCCACACCCACTTGCTGGCCCTGTTCGAAGCCGACGCCGAGCCCGCCAGCGTGTTCGCCCACCTGGAACTGCTGACCGGCGCGGTGCTGCCCGAGCACCACGCCGAGGTGATCGAGGACCAGGACTGGGAGCGCACCTGGATGGACAACTTCCACCCCATGCGCTTCGGCCAGCGCCTGTGGATCGTGCCCAGCTGGCACGCCGCCCCGGAGCCTGGCGCGGTGAACCTGCTGCTGGACCCGGGCCTGGCCTTCGGCACAGGCACCCACCCTACTACCGCGCTGTGCCTGGAATGGCTCGATGGCCAGGACCTGAAGGGCCGGAGCGTGCTGGATTTCGGCTGCGGCTCGGGCATTCTGGCCATCGCCGCCCTGCTGCTCGGCGCTGAGCAGGCGGTAGGTACCGACATCGACGTGCAGGCGCTGGAAGCATCGCGCGACAATGCCCGGCGCAATGGCGTGGCCGACGCGCAGTTCCCGCTGTACCTTCCGCAAGACCTGCCGCAAGTACAGAGCGATGTGCTGGTGGCCAACATCCTGGCCGGCCCACTGGTTTCCCTGGCGCCACAGCTGACCGGCCTGGTGAAGCCAGGCGGCCTGCTGGCCCTGTCGGGCATCCTTGCCGAGCAAGGCGAGGAAGTGGCCGCCGCCTATGCCGCCGCGTTCGACCTGGACCCTATCGCCAACCGCGATGGCTGGGTACGCATCAGTGGTCGCCGCCGCTGAGAGTGCCTAGAATGCTTGTCTGCATAACCCGGACCCGCGCATGACCGACAGTTTCGTCACCCAGTGCCCCCATTGCCAGACCAGCTTTCGCGTCAGCCACACTCAACTGAGCGTGGCCCGCGGAGTGGTGCGTTGTGGCGCCTGCCTGCAGGTGTTCAACGCTGCGCGCCAGTTGCTGGAGCAAAGCACCGGCCGCCAGGAACCGGCCCAGGAACCCGCGCCACCGGTGGCCGAGCAGCGCGCCGCGCCCATCAGCCTGCGCGAGTGGACGGCCAACGAGCTGGACCTCGACCAGCTCGACCTCGACGGCGAACTGGCACGCCTGGAGCAACGGGAGATCCAGCCGGTCAAGGCATTCAAGGACCACCCTCCACGCGAGGAGTCATTCAGCGCCAGCCGGGACGAACATCAGGATGAAGCGTGGCACGAGCGGCCCTTCGGCACCCACGCCGAGGACCTCGAACTGCACGACGATGACGAACCGTCGCCCCCCATCATCGAGCGCCAGCCGGCCCTTGACGAGGACACCGACAACGAGCGCACCGAGCCTTCACTGACCCTGGCGCCCGTCGAAGCGCACGCGCCCGCCCTTGGCCGCCTGCACGCTGATGACGACCTGCCGCCGCGTGGTGAGCGCTTGTCGGCGCTGGATGCCGATGATGACGACCCTGACGAACCGGCGCCCCGCCCTGGCCGGCACGAACGCAGCGAGCCGAACCTGCGCGAGGCGCCGCTGCTGGACCTGATGGACGACCCGCTGCAACTGGATTGGCAGAAACGCCGCACGCCGTGGGGTAAACGGCTGCTGTGGACCCTGGCGACCCTGGTGGCCGCCCTGGCGCTGGGCGGCCAGTACCTGTGGTACCACTTCGACGAACTGGCCCGCCAGGACCAGTACCGGCCATGGTTCCAGCAGGTATGCCCGAGCCTGGGCTGCAGCGTGCCGTCGAAGGTCGACATCGACCGCATCAAGAGCAGCAACCTGGTGGTGCGCAGCCACCCCGACTTCAATGGCGCGCTGGTGGTGGACGCCATCATCTACAACCGCGCGCCGTTCTCCCAGCCCTTCCCGCTGCTGGAACTGCGTTTCGCCGACCTCAATGGCCAATTGATAGCCAGTCGTCGGTTCAAGCCAGGCGAATACCTGTCGGGCGAGCTGGCCGGTAGCCAGGCCGAAATGCCACCCCAGACCCCGATCCACATCTCGCTGGACATCCTCGACCCGGGCCCGAAAGCGGTGAATTACAGCCTCAGCTTCCGCTCCCCGGAGTAGCCAGCCCCTGTAAACAGTGGCGGCTGCGGGAGCTGCCGAGCGACCAAACCGCTTGGCATAAGCAAATAGTTGTTCAGATTTTATCCAAAACGACCTTTATCCGGTCACCGAGAGCGGGTATTATGCCCACCCTTTTTCGAACTCTAATGATCCGGCCCCACAACAGGGAACACCTATGTCGGCGGTACGCATCGGCCCATACACATTGAACAACGCCCTGATCCTCGCCCCCATGGCGGGGGTCACGGACCAGCCCTTCCGGCAGCTTTGCCGACGGATGGGCGCAGGCCTGGTCGTATCAGAAATGGTCACCAGTGACATGAGCCTGTGGAACAGCCGCAAGTCGCGCATGCGCATGATCCACGAAGGCGATCCCGAGCCCCGCTCGGTACAGATCGCCGGCGGTGACGCGCAGATGCTGGCCGCGGCCGCACGGGCCAACGTCGAAATGGGCGCCCAGATCATCGACATCAACATGGGTTGCCCGGCGAAGAAAGTCTGCAACAAGGCGGCAGGTTCCGCTTTACTGAAAGACGAGGCCCTGGTGCAGGAGATCCTGCATGCCGTGGTCGGCGCCGTCCAGGTGCCCGTCACCCTGAAGATTCGCACCGGCTGGGACCGTTCCAACAAGAATGGCATCACCGTTGCAAAGATTGCCGAGCAGGCGGGCATCAGCGCCCTGGCGGTACATGGCCGCACACGCGCCGACCTTTACACGGGTGAAGCCGAATACGACACCATCGCTGCCATCAAGCAGGCGGTGTCCATCCCGGTCTTTGCCAATGGCGACATCGATTCACCGCAAAAGGCCCGGCGCGTCCTCGACGCCACCGGCGCCGACGGCCTGCTGATCGGCCGCGCCGCCCAGGGGCGGCCGTGGATCTTTCGCGAGACCGAGCATTACCTGCGCACCGGCGAACTGCTGCCGGCACCGCAATTGAGTGAAGTGGAACAGATTCTGCTGGAGCACCTGACGGCACTGCACGCCTTCTACGGCGATGTGATGGGCGTGCGTATCGCCCGCAAGCATGTCGGGTGGTACCTGGCCACCTTGCCGGGCGCCAAGGAATTCCGCGCCCAGTTCAACCGCTTGGAAGATACGCAAGCGCAGTGCGCCAACGTTCGCCAGTTCCTCGGTGAATGTAATGAGAGCCCTGTGACAGGGGACGGACAGGGGGTGGCCGCATGACGATGATGACCGAGACTTTAGTGAGTGGAACAACGCCCGTGAGCGACAACGTCAACTTGAAACAGCACCTGAACACGCCAAGCGAAGAGGGTCAGACCCTTCGCGGCAGTGTTGAGAAGGCGCTGCACAATTATTTCGCCCATCTTGAGGGCGCTGCCGTCACTGACGTGTACAACCTGGTGCTTTCCGAAGTCGAGGCCCCCTTGCTCGAAAGCGTGATGAACTACGTCAAGGGCAACCAGACGAAGGCCAGCGAGATGCTGGGCCTGAATCGCGGTACCTTGCGCAAGAAGCTCAAGCAATACGATCTGCTGTAAGCATGCATTCAAACCAGAAAAGGCGACCTGTCCAGGGTCGCCTTTTTTGCTGACTCCTCTGCTTTAGACGGAAATTGAAATGACCGACCAGACTACCCGCCTGCCCGTCCGCCGCGCTTTGATCAGCGTCTCCGACAAGACCGGTATCCTTGAATTCGCCCGTGAACTCGAAGCCCTGGGCGTCGAGATCCTGTCCACCGGCGGTACCTTCAAGTTGCTGCAGGACAACGGCGTTGCCGCAGTGGAAGTGGCGGATTACACCGGCTTCGCCGAAATGATGGACGGCCGGGTGAAGACCCTGCACCCGAAAATCCACGGCGGCATCCTGGGCCGTCGCGGCGTCGACGACGCCATCATGAACGAGCACGGCATCAAGCCGATCGACCTGGTCGCGGTCAACCTCTATCCGTTCGAAGCCACCATCAGCAAGCCGGGCTGCGACCTGCCGACCGCCATCGAGAACATCGACATCGGCGGCCCGACCATGGTCCGCTCCGCGGCCAAGAACCACAAGGACGTGGCCATCGTGGTCAACGCCAGCGACTACGGCCAGGTGCTGGACAGCCTGAAGGCCGGCGGCCTGACCTACGCTCAGCGCTTCGACCTGATGCTCAAGGCTTTCGAGCACACCGCGGCCTACGACGGCATGATCGCCAACTACATGGGCACCGTGAACCAGGCCGCCGAGACCCTGAGCACCGAAGGCCGCAGCGAATTCCCGCGCACCTTCAACAGCCAGTTCATCAAGGCCCAGGAAATGCGCTACGGCGAGAACCCGCACCAGAGTGCGGCGTTCTACGTGGAAGCCAAGCCAGCCGAAGTGGGCATCGCCACCGCTACCCAGTTGCAGGGCAAGGAACTGTCCTACAACAACGTGGCCGACACCGACGCTGCCCTGGAGTGCGTGAAGAGCTTCGTCAAACCGGCCTGCGTGATCGTCAAGCACGCCAACCCGTGCGGCGTGGCCGTCAGCCCAGACGCCGAAGGCGGCATCCGCCAGGCCTACGAACTGGCCTATGCCACTGACACCGAGTCGGCGTTCGGCGGCATCATCGCCTTCAACCGCGAACTGGACGCCGAGACCGCCAAGGCCATCGTCGACCGCCAGTTCGTGGAAGTGATCATTGCCCCGAGCGTCAGCGAAGAAGCCCGCGCCATCGTTGCCGCCAAGGCCAACGTGCGCCTGCTGGCCTGCGGCCAGTGGTCGGCCGACCGCGCCGCTGCCTGGGACTACAAGCGCGTCAACGGCGGCCTGCTGGTTCAGAGCCGCGACATCGGCATGATCGGCGCCGACGACCTGAAAGTGGTGACCCAGCGCGCCCCGACCGAGCAGGAGATCCACGACCTGATCTTCGCCTGGAAAGTGGCCAAGTACGTGAAGTCCAACGCTATCGTCTACGCCAAGAACCGCCAGACCATCGGTGTCGGCGCCGGCCAGATGAGCCGCGTGAACTCCGCGCGCATCGCCGCCATCAAGGCCGAGCACGCTGGCCTGCAGGTACAGGGCGCGGTCATGGCCTCCGACGCGTTCTTCCCGTTCCGTGACGGCATCGACAACGCGGCCAAGGTGGGCATCACCGCAGTGATCCAGCCAGGCGGCTCCATGCGTGACGCCGAAGTCATCGCCGCGGCCGACGAAGCCGGCATCGCCATGGTCTTCACCGGCATGCGTCATTTCCGCCACTGATCGAGAGCAGGGGAAGCCGCGATTCGCGGTTTTCCCCACGGGAAATCGCTGTTTCTGCACCTGCAGCGCAAGCCCACACAGAATTCGAGGTTTTTAGCTATGAACGTATTGATCATTGGCAGCGGCGGCCGTGAACACGCCCTGGCCTGGAAAGTAGCCCAGGACCCGCGTGTCGAGAAAGTCTTCGTCGCCCCCGGCAACGCCGGCACTGCCACCGAAGCCAAGTGCGAAAACGTCGCCATCGACGTGCAGGCCATCGAACAACTGGCCGACTTCGCCGAGAAGAACGTTTCCCTGACCATCGTCGGCCCGGAAGTGCCGCTGGTGGCCGGTGTCGTCGACCTGTTCCGCAGCCGTGGCCTGGATTGCTTCGGCCCTACCAAGGGCGCCGCTCAGCTGGAAGGCTCCAAGGCGTTCGCCAAGGACTTCCTGGCCCGTCACAAGATCCCGACCGCCGAATACCAGAACTTCACCGAAATCGAGCCTGCCCTGGCCTACCTGCGTGAAAAGGGTGCGCCCATCGTCATCAAGGCCGACGGACTGGCCGCCGGCAAAGGCGTCATCGTTGCCCTGACCCTGGCCGAAGCCGAGGACGCGGTGCGCGACATGCTGGCCGGCAACGCCTTCGGTGACGCCGGTTCGCGCGTGGTCATCGAGGAGTTCCTGGACGGCGAGGAAGCCAGCTTCATCGTCATGGTCGACGGCAAGAACGTGCTGCCCATGGCCACCAGCCAGGACCACAAGCGCGTCGGCGACGGCGACAGCGGCCCGAACACCGGCGGCATGGGCGCTTATTCCCCTGCCCCGGTGGTGACCGCCGACGTGCACCAGAAGGTCATGGACCAGGTGATCTGGCCGACCGTGCGCGGCATGGCCGAGGAAGGCAATGTCTACACCGGTTTCCTGTACGCAGGCCTGATGATCGACAAGGCCGGTAACCCGAAGGTCATCGAGTTCAATTGCCGTTTCGGCGACCCCGAAACCCAGCCCGTGATGCTGCGCCTGCAATCGAGCCTGGTGCTGCTGGTAGAGGCCGCCCTGGCCCAGGCGCTGGACAAGATCGAGGCCCAGTGGGACCCGCGCCCTAGCCTAGGCGTGGTGCTGGCGGCCGGCGGCTACCCGGGCGACTACGCCAAGGGCGCCGCCATCGGCGGCCTGGACGCTGCCGCGCAACTGTCCGGCAAGGTCTTCCACGCCGGTACCGCCTTGAAAGACGGCCAGGTCGTGACCTCCGGCGGCCGCGTGCTGTGTGCCACCGCCCTGGGCGATACCGTGGGTGAAGCCCAGCAACAAGCCTACGCCCTGGCCAGCCAGATCGACTGGGAAGGTTGCTTCTACCGCTCCGATATTGGCTACCGCGCCATCGCTCGGGAAAGCGCCAAGTAACATTTCCTTACGCCTTTAGTACCGGGTTAGACCGGTACTAAAGGCCGTTCGGCCAGTAGCCCTACGCTTTATCCGCCGCGCATAGTTATACTCAGTCATTAAACCTTCGAAGGGATTTCGCTGTGCGTTGGCTCAGGATCGCCATTTCATCGATTGTCTGTGCACTGACCCTGTTGTGCGCGTACCCGGCCATGGCCGAGTCCGGCAGTGGCTGGTCGGTATTGCTCGATGAACACGCACACCTGCAACTGAGCGACATACGCTCGCCCCGCTATCAAAACCAGTTCAGCCCCCTCGAACTGAGCCAGTTGACCCCTACCGCCGCCAATACCGCGCAATGGTTGCATTACCGCCTGCCGCCCGGCCCTCACGAACAGGTATTGCGCATTTTCGCGCCCGACCTGTCCGAGCTCGAATTCTACGTACTGGACGGCGATACGCTGGTCCGCCAGCAACGCAGTGGTCGTGACAGCCTGGGCGTGGAACCCGCCCTGGCCAACACCGACATCCTGCTGCCGGTGCCCATCAGCTCGCACGCCCTGGACCTTTACCTGCGCCTGGCATCGGCCCATCAGTTGCGCCCCAATGTCGCCCTGCTGCCTGCCGTCACCGCTGCCGCCGACCAGCGCCAGACCCTGCTCATGGGCCTGCTGTTCGGCTGCCTGGCCATGCTGGTGGTGCACAACCTGGCCCGTTACGCCTACAGCCGGTCGAGCAGCAGCCTGTGGCTGGCGGCCGCCGAGACGCTGCTTACCCTCAGCGCCGCGATCCTGCTGAACCTCAGCGGCCCCTGGTTCGACACCTGGCACTCCCTGCGCACCACGGGCAGCTACCTGTCGCTGATGGTGGCGGCCATTTGCTGCCTGATGTTCACCCAACGCTTCTTCGCACCGCGTACTACCCCGCTGATCGACCGTCTGCTGGGCGCCGCCAAGCTGTTGATCGGCCTTAGCGGCCTGCTGGTGCTGATGGTCGATGGCTTGCCCATCAACTCCATCACCTACGCCATGATGGTGGTGGGCGGCCTGGGCATGTTGCTGACCGCGGCCTGGCACTGGCAGAAAGGCTATCGGCCGGCACGGTTGTTCACCTGGGCCATGCTGTTGCTCAACCTGGGTGTGTTGATCGTGCTGCCCGCCCTGCTGGTGCTGACCCGTACCCCGCCCCAGTGGCTGGTACTCGGGCTGATGGGCATAGGCGCGCTGACTGGGCTGATGCTCAACACAGCCCTGAGCGAACGCCTGCGCACCATCAGCGAGGACCGTTTCAGCGCCAGCCGCGAACTGGCCGCCAGCACCGCGGAAATAAACGCCAAGGCCGAGTTCCTCGCGCGCATCAGCCACGAGATTCGCACCCCGATGAATGGCGTGTTGGGCATGACCGAATTGCTGCTCGGTACGCCCCTTTCGGTCAAGCAGCGCGACTACGTGCAAACGATTCACAGCGCTGGCAATGAGCTGCTGACGCTGATCAACGAGATCCTCGACATCTCCAAGATCGAATCCGGGCAGATCGAACTCGATGACGTGCAGTTCGACCTCAGCGCCCTGATCGAAGAGTGCCTGAACATCTTCCGCGCCAAGGCCGAACAGCAAAACGTCGAGCTGATCAGTTTCACCCAGCCCCAGGTACCCCAGGTCATCAGCGGCGACCCCACTCGCCTGCGCCAGACCCTGCTGGCCCTGCTAGACCACGCCCTGCGCAAAACCGACGAAGGCGAAGTGCTGCTGGTGGTCGCGCTGGACCAGCGCAGTGGCGAGCCGCGCCTGCGCATCGCGGTGCAGGACAGCGGCGAGCCCATCCCGCGCGATGAGCGCGACGCCCTGCTGCACAGCGAGTTGCACAGCAAGAACCTGCTGTCGGGCAATGGCGTGGGCGGGCACCTGGGGCTGGTCATCGCCCGCCAACTGATCCTGCTGATGAAAGGCGAGTTCGGTATCAAGAGCGGTAGCCAGCAGGGCAGCACCCTGTGGTTGACCTTGCCACTGGACCCGGAACGCCTGGAACACCCGACCCTGGACCTGGACGGCCCTCTGCGCGGCGCGCGGGTGCTGGTGGTGGACGACAATGACACCTGCCGCAAGGTGCTGGTGCAACAGTGCAGTGCCTGGGGGCTGAACGTCAGCTCGGTGCCCTCGGGCAAGGAAGCGCTGGCGCTGTTGCGCACCAAGGCACACCTGCGCGACTATTTCGACGCGGTACTGCTGGACCAGAACATGCCTGGCATGACCGGCATGCAACTAGCGGCCAAGATCAAGGAAGACCCCAGCCTGAACCACGATATTCTGATCATCATGCTGACCGGCATCAGCAACGCACCTACCAAGATCATCGCCCGCAATGCCGGTATCAAGCGCATCCTGGCAAAACCTGTGGCCGGCTACACCCTCAAGACCACCCTGGCCGACGAACTGGCGCAACGCGGGCAGGCCACCGCCCAGGCCAGCGCCCCGCAGCCCCACGCGCCGATCTCGGTGCCTGGCGACTTCCGTATTCTGGTGGCCGAGGACAACAGCATCTCCACCAAAGTGATCCGCGGCATGCTAGGCAAGCTCAACGTGCAACCCGACACGGCCAGCAACGGCGAGGAAGCCCTGCGGGCGATGAAGGCGCAACGTTATGACCTGGTGCTGATGGACTGCGAAATGCCCATACTGGATGGCTTCTCCGCCACCCAGCAGCTGCGCGACTGGGAACTGGGCACCAACCGCGAGCGCACGCCCGTGGTGGCCCTCACGGCGCACATCCTGACCGAACACAAGGAACGCGCACGCCAGGCCGGCATGGACGGGCACATGGCCAAGCCGATAGAACTGTCACAATTGCGCGAGCTTATCGAACACTGGGTAGCACAGCGCAACCAGGCGCAAAGCCAGGCCAGCAACTCCTGAGCCCCACAACCCCTCCTCGTCAACTGCGCCAATAAGACAGACATGCGTCCGCCACGCTAGACTCTGCCGTCGCCCACCCCTGCCAAGAGCCCTTGCCCATGCTCCACACGTTGTTCAGCGTTTATTTGAAAATGCTGGTGCTCTACAGCCCATTCTTCGTGCTCTCCTGTTTCATCGGCCTGTCGCGGGGCTACTCGCCGAAGGAACGAAAACGCCTGGCGTGGAAGGTGGCCCTGGGGGTATTGGTCTCCAGTGTGTTGCTGTACCTGTTCGGGCGAGTGATCTTCAGCGTCTTCGGCATCACCGCCGACGCCTTCCGCATCGGTGCCGGCAGCGTGCTGTTCATCTCCGCGCTGGGCATGGCGCAGGGCAAGTCGGGGGTGCAGACCGATAATGTTCAGCAGGATGTGACCATCGTGCCCCTGACCATTCCCATCACTGTGGGCCCGGGCACGATCGGTGCGTTGCTGGTCATGGGCGTCAGCCAGCCCCACTGGGACGACAAGTTGATGGCCATCCTGAGCATCGCGCTGGCCAGCGTCACGGTCGGCCTGGTGCTGTACCTGTCCAACCGTATCGAACGGTTGCTGGGCGAACAAAGGCTGCAGATCGTCAGCCGTTTGATGGGGCTGTTCGTTTGCGCCCTGGCCGCCCAGATCATCTTCACAGGTATCAAGGGCTACCTGCTGCCCTGAACTAGATGCGCATTTGTACCAGCCTGCGCAATGCGATGCCCTTGAGCTCTTCTCGAATCGGGGTGCGAAAACGCTCGTACACTTCAGGCTGGAAAATGTACACCCCACCGCTCATGCGGATCACTACCTCGGGCTTTTGCTGGGTGGACAGCGGAAGCCCGCGCACCTGTACGCCAAAGGTGGTGAGTACGATCTCGCCGCGTGCATTGAGTTCGCACGGCACCACTACCCATGACAGCATGCGCGCATCACCTTTGCCGTTGCCCTTGAGCCAAGCGCGTACAAAGTCATGCAACCCCAGCGCAGCCATGACTCTGCGGGCCAGGTCGAACAGCTTCTGGGGGTCGTCGAAACTGGCGATATCCAGCTTCACCTCGTCCACATCACGCATGTCCGAAACGAAAAGGGGTTGGCTGGTGATGGTGCTCAAGCGGTTGCAACCATGTTTCTTCAGACGGCTGTCGTAATAATCGAGCCATGCCTGCCAATGGACGTTGCGATCATAGGCGTGGCTGGCGAAACGATCGGCCTGCTGCAGCAGGGCACTGATGTCAGAACGGTTTTGCGAGGTCAGGCCGATGCCAAAGGAAACCACATTTTCATCGGGCTCGAACATGGTCAATTTCCGTCCTGGATGCGCAGCAGATGATGGTCGGCGCGGCCCTTCAAGCGGTCGAACATGTCCTCGCGAAATTCGGGAAAAATGAAAGGATCCGGGCGAACGCTAAGCCAGGCCGCCGTTACTTCGCCTTGCAGCGCGGTGCTATCGAAGCGGGCTTGGGTGATGTCCCCCGTCAACACCTGCTGCGTCTGGAAGTGCACCAGCAGCAGGTTCATCCTCGCGCCAGAGTGGCCCGATGCCAGCAGCAATGCCACTTGGTGACGCGCCTTGGTGCCCTTGCCCTGCACGCCAATCGAATGCGCCGCCATCCGGCTGCGAGCAGGGTCATCCAAGCCCTGCCCGGGCTCAAACACCTGGGCGACACCCTTCAGGTCGAACGGCAGCCCTTCACGCACCACACCGCGCAGGATGTCCTGCCAGGTAAATGCCAGACCAGGCGCGAACGCCTTACCGAACTGCCCTGACCTCACCGTTTGCCACCCCAGGTTTTGCAGGCAACCCTGGTAAACCTCGAACCACCGGGCGGCATGCTCTAACTTGTCGATTTTCTTCGATGCCGCCAGCTGAAAATACAAGCTGCAGAGCAGCACGTCTTGCCTGTCTTCGTCCGACAGCCCGGCATCAATGCAAAGCAGCTGCCCAGCGTCCAGCCAGGTTTCATCCTTGGTAGTGACCATGCGTCTCTCCTTGAGAAAATGGTGCCGCACGGGCTGCCCAATGGAGCCCGTGCGGCCAATACATCAAATGGGGGTCTCTTTCATCTTCTTCTTGCGGGCTTCACGAATGATGCTGCGGATTTCATCCCGCGAGTCCTCGACACCCATTTCATCCATCCAGAACACAGTCTTGGCCTGGTAGATTTCAAGGTCGGCCCTGTCCCACTTGGAAAACAGCACGCTGGTGGTCGCCTTGGCGCCCTTGTACTGAACGATGCCCAGTGCCATGCACACGTCGCCGTCTTCCTCCACGACGCTACCGATACCAAAGTTGCCACCGCGATCCTTCTTGGCGCTGCGGTCGAAGAGGGTTACCGCTTCATCGTCCTTGCCTACGGCATCGACTGCCTTGCGCGCGGTTTCCAGAGCACTCACCGTGCCGGCCGGGCCCATGGCCGCAGCAATGACGGCACCCTTGAGAATCTCGATCGCCACCTTTTCCATGCTGAAATTTCGCTCGGTGGCATTGTAGGAACGGAAAGAGCTTTCCTTCACCACCCAACCCGCCAAGCCCATGACGTCGCAAAACACCTTGTACCACTGCTCGCCCTCACCGTAGTTGCCGCACTTCTTGTCGGCAGCCATGGTGGCGTACAGGTAGGCATTCTGCGCATCTTGACGGTACTTTTTGCTGACGCCCTTAACGAAAGCCAGCAAACCATTGGCGACGACCGCCGCGCATTCCGCCTGTTCCTGGTCGGCCTCCATCACGCGCCAGCCGGCGTCGACATTGAAGGTGCGCAGCATGGCCACGCGTTGGCCCTTGGACAAATCAGTGATCTGACTCATTGCAAATTCCCTTTTAGTAAGCAGGCCCTGCATGGGCCTGATGAGGCACAAATTAGAGCAGCACGAACAGGTCGGGAACCGGGAAACCCCATACCCCGGCACCGCCGACCTAGAGCAAAGTACGCACGAACGCTTGCTTGCGGGCGACCGTCAACGCACTGAAAATCTCTTCACGCCAGGGCTCGAAGCGCTGCGGCTCAAAACAGTAGACCCCACCCTTCAAACGCAACACCACTTCGCGAGTGTTGGCGGTCCACAGGCCATGACTCCGGGACTCGACGTTGCACGCCATGTGCACGCCCAACACCAGCAACTCCACCTCGCCATGGTCATTCTGACCGCACGGGGTTACCTGCCAGTTCTGGCTATACCCACCCACCACGCGGCCACTGAAAAAAGCACCGGCGACGGTCCCGATAGCCAGTGCCTGGACGCACTCGCGGCTGAGGTCTACAAGCCGGCCGCTGTCATGCATGCCGATGACGTTGAGGGTCAACGCCTGGAGTTCATGAAGTGAACGAATGAAGTGGGGAGTGGAGTCGATCACGCTGCGGCGTGTGCAACCGTACTTCTCCAGACGGTTGCAATAGCGGTCCTGCCAGCTTATCCACGATTGCTGTCGATCATAGGCGCGGCACGCGAATGCGTCGGCGCTCTGGAGCAGGTGCAGGATGTCCTGCGCATATTCATCGGGAAGGCCTTCGGAAAAACCGGCGGCGCAGCGGTGGCTGGTGAAGATACGTTGCTCGGTAGTATTCATGGCATCGACTCCCTGTCGAAAGCGCCCTCGGAGTGGGGGCTTGCCAAGACTTTACGTTGGATCCCGGAGCCAATATCAGGAGGAACGTCCGCTCAGGGCACGGCCGGCAGGAGGCGGGTCCATCCGCCGCCTGTCACGCCAGCGTTCAGGGCTTTTGACCGTACCAGCGAGGGGTGTAGACCCAGCTGCCACCTTCGGCTCGCGGGAAGGCACAGGTGGTCGAAGAACCGACCAGTACCATGGTGCGCATGTCCACCAGCTCCGGGGTCAAGTCACCGAGGGTGATGTTGCGCAGCGTCTGGCCCGGCCGGCCGATATCACGCCCCAATACCACGGGGGTCTCAGGCAAACGGTGCTGACGCACGATCTCCAGCGCACGCCCCAATTGCCACGGGCGTGAACGGGATATGGGGTTATAGAAGGCCAGTGCCAGGTCTGCCTGGCAAGCCAGGTCGAGGCGTTTTTCTATGATGTCCCACGGCTTGAGGTTGTCTGACAGCGACATCACGCAGAAGTCATGCCCCAGCGGCGCGCCCGCCTGGGCGGCGGTGGCCAGGGAGGCCGAAACGCCTGGCAGTATCGCCAGTTCCACGTTGTGCCAGGTGGCTTCGCTGGATTCGTGCAACGCTTCCAGCACCGCGGCAGCCATGGCAAACACCCCTGGGTCGCCCGAGGACACCACTACCACCGAGCGACCCTGCGCCGCCAACTCGAAGGCGTGGCGGGCGCGCTGCATCTCTTCACGGTTGTCGGTGCAGTGCATCACCTGGTCCGGGCGGAACGGGCCCGCCATGCGCACGTAGGTCTCGTAACCCAGAATATCGTTGGCCCGCGCCAGCTCCGCCTTCACGGCCGGCACCATGAATTCGGCGGCCCCAGGCCCCAAGCCGATCACCGCCAACCGGCCGCGTACACGGCCGATCCGCGAGACGTCCAATGGCTGCTTGGCCACGGCGATGGCCAGCTTGTCGTTGACGCTCAACGCCGGTAGCAATTGCGGCACCGCCTGTTCGGCCAAACTGCTGATGGTGGCGGATGGGGGGGCGAAGCGCAGCGCTACGCCCAATTCATCAGCGGCGTCACGCAGCGCTGCGCTGGCCATCTGGTTGTCGCTGGCCAACAGGCAGGCCAGCGCTGGCAGGGCGATCCTGGCCTGCTCGAGGGCATCGCGCACGCTGGCAGCGATGTCCGGCAACTCGGCGTCCACGGCTACCAATACATTTTTGGGGTAGATCAGCAGCTCGCTGGCGGACGGAACCCGCGCGGCGCAGCCCACGTGAATGGCCAACTGCGCGTGTTCGTCCTCCTGCAGCCGCGCCTGGGACAGCCAGGGGGCGTCACCCTCGATGCGCACGGGCTCACCGGCCAGCAGGTCGCTGACAAACCGCTTGCCCAGCTCCAGATCGGCCAGGGCATAGCCGCTTGGCGGGTTCAGCAGGCAGGTGCCGAAACGCAACTCGCCGCTGGTGGTGATGGCGGCCGCCACCCCCAGGCCAGCGCCCAGCTGCCGGGCCATCACATTCACCCCACCCAGGCCGCCCAGCAGCGGCACCACGGCGCTACCGTCCTCGGCCACCGCCAGCACGGGCGGCTCGGCGCCTTTGTCCAGCAGCACGCTGGCCAGGCTACGGATGACGATGCCTGCGGCGCACAGGGCAATGATCGGCACGTCCTGCTGGTACAGCTGGCGCAGGTTGGCGCCAAAATCCGCATAAGTCCGGTCGGCGCCCTCGACCCGGTCGGCGAGGCCATGGATCAAGGCGTCGGGGTACATCTGCTGGATGCGTCTGGCCGTGGCCAGGCTGCCATTGCCGAGCACGACAATGGCCGGTGCATGGGTATTGATCATCCTTGCCACCGTTCGCCAGGCACGATAATCAGGGAGAAGTACGGTGACGAAGTGGGGTCCACCTCATTGATCGGCACGATCTTCTGGTTACTCATGGTCGCGCGCTCCACGTACAGCGCACGCTCGGCCAGGCCCAGCTCGGTCAGTACCGCGTGAACCTTGGGGAAGTTGCGGCCCAGCTTCATCACCACGGCCGCGTCGGCATCGGCCAGGCGGCGCTTGAGTTCCTCGGGCGGCAGCACGCCGGACAGTACCGACAGGCTCTGGTTGCGGTACACCAGCGGTGCGCCCAGCACCGAGGCGCCACCGAGCATCGAGCAGACGCCGGGGATCACCTGGGCTTCGTAACGCTCGGCCAGGCGGTCATGCAGGTACATGTAGGAACCGTAGAACATCGGGTCGCCTTCGCAGATCACCGCTACATCGCGGCCGGCGTCCAGGTGGGCGGCCACGTCCAGGCTGGCGGTGTCGTAGAAGTCGCTGATCACCTGCTCGTAAGACAGCGGCGCGGGCAGTACCTCGGTGGTCACCGGGTACACCAGCGGCAACAATGTCTGCGCTTGTTGCAAGTGACCCTCGATGATGCCGAAGGCGTTGCCTTTCTTGCCCTTGGCCACGAAATAGGCCACCACCGGCGCCTCGCGCAGCAGGCGCAGGGCCTTGACGGTGATCAGTTCCGGGTCGCCGGGCCCCACGCCCAGGCCGAGCAAACGTCCGCGAGCCTGCATCATTCGACCTCCGTGGCCAGGGCGTTGACCGCGGCGCACGCCATGGCGCTACCGCCGCGACGGCCTTCGACGATCACGAAGGGAATGCCACGGCTGTCAGCTGCCAGCATCGCCTTGGATTCCGCCGCGCCGACAAAACCCACCGGGAAGCCCAGTATCAGTGCTGGCTTCGGTGCGCCGGCGTCGATCATTTCCAGCAGGTAGAACAGCGCCGTGGGGGCGTTGCCGATCACCACCACCGCGCCTTCCAGGTGCGGTCGCCACAGTTCCAGGGCCACTGCTGAACGGGTATTGCCCAACTCGCGGGCCAGCTCCGGCACGCTGTCATCGCGCAGGGTACAGATCACTTCGTTGTTGGCCGGCAGGCGCGCGCGGGTGATGCCTTCGGACACCATGCGCGCGTCACACAGAATCGGTGCGCCCTTGGCCAAGGCCTCACGGCCGGCCTTGCCGGCGCCGGGGGAGAACCGCAGGTGTTGCACCACGTCCACCAGGCCGCAGGCGTGGATGACTCGCACGGCGAGTTTTTCCAGGTCTGCGGGAATGCCGCTCAGGTCCGCCTCCGCGCGAATGATGGCGAAGGAGTTGCGATAGATCTCCTGACCGTCGCGGATGTAATCAATCATCGGTGTTGCTCCGTGGGCAGGCGGGCCAGCAGTTCGCTGGCCGCTTGCAGGTCTAGATTGCGCGCGCGCAGGGCACCGAAACCCGGTTGCCCGGCGTCACGCAGATACAGGTCGTAATGGCCAGCCGAGGTGGCCAGCAAGGTGGCCGGCGCCACATGGGCAGCGGCACAGGATCGGGGGCAGCCGCACAAGTGCACGGCCTGCGGCGCAGGCAGAAGGGAGGCCAGCACGCGGGCATCGGCCTTGGTATCGGCCAGGCCCTTCTTGCAGCCGGCGCTGCCGGTACAGGCGATAAGCCCGGCCAGCGGTTCGGTGCTGCTGCACAACAGGCCCAGGGCCGCCAGTTCCAGGGTCAGCGTCGCGGCATCCCCTGCATCGACGAAGGGCAGCAGCACGCTTTGCCACGGCGTCAGGCGCAAGGTGCCGTCACCGAAGTGTTCAGCCAGGCGTGCCAGGCCCCGCAGCATGCCAGGGTCAAGGCGCCCCAGCGGCGGCGCCGCGCCGACGAATACCTGGCCCGCCTGCCGCTGTGGGTAAGTACCCAGGCAGTCGCTGGCCGCGGCCTGGACCGGGAAGGGCCCAAGGCGCAGGTCGCACGGCAACGGCGCGATGAAATCCTGCGGGCTCATGCTTTCCAGCACATGGCGCATGCGCGTCTGCTCCGGGCGAGCGACATCGAGAAAGCGCTCCAGTACAGCGATCACCAATGCATGGCCCTGCGGCGGTGCCACCGCCGCCAGCGCCGTACCGGGGCAACCGGCCAGGCCGAAGCCCAGCCACATCTGCCCGCCCACAGTGACCGGGGCCAGCCATACATCATGGGCGTGCTCGTGCATGGCCAGCGCTTCCCCGCCATCGAGCAGCACCGCGAACTTGGCCGACAGTTCATGCAACCGCGCGCGGCTTTCCAGGCTGTGCAGTATCTGGGCAGCCAATGGCCGGGTATCGAAACGCATCCTGGGGTCGATGCCGGCACTGGGGCTGAGCATCACATTGCGCACATCGTCGCCACCGCTGTTGCGCGGGCCCAGGCCGGCCGCCAGCAACCCTTCGAGCATGGCCGGGTGCGAACCGCCAATACCACGAATCTGCAGGTTGGCGCGGTTGGTGGCCTCGATGACGCCGCCAGCGTAGTGCTCAGCGGCGTGGGCCACGGCGCGGGCCTGCCCGGCGCTCAACACCCCGCCTGCCAGCTTGATGCGGCAGATGCCGCCATCCAGCGCCTGGACGACGCGCAGCAACCCCGGGCAGGCCGAGGGGCGGATCGAAGCAGGCGGTTGGGTTGGGCTCAAGGGGGCGTCCGGCAATCGTGAAAAGGCGTTGTCAGTGTAGAAGGCGCGGTATTATGCCTGCTTTGTCCGAAGGCATGAAAAGCCTGCCCGTCGGAATCGCTGGTTATGAGGAAGATTCATGTCACCTTGGCTGACAATCGTAGGCATTGGTGAGGACGGCTATCCCGGCCTTGGCAAGACTGCCCGCCATGCGCTGCTCCATGCCACCCGCATTTTCGGCAGCCCGCGCCAACTGGCGTTGCTGCCCCATTGCATCCGTGCCACACAGGTCGCGTGGCCCAGCCCCTTCTCCCTTGAGCCCGTGCTGGCCGTGCGCGGCGAGCCCGTGTGCGTGCTCGCCAGCGGCGACCCGATGCTGTTCGGCGTGGGCGCCAGCCTGGCGCGCCAGGTGCCACAAGCCGAGTTGCTGATTCACCCCGCCCCCTCTTCGTTGTCGCTGGCGGCGGCTCGGCTGGGCTGGCCGTTGCAGGATGTCGTGACCCTGTCGGTGGTGGCGCGCCCTGTCGCCGCGCTCAACGCGCAGTTGGCCAATGGCGTGCGCCTGCTAGTGCTGAGCAACGATGGCCATAGCCCGGCAGCCATCGCGCACCTGCTTCGCGAGCGCGGTTACGGCGCTAGCCTCATGACCGTACTCGAACATCTGGGTGGCCCGCAGGAGCAGCGCCGGGACGGCACCGCCGCCACCTGGCCTGAACCGCCCGTGGCCGATCTCAACGTGCTGGCCATCGACTGCCGCGCTGACCTGCACGCCCCACGCCTGTCGCGCCTGGCCGGCCTGCCCGACAGCGCGTTCAGCCATGACGGCCAGATCACCAAGCGCGACGTGCGTGCCATCACCCTCGCCCGCCTGGCGCCACAGCCCGGCGAGCTGCTATGGGACGTAGGTGCCGGCAGCGGCTCCATCGGCATTGAATGGATGCGCGCGCATCCCAGTTGTCGCACCCTGGCCATCGAATCGGACGAGGGCCGCCAACGATTGATCGAGCACAACCGTGATGCCCTGGGCGTTCCCGGCCTTCAGCTGATACGCGGCCGTGCGCCCCAGGCGCTGGAAAGCCTGGAACGTCCCGATGCGATATTCATCGGCGGCGGCGTCACCCGCGACGGCGTGTTCGACACCTGCTGGCGGCAGCTCAAGCCCGGGGGCCGCCTGGTGGCCAACGCCGTGACCTTGCAGAGCGAAATGGCCCTGGCCCACTGGCGCGAACAGCATGGCGGCGAGCTTACCCGCATCCATGTCGCCCAGGCTCAGCCACTGGGCGCCTTTGATACCTGGCGCCAGGCGCTACCCATTACCTTGCTGGAGCTGGTGAAGCCACTGGACGTCAGCCCATGAAGCGCATCCTGCTGCTGGGCGGCGTCACCGAGGCGCTCGCCATTGCCCGCACGCTGGGGCCGGAACACATCTACAGCCTTGCCGGTGTAGGCCGGGTGCCCACAGACCTGCGCTGCACCGTGCGGGTGGGCGGCTATGGCGGCGCCGCAGGTCTGGCCGCCTTCATGAAGGCCGAAGGCATCACCCTGCTGATCGATGCCACCCACCCCTATGCCGCCCAGATCAGCGCCAATGCCGTGGCCGCCGCACGCTTGGCCGCGGTTGCCTGCTGGGCCCTGCGCCGCCCGGCGTGGCAGCCCCAGCCCGGTGATGACTGGCGCGAATTCGAGGGCTGGCCCGCGCTGATCCGGGCATTGGCGCCGTTCAAGCGCCCACTGTTCACCCTGGGCCGCGAGCCATTGCAACACCTCGGTGATATTCCGCCCGAGCAGTTCTGGACGCTACGTGCCCTGGAAAGCTGCCCGGGCAATGAGCGCTGCGAAGTGATCGGAGCCCGTGGTCCCTTCACCCTGGAAGATGAGCGCACACTGTTTCAGCGCCAATGCATCGACGTACTGATCAGCAAGAACAGCGGTAGCGCGGCCACCGAGCCAAAGCTGGAGGTAGCGCGCGAGCGCGGTATTCCGGTACTGGTCCTCAAGCGCCCATTGTTGCCGGCGGTGGACCTCGAGTTCCATAGTCCAGGGGCGCTGCTGCAGGCCCTGCAGAGCACCGCGAGGCGGTGAGCGTTTCCCGCCCACTGGCGCGAACGCGACCGGATAGCGCGCACATGGCAATGGTCGCCGCCCCCTGATTACCGGATATGTCCGGGCACCATTCTGGTGCTGCGCAACACGTGCCTATCATGGATAATTCCCCCGCCGTCATCCCACACGCTGCTCATGGACGTACACCATGCTCAAGAAAGTGCTGTTAGCGTTGACCTTGCTCGCCCCCGCCCTCGTGGCCCAGGCCCAGGATATTCA
The DNA here is from genome assembly GCF_013374995.1 of Pseudomonas eucalypticola. Taxonomy (NCBI): domain Bacteria; kingdom Pseudomonadati; phylum Pseudomonadota; class Gammaproteobacteria; order Pseudomonadales; family Pseudomonadaceae; genus Pseudomonas; species Pseudomonas eucalypticola. Next base: position 673,078 of record NZ_CP056030.1, on the reverse strand, counting down.
GGTATTGCAACCCTGGTCTCAGGAACTGCCACCCAACGCGCCGACCGTCGCGGCCTACCTGAGTATCCGCAACGACGGCAACGCCGCCGACCGCCTGCTGGGCGCCGACAGCCCCATCGCCGGCAGCGTCGAGATCCACCAGCACATGAACAGCGACGGCATGATGACCATGGCCCACGTGGAAGCCGTCAACATCGGCCCCGGTGAACAGGCCACCTTCCAGCCCATGGGTTACCACCTGATGCTGCTGGACCTCAAGGACCGCAGCCAACTGCAGGACGGCGGCCACTTCCCGCTGACGCTGCACTTCAAGCAGGCCGGTGACATCAACGTGCAGGTAGTGGTCCTCAAGCAGGCACCCACGGCTACGCCCTAATCCATGAGCCGCCGCGCCCACCACAGGCCACCTGCCGCTCGCCCGCCGCGGGCGACCTGGCTGAGCCTGTTCGCCATGCTGATGATCTTCATCGGCCCGCTTGTGTCCCAGGCGATGCCGATGGAGCACGAGCGCGGCATGGCCATGGAAATGCCCATGGACATGCCAGGCATGGACATGGGCAACCACCACGGCGACCCGGCGCTGCACCCCCTGTGGGAAAAGTGCGGCTACTGCAGCCTGTTCTTCCATACCCCGGCGCTGCCCACCACCCCCGAACACCTGCCGCCGGCCAAGCCCGCCGCCGTCGCGGGGTGGGTGCCGTCGACTCGCCAGGGCCATGCACGCCAGGCCATCTTCCCCGGCGCGCTGACCCGCGCCCCACCCGCTACCCGCTTCCTCTAGCCAACCTTCACGCCATGCCCCGCCACGCTGCGATTCGTAGCAGTGGGCGCGTGCCCGTGCCTGTTTGACTGATTGAAGTTGGAACATTCATGTCCAGGTCTACCCCTGCCTTTCTGCTGTCGCGCAAGCGCACCGCTGCCGCGCTGTGCGGCACCCTGTTGAGCCCGGTTGTCATCGCTGCCGAACCTGTCGATGCCACCGAACTGAGCCCTACCGTCATCACTGCCGTAGCGCCCAGCTCACCGCTGACCATCGTCACCAACCCCAAGGACCCACGCCAGCCCGTGCCGGCCAGTGACGGTGCCGACTACCTGAAGACCATTCCCGGTTTCTCCGCCATCCGCAGCGGCGGCACCAACGGCGACCCGGTGCTGCGCGGCATGTTCGGCTCGCGGCTGAACATCCTTACCAACGGCGGCAACGTGCTGGGCGCCTGCCCCAACCGCATGGACGCGCCTACGTCCTACATCGCCCCGGAAACCTTCGACCGCCTCACCGTGATAAAGGGCCCGCAAACCGTGCAGTGGGGGCCTGGTGCGTCGGCTGGCACCATCCTGTTCGAGCGTGAACCCGAGCACTCCGGCGAGCTGGGCAGCCGCTTCAATGCCAGCCTGCTGGCCGGTTCCAACGGCCGCTTCGACAAGGTGGTGGATGCCGCCGTGGGCAACGCCGACGGCTACGCCCGCTTTGTCGGCAACACCTCGCAGTCCGATGATTACAAGGATGGCAACGGCGATGCCGTGCCGTCGCGCTGGGACAAATGGAACGGCGATGTCGCCCTGGGCTGGACGCCCGACGCCGACACCCTGCTGGAACTCACGGCCGGCAAGGGCGACGGCGAATCCCGCTACGCCGGGCGCGGCATGGACGGCACCCAGTTCAAGCGCGAAAGCCTGGGAATGCGCTTGGAGAAGAGTAACCTGGGCGAGGTACTCGACAAGGTAGAGGCCCAGGTCTACTACAACTACGCCGACCACGTGATGGACAACTACACCCTGCGCACCCCGTCCGGCACCGGCATGATGGCCGGCCCGATGGCCAGCAACCCCGACCGGCGCACCCTGGGCGCACGCATCAAGGCCACCTGGAAATGGGCCGACTGGCAACTGCTCAGCGGCCTCGACGCCCAGGTCAGCGAGCACCGCAAGCGCAGCGCCATGGGCGTGGACGCCTACAAGCACGTGCCCCGCAGCAAGGACGCCGAGATGCAGGACTTGGGTGTGTTCAGCGAACTGACCTGGTATGCCACGGGCAACGACCGGGTCATCGGCGGCGCTCGCGTGGACCGTGCCCAGGCCAGGGATTACCGCCAGACCCTCGGTTCAGGCATGAGTGCCAGCGCCAATCCCACCGCCGACGACACCCGCGTGCAGACCCTGCCCAGCGGTTTCCTGCGCTACGAGCATGACCTGGCGGCAGTGCCGGCCACCACCTACATCGGCCTGGGCCATGTGCAGCGCTTTCCCGATTACTGGGAGCTGTTCTCGCCCACCTCAGGCCCGGGAGCCGTCAACGCCTTCCACGACCTGAAACCGGAAAAAACAACCCAGCTGGATGTCGGCATCCAGTACAAGACCGAGCACGTAGAAGCCTGGGCCTCGGGCTACGTTGGCCAGGTGCGCGACTTCATCCTGTTCGACTACACCGCCAGCAACTCCCAGGCCCGCAACGTCGACGCGCACATCATGGGTGGCGAACTGGGTGCGGCCTACATGCTCACCGAACATTGGAAAGCCGACGCCACCCTGGCCTACGCCTGGGGCAAGAACACCAGTGACGGCAAGGCCCTGGCGCAGATGCCGCCACTGGAGTCACGCCTGGGCCTGACCTACAGCCAGCAAGACTGGAGTGCCGGCGCGTTGTGGCGCGTGGTGGCCGCACAGAACCGCGTGGACATCGGCGCGGGCAACGTGGTGGGCAAGGATTATGAAAAGAGTCCGGGCTTCGGTGTGTTCTCGCTTAACGGCGCCTACCGCATCAACAAGCACCTGAAGGTGAGCGCCGGCGTCGACAACCTGCTCGACAAAAACTATTCGGAGCACCTGAACCTGGCGGGCAACGCCGGCTTCGGCTACCCGGCCAGCGACCCCCAGGCCGTGAACGAAACCGGCCGTACCTTATGGACGAAGGTGGATCTGAGCTTCTGACGCTATTGGGCGGCGTGCTGATCGCGCCGCTCTTTTTGTCCAAAAAAATTTCTTCTAATATTGCCCTTGAATCGAGCGCCGTCCGTGCCGCGCTTTTCCTGGGCGAGGTATGTCCAGGCAATCGCCTGGTCCGCCTTGGCGCAGACCTAGCAGCACCGCTAGCAATGCACCAGCAACGTCCACCCAGCCGCACCACCCCGCCAAACGCGCACCAGCCCGGTGCGGCCAAGCGACCTTTACACCCCTGATAGCGCCATCCCACGGCCTTGCACCACTTCGGCACACCCCTTGCAATTACCCCAATGGAAGTCGCCATCTGCCCCACTAAAAATACTTAACCAATGGAGATTGCACCATGAAGCGTCGTAGCTTGATCAAGGCGTTTACCCTCACGGCATCCATTGCCGCCATGGGCATGAGCTGGACTATCCAGGCCGCCGAGACCATCAAGGTCGGTATTCTGCATTCGCTGTCGGGCACCATGGCAATCTCCGAGACCTCGTTGAAAGACGTGGCCTTGATGACCATCGACGAGATCAACGCCAAAGGCGGGGTCAATGGCAAGAAGCTGGAGCCCGTGGTGGTGGACCCAGCGTCCAACTGGCCGCTGTTCGCCGAGAAGGCCCGCCAGTTGCTGACCCAGGACAAAGTGGCGGTGGTGTTCGGCTGCTGGACCTCGGTATCGCGCAAGTCGGTACTGCCGGTGTTCGAGGAACTCAACGGCCTGCTGTTCTACCCGGTCCAATATGAAGGCGAAGAAATGTCGCCCAACGTTTTCTATACCGGCGCCGCGCCGAACCAGCAGGCCATCCCGGCGGTGGAATACCTGATGAGCGAAGACGGCGGCAGCGCCAAGCGCTTCTTCCTGCTGGGCACCGACTACGTGTACCCGCGCACCACCAACAAGATTCTGCGCGCCTTCCTGCACTCCAAGGGTGTGAAGGACAGCGACATCGAAGAGGTCTACACCCCGTTCGGCCACGCCGACTACCAGACCATCGTTGCCAACATCAAGAAGTTCTCCGCCGGCGGCAAGACGGCCGTTATCTCCACCGTCAACGGCGATTCCAACGTGCCCTTCTACAAGGAACTGGCCAACCAGGGCCTGAAAGCCACCGACGTGCCGGTGGTGGCCTTCTCGGTGGGCGAGGAAGAACTGCGTGGCATCGATACCAAGCCGCTGGTAGGCAACCTGGCCGCCTGGAACTACTTCGAGTCGGTGGATAACCCGGTCAACACCAAGTTCGTCGCCGACTGGAAAGCCTACGCCAAAGCCCACAACCTGCCGGGTGCCGACAAGGCGGTGACCAACGACCCGATGGAAGCCACTTACGTGGGCATCCACATGTGGGCCCAGGCAGCCGAGAAGGCCAAGTCCACCGATGTGGACAAAGTGCGCGACGCCATGGGCGGCCAGACCTTCGCCGCGCCGTCGGGGTTCACCCTGACCATGGACAAGACCAACCACCACCTGCACAAGCCGGTGATGATCGGCGAGATCCAGGACGACGGCCAGTTCAACGTGGTGTGGCAGACCAAGGAACCGATCCGCGCCGAACCCTGGAGCCCGTTCATCCCAGGCAACGACAAGAAGCCTGACTATGCGGTGAAGAGCAACTAAGCACGGCCTCTACGCCTCAGCTCGCTCTCACCCTTGTGGGACCGGGCGAAGCTCGGGAAAAGGCCACCGCAGTGTTAAAGACACACCGCGGTGCGTTCTTCCCGAGCTTCGCCCGGTCCCACAGGGGTCGCGCGTGGAGCCAACCCGTTTTCCGCTTTTCAGGACGCTGCCATGTCCCTCTATCGCCTTCTGCTATCCCTCATCCTGCTGCTACCCCTGGCCGCCTACGCCAGCGACGCTGACGACTTCGTCGCCGGCACTTCCGCGCAGCAGGCCCAATTACTGGAAACCTGGGCCGCCGAGCCCATTCCCGAGCGCCTAGAGCTGCTGCTGGCCCTGCAGGACGGCCGGGTGTCGATGGACGCTGACAAGCATGCCGTCATCGACAAGCCTGACGCCCCCACTGACGCCAACCTGCGCAAGGTGCGCCTGAACAACCGCCTGCGTGGCCTGGTGGATAACGCCCTGGCCAGCCAGCAACTGTTGAGCAACGACAAGCCCGTGCGCCTGGCTGCCGCCCAGCAACTGCAGAAAAGCGCCCAACCCAGCCAGCTGAAACTGCTGGACCATGTGGTGGCCGGCGAACAGGACAGCGGCATCAAGACCGCCCTGAGCCTGGCCTTGGCCAACCTGCAACTGGTAGACCCCGACCCGGCCGTGCGCCTGGCCGCCGTACGCCTGCTGGGCGACACCGGCGAGCCCATGGCCCGTACGCGCCTGGAAAACCTGCTGCAACCGGACGTGGAAAAAGACCCTGGCGTGCGCACTGCGGCGGAAACCAGCCTGGTGCAGGTCAAGCGCAAGCTGATGATCGGCGACCTGCTGGGCCAGGCCTTCAGCGGCATGTCCCTGGGCTCGATCCTGCTGCTGGCCGCCCTGGGCTTGGCCATCACCTTCGGCCTGCTGGGGGTGATCAACATGGCCCACGGCGAGATGCTGATGATCGGCGCCTACTCCACGTACGCCGTGCAGATCCTGTTCCAGCGCCTGGCCCCCGGTGCCATCGAGTTCTACCCGCTGGTGGCCCTGCCGGTGGCGTTCTTCGTCACCGCCTGCATCGGCATGGCGCTGGAGCGCACCATCATTCGCCACCTGTATGGCCGCCCGCTGGAAACCCTGCTGGCCACCTGGGGCATCAGCCTGATCCTGATCCAGGCCGTGCGGCTGATCTTCGGCGCCCAGAACGTGGAAGTGGCCAACCCCGAATGGCTGAGCGGCGGTATTCAAGTACTGCCTAACCTGGTGTTGCCCTTCAACCGCATCGTCATCATTGCCTTCGCGCTGTTCGTGGTGGTGCTGACCTGGCTGCTGCTGAACAAGACCCGCCTGGGCCTGAACGTGCGCGCCGTCACCCAGAACCGCAACATGGCTGCCTGCTGCGGCGTGCCCACCGGGCGCATCGACATGCTTGCCTTCGGCCTGGGTTCGGGCATCGCGGGCCTGGGCGGCGTGGCCCTGAGCCAGATCGGCAACGTCGGCCCGGAACTGGGCCAGGGCTACATCATCGACTCATTCCTGGTGGTAGTGCTGGGCGGCGTCGGCCAACTGGCCGGCAGCGTCTCGGCGGCGTTCGGGCTGGGCATCGCCAACAAGATCCTGGAACCACAGATCGGTGCCGTACTGGGCAAGATCCTCATCCTGGCGCTGATCATTCTGTTTATCCAGAAACGTCCCCAGGGCCTCTTTGCATTGAAAGGACGGGTGATCGACTGATGAACCAGCCCCTGATGGTAACCGCTGCACAAAAGGCCGGTCCCAAGGCCACCATTGCCATCGGCGCGCTGATCGTGGCGCTGCTGGTGGCCCTGGCGCTGCTGTCCCTGCTGCCGGAAAGCAACAGCCTGCAGGTCTCGGCCTACACGCTGACGCTGGTGGGCAAGATCCTCTGCTACGCCATCGTCGCCCTGGCCCTGGACCTGGTCTGGGGCTACGCCGGGCTATTGTCCCTGGGCCACGGCCTGTTCTTCGCCCTGGGTGGCTACGCCATGGGCATGTACCTGATGCGCGAGTCAGCCGGTGATAGCCTGCCGCCCTTCATGACCTTCCTGTCCTGGACCGAGCTGCCCTGGTATTGGGTCGGCACTCAGCACTTCCTCTGGGCCCTGTGCCTGGTGGTGCTGGCGCCGGGACTGCTGGCGCTGGTGTTCGGCTTCTTCGCCTTCCGCTCGCGGATCAAGGGCGTGTATTTCTCGATCATGACCCAGGCCCTGACCTTCGCCGGCATGCTGCTGTTCTTCCGCAACGAGACCGGCTTTGGCGGCAACAACGGCTTTACCAACTTCCGCAGCATCCTGGGCTTCAATATCACCTCCCAGGGCACCCGCGCGGTGCTGTTCCTGCTCACCGTGGCCTTGCTGGTGGGCAGCCTGCTGCTGGGCTGGCGCCTGGCGCAAAGCAAGTTCGGCCGGGTGCTGACCGCCCTGCGCGACGCCGAGAACCGCTTGATGTTCTGCGGCTACGACCCGCGCGGCTTCAAGCTGTTCATCTGGGTGCTCAGCGCCGTGCTGTGCGGCCTGGCGGGCGCCCTGTACGTGCCCCAGGTAGGCATCATCAACCCCAGCGAGATGTCGCCCACCAACTCCATCGAGGCCGCCGTGTGGGTGGCCCTGGGCGGGCGCGGCACGCTGATCGGCCCGTTGCTGGGCGCCGGGCTGGTGAACGGCATGAAGAGCTGGTTCACCGTGGCCTTCCCCGAATACTGGCTGTTCTTCCTGGGCGCGCTGTTCATCATCGTCACCCTGTACCTGCCCAAGGGCGTCATCGGCCTGATCAAGAAAAGGGGCGAACAATGAAGACCACCCCCACCCCGGAACTGATGCTCGAACCCATCCTCGAGCCCAACCGTGATGCCGGCACCAGCCGCGACGCGATTGGCCTGGGCCAGCGCGTGGACGGCAGCCTCAGCGCCCGCCACGGCACGATCCTGACGCTGGAAGACATCAGCGTCAGTTTCGACGGCTTCAAGGCCCTCAACAGCCTGAACCTGTACATCGGCGTCGGTGAGCTGCGCTGCATCATCGGCCCCAACGGTGCGGGCAAGACCACGCTGATGGATGTCATCACCGGCAAGACCCGCCCCAGCCACGGCAAGGCCTGGTTCGGCGAGACCCTGGACCTGACCCGCATGAGCGAAGTCGAGATCGCCCAGGCCGGCATCGGCCGCAAATTTCAGAAGCCCACGGTGTTCGAAGCCCTGAGCGTGTTCGAGAACCTGGAACTGGCGCAGAAAACCGACAAGTCGGTATGGGCCAGCCTTCGCGCGCGGCTCAATGGCGAACAGAAAGACCGCATCGACGAGGTGCTGGAAACCATCCGGCTCAGTGCCTCGGTGCACCGCCCGGCCGGACTGCTGTCCCACGGCCAGAAGCAGTTCCTGGAAATTGGCATGCTGCTGGTGCAGGACCCGCAACTGTTGCTGCTGGACGAGCCGGTGGCGGGCATGACCGACGCCGAGACCGAGTTCACCGCCGAACTGTTCAAGACCCTGGCCGGCAAGCATTCGCTGATGGTGGTGGAGCACGACATGGGCTTCGTCGACACCATCGCCGACTACGTGACCGTGCTGCACCAGGGCAGCGTGCTGGCCGAGGGATCGTTGCAGCAGGTGCAGGCCGATGAAAGGGTGATCGAGGTTTATCTGGGTCGTTGAGGCCACCTGAGCCTGTAGGACTGGGCGCAGCTTGGTTCTACAGACATGGCCGGGGCCACGGGAACATTTGGAGCAATACCATGCTGGAAGTCCAGAAGCTTCACCAATACTACGGCGGCAGCCACATCCTGCGCGGCCTGTCCTTCGACGTGAAAGTGGGCGAAGTCACCTGCCTGCTGGGCCGCAACGGCGTGGGCAAGACCACCCTGCTCAAGTGCCTGATGGGCCTGATCCCGTCCAAGGAAGGCAGCGTGCAGTGGGAAGGCAAGCCCATCACCGGTTTCAAGCCACACCAGCGGGTGCACGCTGGCATTGCCTACGTGCCCCAGGGCCGCGAGATCTTCGGGCGCCTAACGGTTGAAGAGAACCTGTTGATGGGCCTGTCGCGCTTCAGCGCCGCCGAGGCCAAGCAAGTACCGGCGTTCATCTATGAACTGTTTCCCGTGCTGCTGCAGATGAAACACCGCCGCGGCGGCGACCTGTCCGGCGGCCAGCAACAACAATTGGCCATTGGCCGTGCCCTGGCCAGCCGCCCGCGCCTGCTGATCCTCGACGAACCCACCGAGGGTATCCAGCCCTCGGTGATCAAGGAAATCGGCGCGGTGATCAAGAAGCTCGCGGCCCGTGGCGACATGGCGATTCTGCTGGTGGAGCAGTTCTACGACTTCGCCGCCGAGCTGGCCGACCAGTACCTGGTGATGTCCCGCGGCGAAATTGTGCAGCAGGGCCGCGGGAAAAATATGGAGGCCGAGGGTGTACGCGGCCTGGTAACCATTTAATCTGCACGCAAACCAATAACGAATGCGCCTATGAACCTGCCCGTCTCCACCGCCCTGTACACGCCGAGCTGGCACGCCGAGCTCGAGCTGGGCTATGGCCGCTTCGGCGACACCACGCGGCCCACACTGCGCCGCCACCAGGGCCCGTTGCGAGTGCAGAAGCACCTGTACGCCGAAGGCCCCCAGGTGTGCCAGCACATCATCGTCCACCCCCCGGGGGGCATCGCCGGCGGTGACCGGTTGAACATCAGCGCCAGCGTCGGCGCAGGCGCCTGGGCGCAGTTGACCAGCCCTGGCGCGGCCAAGTGGTACCGCGCCGCTGGCCCCGCCTACCAGACCCTGAACCTGCGCGTGGGCCCGGGGGCGACCCTGGAGTGGCTGCCCCAGGAAACCATCGTCTACAGCGCCGCCCAGGCCGAACTGACCACCAGCATCGACCTTGAAGGCGACGCCCGGCTGTTCTATTGGGACGTGGTTGCCCTGGGCCGACCCGCGGCCGACGAGCGTTTCGAGCGCGGACATTTCCAGAGCCGCCTGGACATACGCCGCGACGGCCAATTGCTCTGGCACGAGCGCCAGCGGGTCACCGGCAACGACGGCCTGCTCGACTCGCCCATGGGCCTGGACGGGCACACCGTATTCGCCACCTTGCTGGTGAGCGCCGACGTCAGTCCTGAACTGCTTGAACGATGCCGGGCCTTCAAGGGCCAGGTGCGCGGCGACCTCAGCCAGTTGCCAGGCCTGCTGGTGGCCCGCTGCCTGGCCCACGAAGGCCTGCAGGCCCGCGACTGGCTGATCGGCCTGTGGAAACTGTTACGCCCCGAAGTGCTGGGCAAAGAAGCCCTGCCTCCCAGAATCTGGAGCACCTGATGCGCGCCCCGTCGCCATTCAGCCACCTGTTTTGTTACTGCCCACGAATGGACACACCATGGACCTGACACCCCGCGAAAAAGACAAGCTGCTGATCTTCACCGCCGGCCTGGTCGCCGAGCGCCGCCTGGCGCGTGGCGTGAAGCTCAACTACCCGGAAGCCATGGCCTATATCTCGGCTGCGCTGCTGGAAGGCGCCCGCGACGGCCAGACCGTCGCCCAGCTGATGCACTACGGCACCACCCTGCTCAACCGTGAACAGGTAATGGAAGGTATCCCGGAAATGATCCCGGAGATCCAGGTGGAAGCCACCTTCCCCGACGGCACCAAGCTGGTCACCGTCCACCAACCGATCGCCTGAGGCCCGCCATGACTTTTCGCGTACGTGACGCCCTGCATGCCGACCTGCCCGGCATCCGCGATATCTACAACGATGCGGTGCTCAACACCACCGCCATCTGGAACGAACAACCCGTGGACCTGGGCAACCGCCAGGCCTGGTATGCCGCTCGGCAGGCCCAGCACTACCCTATCCTGGTAGCGGTCGACGCCAATGACGCCGTGCTGGGCTACGCTTCATTTGGTGACTGGCGTCCTTTTCAGGGCTTTCGCCAGACCGTCGAACACTCGGTCTACGTACGCGCCGATCAACGGGGCAACGGCCTGGGGCCGCTGCTGATGAATGCCCTGGTCGAACGCGCACGCGGCTGTGACAAACACGTGATGGTCGCCGCCATCGAGAGTGGCAACGCGGCGTCCATCCGTCTGCACGAGCGACTCGGTTTCACGATCACGGGGCAGATGCCCCAGGTGGGCAGCAAGTTCGGTCGCTGGCTGGACCTGACCTTCATGCAACTGATCCTGAACCCGGGCGCCGAACCTTCCCCGACTCCCGTGGAGTAAGCCGCCATGAATGCCGCCCAATTGCGCCGCGTCACCGTTGAAAGCTTCGCTCACTACCGCCAGGGCCTGGTCGAATTGCTGTTGGATTCGGTCAAGCAGGGCGCCTCCATCGGCTTTCTTGCCGACCTGGACGCCCATGAAGCCAACAGCTATTTCGACGAAGTGAAAAACCGCATCGCCATCAACGACCTGGTGCTGTGGGCGGTGGTACGTGACGAACAAGTCATGGCCAGCGCGCAATTGGTGTTCTGCAAACGCGTCAATGGCCTCAACCGGGCCGAGGTGCAGAAGCTGATGGTGCGCTCCGACGCCCAGCGGCGCGGCATGGGGCAGCAATTGATGCAGGCGGTGGAGGTCGCCGCCCGCCAGTACAAGCGCGGCCTGCTGCACCTGGACACCGAAGCCGGCTCGCCCGCCGAGGCCTTCTACCTGTCCCAGGGCTACAAGCGCGCAGGGCAGATCCCCGGGTTTGCCTGCCGGCCGGATGGTGAATACACCGCCACGGCGTTTTTCTACAAGACACTTTGAGGAGGGCCGCATGATTCCAGGCCAATACCAGATCCAACCCGGCGATATCGAACTCAACGTCGGCCGCCGCACCGTCAGCCTGAGCGTGGCCAACAGTGGCGACCGGCCCATCCAGGTGGGCTCGCACTACCATTTTTTCGAAACCAACGACGCCCTCACCTTTGACCGCGCCGCCAGCCGCGGCATGCGCCTGAACATTCCGGCCGGCACCGCCGTGCGCTTCGAGCCGGGCCAGAGCCGCGACGTGGAGTTGGTGGACCTGGCCGGCAACCGCCGCGTATTCGGCTTCGCCGGCCGCATCATGGGCGACCTCTGACACATCTCACAAGGTGCACGGCACGGCAAATTGGTAAGGACGCAGCATGAAAATCTCGAGACAAGCCTATGCCGACATGTTCGGCCCCACCGTCGGCGACAAGGTACGCCTGGCCGATACCGATCTGTGGATCGAAGTGGAAAAGGATTTCACCACCTACGGTGAAGAAGTGAAGTTCGGCGGCGGCAAGGTGATCCGCGATGGCATGGGCCAGGGCCAGTTGCTGGCTGCCGAAGTGGTCGACACCCTGATCACCAACGCCCTGATCATCGACCACTGGGGCATCGTCAAGGCCGACGTGGGCCTCAAGGATGGCCGCATCGCTGCCATCGGCAAGGCCGGCAACCCGGACATCCAGCCCGACGTGACCATCGCCATCGGCGCCAGCACCGAGGTCATCGCCGGTGAGGGCATGATCCTCACCGCCGGCGGCATCGACACCCACATCCACTTCATCTGCCCGCAGCAGATCGAAGAAGCCCTGATGAGTGGCGTCACCACCATGATCGGCGGCGGCACGGGCCCGGCGACCGGTACCAACGCCACCACCTGCACCTCGGGCCCGTGGCACATGGCGCGCATGCTCCAGGCCGCCGACTCGTTCCCCATGAACATCGGCTTCACCGGCAAGGGTAACGCCAGCCTGCCGGAACCCCTGATCGAACAGGTGAAGGCCGGCGCCATCGGCCTGAAACTGCACGAAGACTGGGGCACCACCCCGGCCTCCATCGACAACTGCCTGAGCGTGGCCGACCAGTACGACGTGCAGGTGGCCATCCATACCGACACCCTCAACGAGTCGGGCTTCGTGGAAACCACCCTCGGCGCCTTCAAGGGCCGCACCATCCACACCTACCACACCGAAGGTGCCGGCGGCGGCCACGCCCCCGATATCATCAAGGCGTGCGGCTTCAAGAACGTACTACCCAGCTCCACCAACCCCACCCGGCCGTTCACCCGCAACACCATCGACGAACACCTGGACATGCTGATGGTGTGCCACCACCTGGACCCCAGCATCGCCGAGGACGTGGCCTTCGCCGAGAGCCGCATCCGCCGCGAGACCATCGCCGCCGAAGATATCCTCCACGACCTGGGCGCGTTCTCGATGATTAGCTCCGACAGCCAGGCCATGGGCCGGGTGGGCGAGGTGATCACCCGCACCTGGCAAACCGCCGACAAGATGAAGAAACAACGCGGCGCCCTGGCCGAGGATGCCCCCGGCAACGACAACTTCCGCGCCAAACGCTACATCGCCAAGTACACCATCAACCCGGCCATTACCCATGGCATCAGCCATGAAGTTGGCTCGATCGAAATCGGCAAATGGGCCGACCTGGTGTTGTGGCGGCCGGCGTTCTTCGGGGTCAAGCCCACCCTGATCCTCAAGGGGGGCGCCATTGCGGCCAGCCTGATGGGCGACGCCAACGCGTCGATCCCCACGCCACAGCCGGTGCACTACCGCCCCATGTTCGCCAGCTACGGTGGCTCGCGGCACGCCACCAGCATCACCTTCATCAGCCAGGCAGCGCTGGAGGCCGGGGTGCCCGAGCAACTGGGGTTGAAAAAACAGATTGGCGTGGTCAAGGGCTGCCGCACCGTGCAGAAAACCGACCTTATCCACAACGGCTACCTGCCTGACATCGACGTCGACCCGCAGACCTACCAGGTCAAGGCCGATGGCGTGCTGCTGTGGTGTGAGCCGGCCGAGACACTGCCCATGGCCCAACGCTACTTCCTGTTCTGACGGTGTGCCCCCGTGGCGCCGGCAACCCGGCGTCACAGGGCCGGTCAGCTCTGGATAAACCGCCCCAGGCGCTGGCGCAGCATGGCGTTTTCGGCGCGCAGGTCGCGTACCTCTTCCAGCAACTCCAGCGCGAGCGCCACGCCTTCCCATTCAAGGTCCAGGTCGTGGTGCAACTTGGCGGCGCGGCGGGCGATCACCGGGGAGAAGTCGTCGAACAACCACTCCTCCGGCGTTCGTCCGGTAGGTTCGACTATTCCGTGCTCGACAATTTCAATCACAAAGGCCGCCGGCATATCGGTGGCCTGACAGAACGCTTGCATGTCCAGTTGAACGTACCGGGACGTTTCCATATCAGCGACTCCAGTTGGCTCGGGGGTCGAATGCCGCCTTCTCCGACAGAGTTTTCCACAGGGCCTGGGTAGCCTCGTCGGCGTGCGGTGGCATCACCACCTTCAATTGTGCGTACAGGTCACCACGCTGACCCTGCTTGTCCATCAAGCCATTGCCCTTTACCCGCAGGCGCTGGCCGCTCTGGCTGTCGGGGCGAATGGTCAGGTTGATGCGCCCCGTCAGGGTGGGTACCGCGACCTTGGTGCCCAGTGCCGCTTCCCAGGGGGCCAGCGGCACGGTGATGATCAGGTCATGGTCTTCGACATCGAACATCGGGTGCGGTGCCAGCCGAATGATCAGATACAGGTCGCCATTGGCGCCACCGCCCACGCCCGGAGCGCCCTGACCCTTGAGGCGAATGCGCTCGCCGTCGGTGACCCCGGCGGGAATCTTCACGTTGAGGGTCTTGGTGGTGTTGCCCGTCTGCTGCCCGGCACCGTTGTACTGGGGCACCTGGAAGCTGATCTGCTTCGACTCGTTGGCCAGGGTTTCCTCGAGGAAGATCGCCAGTTCCATTTCCACGTCTTGTCCTCGCCTCCCGGCGCTGCGTTGCTGGCCGCGGCCAAAGGGGTTGCCATTGCCGCCACGCCCGGCGGCACCGCCGAAAATGGAGCTGAAGAAGTCGGAGAAGTCCCCGGCGCTTTCCTCGAAACCGCCACCGCCGCGGCCCTGCCAACCGGGCGGGCCCTGGAACGGCCGGCCATGCTGGCCGTATTTGCGAATTTCGTCGTATTCGGCGCGCTTGTCCGCGTTGCTCAGCGCCTCATAGGCCTCGGAGGCCTCCTTGAATTTCTCTTCGGCGTCCTTTTCCTTGCTGACGTCGGGGTGATATTTGCGCGCCAGTTTGCGGTAGGCGGTCTTGATCGCCTTCTCGTCCGCGGTCGGCTCGACGCCCAATATCTTGTAGTAGTCTTTGAAGTCCATCGAAGGATCACCATCCGTTTATCGGGATCGCGCGGTCTGTCCACTCAAGTGTAGAGACTCGCCGATGCGCTGGAAGTTTATCGGCTGCTGGCAGGCTTTGCTGAACGGCCCAGGGTGCAGCCACAGGGGTTGGCTACAAGATTGGGGGTGTGGGCGCAGGTTTCAAGGTGTGACCAGACAGCAATTAAACACCCCACGGCCTTGATTCTGGCTGCCACTGGCATACACTGCGCGGCCGTTTTTTGCACAGAATCCGGCAACGACATGACCAACCAAACCCCGGCCCGCGCCTGCGGCATCGACTTCGGCACCTCCAACTCCACCGTCGGCTGGCACCGACCGGGCGTCGACACCCTCATCGCGCTGGAAGACGGCAAGATCACCCTGCCGTCGGTGGTGTTCTTCAACATCGAGGAACGCCGCCCGGTGTATGGCCGCCTGGCGTTGCACGAGTACCTGGAAGGCTACGAAGGCCGCCTGATGCGCTCGCTCAAGAGCCTGCTGGGTTCCAAGCTGATCAAGCACGATACCAGCGTGCTGGGCACCGCCCTGCCGTTCAAGGACCTGCTGGGCATGTTCATCGGCGAGCTGAAAAAGCGCGCTGAAGCCAACGCCGGCCGTGCGTTCGACGAAGTGGTGCTGGGCCGCCCGGTGCACTTCGTCGACGACGACAAGGTTGCCGACCAGGAAGCCCAGGACACCCTGGAAGACGTAGCGAAGAAAATCGGCTTCAAGGAAGTGTCCTTCCAGTTCGAGCCCATCGCCGCGGCCTTCGACTACGAGTCGAGCATTCAGCGTGAAGAACTGGTACTGATCGTCGACATCGGTGGTGGTACCTCCGACTTCTCGCTGATCCGCCTGGCACCCGAGCGCCACAACCTGGACAACCGCCATGACGACATCCTGGCCACCGGCGGCGTGCACATTGGCGGTACCGACTTCGACAAGCAACTGAGCCTGCAGGGCGTGATGCCGCTGTTCGGCTACGGCAGCCGCATGAAGAGCGGCGCCTTCATGCCCACCAGCCACCACATGAACCTGGCCACCTGGCACACCATCAACTCGGTGTATTCGCAGAAATCCCAGCTGGCCCTGGGCAGCATGCGCTATGACATCGAAGACACCGACGGCATCGACCGCCTGTTCAAGCTGATCGACCAGCGCGCCGGCCACTGGCTGGCGATGGAAGTGGAAGAAACCAAGATCCAGCTGACCCACGCCGACAATCGGCTGGTGGCGCTGGACCGTATCGAGCCAGGCCTGAGCGTGGACATGAGCCGGGCCCTGTTCGAAGGCGCCATCGATACCTTGCTGGAGCGTGTACGCGGCAGCGTCACCCAGTTGCTGGGTGATGCGGGCGTGGGCGTGGAACAGGTGGACACCGTGTTCTTCACTGGCGGTTCGAGCGGCATTCCGGCGCTGCGCAACAGCGTGGCGGCGATGCTGCCAAATGCCCGGCATGTGGAAGGCAATATCTTCGGCAGCATCGGCAGCGGCCTGGCCATCGAAGCGCGCAAGCGCTACGGCTGAAACCGTAGCAGCGGACCTGGCCGCGTTCCGAGGCGCGGCGCAGTATCTGGATACACCGCGTGAAGCCGGACGCGGCCAGGTCCGCCGCTACGGTCAGACCAGTTCGGCGCGGCGCAGCTCGCTTTTCAGGTAGGCGTAGTAGATGGGGCCTGCGACTACCCCCGGCAAGCCGAACGCCGCCTCGAACACCAGCATCGCCAGCAGCAATTCCCACGACTTGGCCCTGATCTGCCCGCCCACGATCCGCGCGTTGAGGAAATACTCCAGCTTGTGGATAAGAATCAGCCAACCCAGCGCCGCGGCGGCTACCCAGATCGATACCGACAGGCCGATGATGGTGATCAGCGTGTTGGAGATCAGGTTGCCGATCACCGGCAAAAGGCCAAGGATGAAGGTCAGGGCCACCATGGTCTTGGTCAGTGGCAGCTTGATTCCGCACAACGGCAAGATCACCAGCAGGAACACGGACGTGAACACCGTGTTCAGCGCGGCGATCTTGATCTGGGCGAAAACGATATTGCGGAACGCCTGCACCAGCAGCGTCATGCGCACCAGCAGTTCGCCAGCCAGCGGCTTGTGGTCGACCCCCGGCGGAATGCGGTTCAAGGCGACGATGGCGCCCAGCACCATGCCGATCAGCAGGGTGACGAAGGTGTGCACCGCGTCCTTGCCCACCAATTGCAGGTCGGCCAGGTGCTTGCTCACCCAGTCGCCCAGCGCCGTACGAAATTCCAGGGCATTGGCCGGCAGGTAGGCATCGATGGACGGCGGCAACTGCGCCCGCGCCCGGTTCAGCACGCCCATGAACTTGTCGAGGAACGCGCCCGGGTTCTCGGCCTCGTGCATCAGGAAACTGATGCCCAAGGCAAAGATCACCGCCAGCAGGCTGACCACCACGGTCCCCAGCAGCGCTACCGCCACCCACCGGGCCCGCGGGCCGGACACCAGGCGCTGCAATTGCGGGGTCAGCATGTTGACCAGTTCATACACCAGCAGGCCAGCCAACAGGCTAGGCAACAGGCGCAAAGGCATTACCAGCAATAGCCCACCGAATACGATGAGCAGGCTGGCCCATAACACATGACGCTGGGAAAACGTTGGCATACCGCCTCGAACAGGTAACACATGGAGGATGGGCAGTCTGCCAGCCTTCACCTCACAGAGCCAGTTCCGGCGAAGGGCGACTGCCGACAGAGGCAAGCGAAACCCGCGAAGGCGCTGCTGCGCGCCATCGCGAGCCACGCTCGCTCGAGCAGGGGGTCAGAGGCAAACCGTCATTTCTTCAGGCAGGTGCTCATGAACGTTTTGCGTGCGTCGCCACTCAGGTTCTGGGTCTTGGCGTCGGCGTTGCAGGTGGTCATCTTCTGCTGCTGCGGCGTCAGGGTCTTGGTGGTGGCGGCCGGGGTGGCCTTGAGGCAAGTGCTCATGAAGGCCTTGCGCTCGTCGCCTTTCAGGCTCTTGGCCGTGGCGTCGGCATTGCAGGTGGTCATCTTGTTCTGTTGCGCAGTGGCGGCGAAACCTTGTGAACACAGCAACAGGCCAAGTGCCAGGAGGGGCGCGTGCAATAGCTTCATGGAGTGGTCTCCTTGTCGCCGCGCTGGGCTGCGCGGCCTGCCCTGAAGTGTAGACAAACTTTGTCACACCCCAGGGTCGACGCTTCAGAGCCCCGCCGCCTTGAGGCGCGCGGCGTGTTCGGTGAACAGGCGCACGGGCTCGGCGCCCTTGCCCACCAGCCCCAGGGATTGGTTAACGATGTCCAGGTGGTCCATGGGGTAGTCATCGCCGATCACTAACCCCAGGTGCGAGCTGTAGCGCCCCACCATGCCATCGCATTGCCCTGCTTCGCGCACGAAGGTTTTGGCAAACAAACGGCAACTGGCGTGCGAGCCGTCCACGCGGTTGCCGCCGCCATCGCTGCGCGGGTCTTGCAGCACGCCGGACCAGGAGTAGTAATGCACCCCGTTGACCACCGGCTCGCCTTGGCCACCCCAGGTCAGGGGGATGCCCTGTGGATAACGCTGGTTGAAGGCCGCCACCCCGGCGCAGGTCAGGGACTGGTGCGAGGCGTGGACATCGATGGGCAGGATCGGCCCGCGCCAGCCGGTTTCCAGCGCTCCCATCACCAGGCCCAGCACGTACAGAATGAAATTCAGCAACCGGCCCCCTACGGAATTTCGCGGGTAGCGACGCTCCAGGTAGTCCGCCAGCTCGGAGCCGTGGTTGGGCCCGGCCACCGAGGTCACCGAGGCCACCCAGTCCGGGCGCTTGGCCGCGGCGTAGCGGGCGGTCAGTGCCCCCTGGCTGTGGCCTATCAGGTTGACCTTGGCGGCGCCGGTCTCATGGCGGATACGCTGGATGATCTGCAACAGTTGCTCGCCCCGGACTTCGGTGCCATTGAGGGGCGAGACCTGGATGGGAAACACCTGCGCCCCGCCCCGGCGCAAGGCGCGCACGATACCGAACCAGTAGGGATACAGCACCAGGCGTACGAAACCGAGCATGCCGGGCACAAGGACAAGGGGGTAGCGCGTGGCACCGGGCTGCGACATGGGAAAGATCCTGTGGACAAACTTCAATACTAGCGCACTGACATCGAACCTTCGGACAACGCCGTTGCTCAAAGTATTACGGGGCCACTATTGGCTCATTCGAAGGAGCGACACCTATGTACAAGCAAACCCTGGCCGCTGCGTGCGTACTGGCTTCGCTGGCTGGCTGCGCCAACACCAAGGTCGAAAACCCGGTGGACTTCGTCACCTATCGCAATGAACCGCTGGTCAAGCAAGTGGATAACGGCATGACCATGCAACAGGTCATCGCCATTGGCGGCACACCGTCTTCGGTGGTCGACGGCAATGGCAAGACCACCGCCGGCACCTGCAACAACTACGTGCTCAATACCGATGGCAAGCAACAGGCCTACTACGTCAGCTTTGACGCCAGCGGCCATGTGGACAGCAAGGGCTTCATGACCTGCGACCAGCGCAAGGCCAACGTCAAGGCCATGCCCTGACGTCGGTGCGCAGCAAGCCCGATAAAACTTTCCGGCCTGCCGCGCACTCACAACCTCTGAACCGATCGGGCCGGGCCCCCAGTTGACGGGGGGCGATAGAGCCCGACGGCCCCAACCGTACCGAATAGCCTGGAGATTGCCATGAGTATTGCAACGATCGACAAGAACACCCTGCGTGATCGCGCTCGCCAGAACGTGGACAACGGCGCAGTGACCGAAGGCTATGAAGGCGACCGCGAGGAAGTCATCCGCCTGCTCAACGACTCGCTGGCCACGGAGCTGGTGTGCGTGCTGCGCTACAAACGCCATTACTACATGGCCAAGGGCGTCAAGGCCCAGGTAGCGGCCTCGGAATTCCTGGAGCACGCCACCCAGGAAGCCGAACATGCCGACAAGCTGGCTGAACGCATCGTGCAACTGGGCGGTGAGCCGGACTTCAACCCTGACAGCCTCAGCGGCCGTTCCCATGCCGAATACAAGCCGGGCAGCACCCTGAAGGAAATGGTCTACGAAGACCTGGTGGCCGAGCGCATCGCCATCGACAGCTATCGCGAGATCATCCAGTACATCGGCGACAAGGACCCTACCACCCGCCGAGTATTCGAAGACATTTTGGCCCAGGAAGAAGAACACGCCGACGACATGGCGGATATCCTCGAAGGGCTGTAAGGCTTTTCGTGATACCAAGGGGCCGGGAAACCGGTCCTTTTTTTGCCTTGAAATCTTGAAATAGTGGTGCCTGGTTCCCGAGCTTCGCCCGGTCCCACAGAGGCGCGGCTACCGACTCTGCGGGGAACGGGGCACGGTGGGGCTTATGCGATCAATGTGTGCTCTGGACCGTCTTCGGCGCCTTGCCTGCCTTCATTTGTTCCAGCAACGGCGTGCACTGATTGGGCTCGCCACCACTGGGCGCCACCAGCGCCAACAGCCCGGCTGCCGGCGCCGCTACCACGCCCAGGGCAACCATGCCGGCCCCACGCAGCAGCAACGGCACCGCCTGCACCCCGGCGCTGGGCTTGGCGAACGGGCCACGCACGTAAAGCGGCGAACGCAGCGACAGCAGGCGGAAACCCTTGGACTCGGGGTTGATCTTCAAGTCCAGCTGCTCGGTCTTGAAGTTGACGGTGCCGTCCACATAAATGATCGCGTTCTCGGTATCGAACACAATCAAGCGCGGCGTAGCCAGGCCGTCCTTGATGCCCAGGTCGGCGGCAGCGCAGTTGATCTTCACGTCGTTGTCGCCAAAGATCTTGCCCACCACGTAGTTGCCCACGTTGAGGCCGGCAATCTCCATCAGGCCACGGCTGATGGCGCCGTCGTTGATCAGGAGCTTCAGGTTACCGTTGGAGCTGCCCAACAGTGCGGACACCGAGTTGCCAGTACCACTGATGTCGGCATCGCCGTTGAGTTGGCCAAAACTGGTTTTCATCGGTTCGAAGGTCGGGAACAACTGCTTGAGCTTGAAGCCCCGCGCGGTCAGCTTGGCATGGCCCTGCAGGGGCGTGGTGCGGCCATTGAGACCGATCTGCGCATCCAGGTTGCCGCCGGCAACACCGAAACGCAGCGGTTCCAGGTTCAGTTGCCCATCGTTGAGTACCACATGGGTGTACAGGTCGGTGAACGGCAGGTCCTTGCTCTGCACGATTTTCTTGCCGGTGAATTCCACATCGGCGTCCATGGCGCGCCAACGGTCAGTGCGGAACTCCTCGACCGGCAGCACCTTGCCGGCCGGCTGCTTGCTTTCACTGCCGCGGGCCGCCTGCTTGGCGTTCGAGTCGGCGCCGATCAATGGCGCAAGGTCAGTGAACAGCAGTTGGTTGGATACTAGCTTACCGCTGAGCTTGGGCCGCGGCTGGCTGGCAACGAAGGCCAGGTCACCGTGGATGTCGCTGTTGCCGATCTTGCCGTTGAAGCTCTGGTATTCGAAGCTCGCGCCCGTAGGCTCATGCAGTTTGGCTTGCAGGTGGCCGTCGGTGGAGTACGGCGGCGAGTCGGGAAGCGTCACGCCGGTCAGCGGGTAGAGCTTGCTCAGGCTGGCACCTTCGAGCTTGAGGCGCAGGTCCAGGGCCCCCAGGTTGCGCGGGTCGGTCAGCGTACCGGCAACGGCGACATGGGTGTCGGCGATGCGCACATCTGCCTGCACCGGAAAGGGTTGCGCAGCGTCCTGCAAGGCCAGCAGTCCGCCGATCTTGCCGGTGCCGTTGACGGGCTGATCTTTGTATCGGCCCGTTACCTTGAACCCGAAAGCGTAGTCCTGGGCAGTCGCGCCCTGGTCGGTCACCTTCTTCGCCGCGCCGCTGCCAACGATATCGCTGAACGGAATGGGCTTGCCCAGGGGGTCGATCAGCACGTCGGCGTGGGCCTTGAGGGTCACGTCGTCATACACCACATGGCCCTTGTCGAAACCGATGGCTCCAATGTCCATGACCCATTTCGACGGCTCGGCGTCAGGGTCTTTAGGGCCGAAGTCGAAAGTCCAGTTGGCGCGGCCGTCAGCCAGGCGCTGCAGGTTGGCGTCCGGCTGGGTCAGGTCGATACGCGGGATGACGATGCGCTCGGCCAGCAGCGGCAATGGCGACAGGCGGAACTCCACGCGCTTGAGGCCAACCATTTGTGGTTCCTTGGACCACTCCGGGTTGCCCAGGGTCAGGTCTTCAGCAACGAAATGGGGCCATGGCACCCATGCCCGCCAGCCGCCTTCCTGGGGCTCGCGGGCCCACAGTACGTCAAGGTTGCCATTAATGGCGAACGGCCTGTGCAAGGCCTCCGACACCTTGGCATTGAGCGTCGGCTTCACGCGGTTCCAGTCAAAAGTGGCGATGACCACCACTAATACGGCGATCAGCACCACCAGGGTGCCAACTATCCAGGCCAGGATCTTGCGAGGGCGCGTCATGCACGAATCTCCAAATGACAGCGGGGCCGCCTGCGGCGGGGCGCTCGGTTACAGCATTACCTTCTAGGACTGGCAAAGCGGCCATGGGTTTAACCCGATTTGTGAAATCGGCCGGCCCATGCATCGGCGGGTAGGTTCCACAACAGCGCACAGCCGGCGAAAAATCCCTGGCATGGTGCACCTGAAACCGCCCTAAGGCGTTGATTTACAAGCCTGCGGATGAACAATCAATTTGGTTGATTCTTACCATTGCCTATATGAACTTTTATATCTAATTCTCAAGAGTAGCATTGGCTTCGTACCCACTTTTCAGCCCTCCAAAGGAGCGCCAAACCATGAAACGCCAATTGCTGCTGACCCTGACCCTTTCCGTACTGGCCGCCAACGTATTCGCCGCGGGTAATGTTCAACCTGCTATCACCCAGCACAGCGCTGCCGTGATGGTCGCCCAGGATGGCTCGGACCGTACCCTGAACCGCGTCGCTCAAGACGGTTCCGACCGTACCCTGAACCGCGTCGCTCAAGACGGTTCCGACCGCACCCTGAACCGCGTTGCCCAGGACGGCTCCGACCGTACCCTGAACCGCGTTGCTCAGGACGGTTCGGATCGCACCTTGAACCGCGTCAGCCAGGCTTCTTCGAACAGCACTATGCTGCAAGTGGCACAAGACGGTTCCGACCGCACCCTGAACCGCGCCAGCTAAGCCTTGGCCGCCCTGAAAAAAGCCCGGACCCTGCGCCGGGCTTTGATTTTTCCGCCGATTTGCTAGAGTGCTGCGCTGCCCTTCAAAGAATTCCGCACCATGCTTGCCCGCGCCGAACAGAAACAGCAGACCCGCCACGCCCTCCTCAACGCCGCCCGGCAGTTGATCGACGCGGGGCGCGGATTCGGTAGCATCAGCCTGCGCGAAGTGGCCAAGGCCGCGGGTATCGTGCCTACCGGCTTCTATCGCCATTTCGATGACATGGACCAACTGGGCCTGGCGTTGGTCAGCGAAGTGGGCGAGACCTTCCGCGATACGATCCGCCGCGTGCGCCGCAACGAATTCGAGCTTGGCGGCCTTACCGACGCTTCCGTGCGTATTTTCCTGGACAGTGTGGCGGCCAACCGTTCGCAGTTTCTGTTTCTGGCCCGTGAGCAGTACGGCGATTCGCGCCCGGTCCGCCAAGCACTGACTTGCCTGCGCGACGCCATCAGTTCTGACCTGGCCGCTGACCTGGCGTTGATGCCCAAGTGGCAACACCTGGACCACGCTGCCTTGGCGGTCATGGCCGACCTCGTGGTCAAGACCGTGTTCGCCACCCTCCCGGAACTGATCGACACCCCGGCCGAGCGCCACCCATTGCAACTGTCCCCCCAAGCGAAGATCACCCAGCAACTGCGCTTCATCTTCATGGGCGCCAAGCACTGGCAGGGCCTTAGCAGCATTGACGACTGAACCAAGTTGGTGCCACATACCGGCATGCGCACCAATTTGTATCAATTTGTTGCCCAAAGTTCTGGCACAGGGCCGGCATTTGCAGCGCTAGCATGTTGGCAAGACACTTGCTGTCAGCACTTCATCGCACACAGCCGGATGCCTGAAAATGCTGGTGATCCACCGCAGAACCGAGCCAAAACCTGACTGGTCGGCCGAATTACACCTGAATTTCGAAGCCCGCAGCAAAAGCCGCCTGCGCTGTTTTAGTGCCGATGGCGAGGACGTCGGACTATTCCTCGAACGCGGTCAGCCGCCCTTGCATGATGGCGAATGCCTGGAAGCGCAGGACGGGCGCATCGTCAAAGTGGTCGCGCGCCCCGAAGCCCTGCTGCATGTCACCTGCGCCAACGCCTTCGAACTGACTCGCGCTGCCTACCACCTGGGTAACCGCCATGTGGCCCTGCAAGTGGGCGACGGCTGGCTGCGCCTGCTGGACGACTACGTGCTCAAGGCCATGCTCGAACAACTGGGCGCGCGCACCGAAGCCATCGAAGCTCCCTTCCAGCCCGAGCATGGCGCCTACGGCGGCGGCCACCATCATTCGCGCGCAGGCGAGGAAGACTTCAATTACGCGCCCAAACTGCATCAATTCGGCGTGCGTACATGAACCCGGCCTGGGCCCTGCTGCGTCTGGCCAGCCCACAACTGCCCATCGGTGGCTACAGCTATTCCCAAGGCCTGGAAATGGCCGTGGAACAGGGCACGGTGAAGCAGGCCGACGACGCACGGCGCTGGATCAGCGACCAACTGTTGCTCAACCTGGCGCGCTTCGAAGCCCCGTTGCTGCTGGCCCATTGCCAGGCTGCGGCCAGCGGTGACTGGGCTGCGCTGCGCACGCTCAGCGATGAGCACCGCGCCAGCCGCGAAACCCGGGAAATGGCCCAGGAAAGCCGGCAAATGGGCTATTCGCTCAAGCAACTGCTCGATGGCCTGCCCGAACTGGATGCCGCCGCCAGGGACTTCCTCGCGGCCACCGCCGAACCACACCTGGCCCTTGGCTGGGCCCTGGCGGCCCGCGCCTGGCAGATCAGCCCCGCCGATGCCCTGGCCGCGTGGCTGTGGAGCTGGCTGGAAAACCAGTTGGCGGTACTGATGAAAACCCTGCCCCTGGGCCAGCAAGCCGCACAGCGACTGACCAGCCAACTGCTGCCTTTGCTGCAGCAAGCGCAGCAGCACGCCACTGAACTTGACCCCCACCACTATGGCAGCGCCGCCTTCGGCCTGTCCCTGGCGAGCATGGCCCATGAGCGCCAGTACAGCCGCCTGTTCCGTTCCTAGGAGATGACAACCATGAATACCCAGCCCCTGCGTGTCGGCATTGGCGGCCCGGTCGGTTCCGGCAAGACCGCCCTGACCCTGGCCCTGTGCCTGGCGTTGCGCGAGCGCTACAACCTGGCCGTGGTCACCAACGACATCTACACCCGCGAAGACGCCGACTTTCTGGTGCGCAACGAGGCCCTGGCGCCCGAGCGCATCATCGGCGTGGAAACCGGCGGCTGCCCGCACACCGCCATTCGCGAGGATGCCTCCATCAACCTGGAGGCCGTGGACCAACTCAACCGCCGTTTCCCCGGCCTGGACCTGATTCTGGTGGAGTCGGGCGGCGACAACCTCTCGGCCACCTTCAGCCCCGAACTATCGGACCTGACCCTCTACGTGATCGATGTGTCGGCCGGCGACAAGCTGCCACGCAAGGGCGGCCCGGGCATCTGCAAATCCGACCTGCTGGTGATCAACAAGATCGACCTGGCCCCCCTGGTCGGCGCGTCTCTGGAAATGATGGACAGCGACACCCGCCGCATGCGCGGCGACAAGCCGTTCGTGTTCAGCAACCAGAAGACCGGCCAGGGCCTTGAAGCCATCATCGCCTTCATCGAGCGCCAGGGCCTGCTGACCGCTGCCTGATCGCTCACTCGCCAAAGGGCGCACCTGCCAATCAACAAGGAAGCCAACCAATGACCCTGAAAAAACTCTTCGGCGCCGCCGTCCTGCTGCTCACCCCCGCCCTGGCCTTCGCCCACCCCGGCCACGGTGAACACGGTATCGTCGCCGGTGTGCTGCACCCGCTGACCGGCATCGACCACCTGCTGGCCATGCTCGCCGTCGGCCTGTGGGCCGCGCAGCAGACCGGCAACGCCCGCTGGGCCCTGCCCTGCACCTTCGTCGGCACCATGCTGATCGGCGGCCTGCTGGGTTTCGAAGGGCTTGAGCTGCCGGGCCTGGAGAGCGGTATCGCCGCCTCGGTACTGGCCCTGGGCCTGGCCGTGGCCTTGGCGATTCGCCCACCGGTCGCGCTGGCCGTCGGCGCCACCGCGCTGTTCGCGCTGTTCCATGGCGTTGCCCACGGCCTGGAGTTGCCGGAAATGTCCAGCCCATGGGCCTACGCTGCCGGCTTCGTCGCTGCCACCGCTGCCCTGCATGCCGTGGGCTACGCCGTGGTGCGCGTGCTGCCCCAGGCCGCCAGCCCGCTGGTACGCGTGGCCGGGGCCCTGTCGGCACTGACCGGCGCCTGGCTGCTGGCTGGCTGACCCCGTCCGATCCGCTTGAAAGCCGGGTGGCCTACACCCGGTAATTACCGTGCTTACTGTCAAAAGTACCAGTTGTGATCCCGGGCGCGTTGGATCCTAAATCACCTGGCAGCATGAGCTGCTTCATCTGGGCAGGAGATTCCACCATGGCACAGCCAAATTGGGACGATACGTTACCGGCACCTGATATTTGGGGGGTGATCGACGGAGAGTTGGACATCAAATTCTTCGATGACATGAACGATCAAGATGCTTCAACGGCATTTGCAATCAATCCATTTCAAGGGGAACCTGATAGCTGGATGTATTTACGGATGTTTGCCGTCAAGGATGGCATACGGGACATTGTCTGGGCTGCACACATGGCGGCAAGTGGCAGTTTCAGCTCGCTCTGGGTTGCACTGCATAATACGCTGTTTCGGCCGTTGGTCGAACACGGCGGTAGTACCCCTCTAGTCTTTGACTATTACATAATCAAAAAAGCCCCGATAGATAAAAGGAAAGGGATTTCGCCGAGCCGCTTGGCTGCCGACTTGGCCGAGCATAAAAATATCCTGCCATCTCCAGAGAAATGCGTATTGCTGACTTGGAAAAAGTAGGCTTGGCGCCCGCCCTGACATGACTGGCAGGGCGGGCCCGCCCCCTCCCACAAATCGAACCGGGCGCCACTTCAAACTGATCTGATACCATGTCGCCCCGACGTTCAGACCGCCGTGACGACTTTTCCTCATGCCAGAAGCTGCTTCCCTCTCCCCTGCCTTCACCGCTGTGCATGAGCACTTCCTGAAGACCATCGTGCCCCTGTGGCAAGGCCCAGGCTGGAACGCCGAACTGGCGCTACCCTACGAGGCCCTGGACCCGCAGCAGCGGCCCATGCCCGTGCAGCGCTACCGTGCCATGGCCTGTGCCCGGCAGTTGTACCTGTTCTCGACATTGGCTGACGTGCCTGGCGCCCGTGAGCACGCGGCGGCGCTGTTCCGTTCGCTGCAGAAGCACTTCCATGACGCCGAGCATGGCGGCTGGTTCTACAGCATCGACGCCCAGGCCCGGCCACTGGACCGCAGCAAGGACCTGTATACCCACGCCTTCATCATCTTCGCCTGTGCCCATTACTGGCAGCAGTCTCGCGACCCGCTGGCCGAGTCGGTGCTGGATGCTGCGTTGAGCGTGGTGGCCACGCAGTTTTCCACAGGCGATGGCCTGTACGAGGCCGTGCTGGGTGAGGATTGGTCGGCACAGGGCACAGGGCCGTTGCAAAACCCATTGATGCACTTGGCCGAGGCCTTTCTGGCCACTTTGGCAGTGCGCGAGGACGGCGCCGTGGAAGCCGCCCTGGTAGACCTGTGCCTGGCCATGCAAGTGCGCTTCGTCGACCCGGCGTCTGGTTTTCTGATGGAAAAACCGTGCGGGGCTGTGGATAACTGGTGGGAGCCAGGCCATCAGTTCGAGTGGTTCTACCTGCTGGAGTCGTCGACACTACTCAAGGGCAGTGAACTGCACAGCTCACTGGAGGCGGCGTTCGCCCCTTCGCAGCGGATGGGCGTACGGGCCGGCGGCGTGCTGGCGATGCTGGACGTCGACGGCGGCGTGCGTGATGGTACCCAGCGTATCTGGGCCCAGGCCGAATACCTGCGGGCATTGACCCTGCGGGCCGGGGGTGACGTAGCCAGCCAGGTGCAGGTGCTGCGCGAGCGCTTCCTGCACGAAAGCGGCTGGTACGAGTGCCGTGATGCCAGCGGCACGGTGAGCCGGCTGGACATGCCGTCGACCACCCCGTACCACCTGGCAACCTGTTATCAGGCCTTAGCCCGGCACTGAAGCGCCCGTCAGGCTTTGTGCGGCCGCTCGATGGCGAAGCCTGCCCAGCTCTGAGTGACGGGCATCAGCTCCAGGCTGTTGATGTTGACGTGGGCAGGCGTGTTCAGGATCCAGAAGATGGTGTCGGCGATATCCTGCGGCTGGATCGGCTCGGCACCCGCGTAGGTGGCGTCATAGCGCGCCTGGTCGCCATTGAAGCGCACCAGCGAAAATTCGCTTTCGCACAGGCCCGGCTCCAGGTTGGTCACGCGCACGCCGGTGCCTTGCAGGTCGCAGCGCAGGTTCAGCGAGAACTGTTTGACGAACGCCTTGGTGGCGCCATACACGTGGCTGCCCGGGTACGGATAGTTACCGGCCACCGAGCCCAGGTTGACGATGCTTGCACCGCGGCCTTGGGCGATCAGGCGTGGCAGCAGCAGGCGGGTGCTGTACATCAGGCCTTTGACGTTGGTGTCGACCATGGTGTCCCAGTCATCCAGGTCGCACTTGGGCGCGGGGTCGACACCCAGGGCCAGGCCGGCGTTGTTGATGAGGCCAGTCAGCTTGTCGAACTGCGGCGGCAGGTTGGCGATGGCTTCCTCCATCGCTTTGCGGTCGCGCACGTCCAGCACCAGCGCATGCACCTTGGTCTGCTTGGAAAGCTCTTCGCACAGGGCGTTCAAACGCTCCTCGCGGCGCCCGGTCAGCACCAGCGACCAGCCGGCCTCGGCAAAGCGACGGGCACAAGCTTCGCCAAACCCGGAAGTGGCGCCAGTGATAAACACGGTGGAAGTCATTGCATGCTCCTGGAACGGCTGGGAAAGATGATTTCAAAGCATGCCCGCGCTTGCCCGAGACGGCAAGTTAAAAGCCAGTGCTGTTCAAAAAATGATCGCCAGCCGCAAACCCTTGATCCTGCTGGGGCGCCGAAGCTTGTGCGCACCTTATCCACAGGGCCTTGCACAGTATCCGTGGGCAACTTCACGATGGACAAGCCCTCTTGGTGCGGGGGTTGTAGCCGCTTGTAAGGGGTTTTGGCCTTGACCGAACCAAGGCAATCATGCACCGCCGGGCTCTGCCAAGCGTGAGGGCGAATAGCAGGGATGGCGGCGGGCCAGCAACCACGGCCCTCAGCGCAGTCTTTCCAATGCTTGCCCACAGACTTATCCACAGGATTTTTCGGCCTTGACGAACGGTAAGCGACAGTGGATAAACCCTTGACAAACTGCCAGCCATGTCACCTTGAAACCCCTGATCAAATAATGATCACAGCTCTGCACGCCACGCCGATCAAGGCTCAGAGCAACCTACACCCAACTTACCCACAGCCCGTTCCACAATAAACGGGGACAAGTGCATTGCATGACAAAACAATGAATTAGGGCGGTTTTATGTCGCAGTAGGCGAGCAACGAAAAAGGGTTTTCCACAATGCTGTGGAAAACCCTTTTCTAGCGGCTGTTTCGAGCGGTCAATGGCCACCAAGGTAAGCGTTGCGCACCTCGTCATTGCTTAACAGCTCCCGCCCCGTGCCCGTCAGCCGGATCTCGCCGTTGACCATCACGTACGCCCGGTCCGACAGCTTCAGCGCGTGGTTGGCGTTCTGCTCCACCAGGAAGATGGTCATGCCCGACTTGGCCAGCTCGCGCAAGGTGCTGAAGATCTGTTTCACAACGATAGGCGCCAGGCCCAGCGACGGTTCGTCCAGCAGCAACAGCTTGGGCCGGCTCATCAGGGCCCGGGCGATGGCGAGCATTTGCTGCTCGCCGCCCGACATGGTCATGGCGCGCTGGTTGCGGCGTTCCTTGAGCCGGGGGAACAGGTCGAACATGCGCTGCATGTCTTCGCCGGCGAATTTGTCACCAATAGGGATGGTGCCCATCATCAGGTTTTCTTCCACCGACATGTCCGGGAATACCCGCCGGCCTTCCGGCGACTGGGCAATGCCGTTGGAGGCGATGTAGTGGGACGACTTCCTGGTGATGTCGGTACCCTGGTAGATGATCTGCCCGGCCGCGGCGCGCGGTTGGCCAAAGATGGACATCAACAGGGTCGACTTGCCCGCGCCGTTGGAGCCGATCAGGCTTACGGTCTCGCCTTCGTCGATGTGCAGCGAGACCTTCTTCAGCGCCTGGATGGGCCCGTAGAACACGTCGATCTCTTTCAGCTCGAGGATCGGGTTACTCATGCCAGCTCCTCTTCATCCGCGCCCAGGTAGGCGGCGATCACTTTCGGGTCGTTGCGGATCTGCTCCGGGCCGCCTTCGGCGATCACGTTGCCGTGGTCCAGCACCACGATATGGTCGGAAATACCCATGACCATGCCCATGTCGTGCTCGATCAGCACGATG
The DNA here is from genome assembly GCF_013374995.1 of Pseudomonas eucalypticola. Lineage (NCBI taxonomy): Bacteria > Pseudomonadati > Pseudomonadota > Gammaproteobacteria > Pseudomonadales > Pseudomonadaceae > Pseudomonas > Pseudomonas eucalypticola. Next base: position 642,829 of record NZ_CP056030.1, on the reverse strand, counting down.
GTCATGTCGTGCTCGTCGCGCAGCAGGCGGATCATGCCGCTCAGGGCCTCGGTTTCCTGCGGGTTGAGGCCGGCGGCCGGTTCGTCCAGGCAGATGACCTGGGGCCGCGTGCACATGGCGCGGGCGATTTCCAGGCGCCGCTGTTGGCCGTAGGAAAGCTCGCCGGCCAGGCGGTTGGCACAGTCCACGAGGTCGACCACTTCCAGCCAGTAGAACGCGGTATTGAGCGCATCCTCCTCGGCCTGGCGATACCCGCGGGTGTTGAGAATACCGGCCACCATGTTGCGGTTTACCCACATGTGCTGGGCCACCAGCAAGTTTTCCACCACCGACATTTCCCGGAACAGGCGAATGTTCTGGAAGGTGCGCGCCAGCCCGGCGCGGTTCACCAGGTGGGTGCCACCGAACATCTTGTAGTACAGGCGGCTGGCGAAACTGCGCGGCGAGACGAAGTCAGTGGGTTGGAAGGGTTCGCCCAGCAGCTTGATGACGTTGGTCTTGATGCCGCGGGTTTCCAGCTCGATGCGCCCGCCAGTCGCCTTGTAGAAGCCGGTCAGGCAGTTGAACACCGTGGTCTTGCCGGCCCCATTGGGGCCGATCAGGGCAAAGATCGAATTGCGCTTGACCTTCAGGCTGACATCGCTAAGGGCCTTGATGCCACCGAAGTGCATCATCAGTTTTTCGACCGTGAGTACGTATTCACTCATGGCGCCACTCCTTTACGCGGAACCACACCAGCGCGGCTGATGCGAATCAGGCCACGCGGTCTCCAGATCATCATCAGCACCATCAGCACGCCAAACAGCAGCACCCGGTACTCGGCGAACGAACGCAGCAGCTCGGGTGCCACGGTCAGCACGAATGCGGCGATCACCACCCCGACCGTGGAGCCCATGCCGCCCAGCACCACAATGGCCAGGATCAACGCAGACTCGAAGAAGGTAAATGAGGTGGGGTTGACGAAGCCCTGGTAACTGGCGAAAAACACGCCGGCAAGCCCCGCGGTAGACGCCCCGAGGGTGAAGGCCGAGAGTTTCACCAGTACGTGGTTCAGGCCCATGGCCCGGCAGGCGATCTCATCTTCGCGCAGGGCTTCCCAGGCACGGCCCACTGGCATGCGGGTCAGGCGGTGCTTGATGTACAGCACACCGATCACCACCAGGAACAGCACGGCGTAGATGAAGACGAATTTCAGGTCGGGGTTGTAGTCGATGTGCAGGAATTCGTGGATGGGCACGCCGCCCTCCTTGGCCCGCCGGCCGAACTCCAGGCCCAGGAAGGTCGGGGATGGCACCGGCACACCGTTCGGGCCACCGGTGAACGACAGCCAGTTGTTCAGCACCAACCGAATGATTTCACCGAAGCCCAGGGTGACGATGGCCAGGTAGTCGCCATGCATCCTCAACACCGGGAAACCCAATATGCACCCGGCGAACGCCGCCGCCAGGGCTGCCAGTGGCAGGGCCGACCAGAAGCCCAGGCCCAGGTACTGGTAGCCCAGCGCCAGGCCATAGGCGCCAATGGCATAGAAGGCCACGTACCCCAGGTCGAGCAGGCCCGCCAGGCCTACCACGATGTTCAGGCCCAGGCCCAGCAGCACGTAGATGAGCCCGAGGATGACGATGGTCAGCACGTATTTGTTGGCAAACGCCGGGAAGACGATAGCCAGCACGATCACCAGCGGGATCACCCAGCGCAGCGCTGACTTGTGCCCCGGTGCCAGCACATGCACGCCCGAACCGCCACGTTCCATACCCTGGGACAGGCGTGCCCCACGCGGCGTCTGCAGAAACAGGCTGATCAGGAAACGTCCTGCCGCAACGGCCAGCACCAGCCAGGCAACGCGAGTCGGTTGCAGGTTGAAGCTGTAGCCTTGCAGCACGACGCCAACGATGGGGCCGAACACGATCAGCGCCAGCAGCCCGGCAATGACTGCGTCGATCAGGCTTTGCTTGATATCGATTGGTTTGATTGGGGCAGCAGACATAGTTATACCTTCGCCACGAGTGGGCGACCCAGCAGGCCTTGGGGTCGGAAGATCAGAATCAGCACCAGCAGGGCGAAGCTGAACACGTCTTTGTAGTCAGAATTGATCAGGCCCGAGAACTGCGACTCGGCAACGCCCAGGATCAAGCCGCCGAGCATGGCCCCTGGCAGCGAGCCGATGCCGCCCAGCACCGCTGCGGTGAAGGCCTTGATGCCGATGATGAAGCCGGCGTAGAAGTCGAAGGTGCCGTAATTGACCGTGATCAGTACCCCGGCCAGCGCCGCCATGGCCGCGCCGATGATGAATACGTAGGAAATCACCCGGTCGGTGTTGATACCCAGGATCGACGCCATCTTGCGGTCTTGCTGGGTAGCCCGGCACATGCGGCCCAGCTTGGTGTACTTGATGATGTACGTCAGTGCCGCCATGCCGGCGAACGCGGCCACCAGGATGAACACCTTGGTGTAGGTGATCTGCACGAAGCCGGTGCCGATGTCGAAGCGCCAGCCACCACTGAGCAGCGTGGGCACGCCCTGCTGGTTGGGGCCCTGGGCGATCTGCGCGTAGTTCTGCAGAATCAGCGAGATGCCAATGGCGCTGATCAGCGGCGCTAGGCGCGTGGAGTTGCGCAGCGGCTTGTAGGCCACCCGCTCGATGACAAAACCGTAGACCCCGGTGACCACGATGGTGAACGCCAGCGTGCCGAGAATCAGGAAAGGGAAGGACTCGACACCGAAGAACGACAGTACCGCCAGGCCGATGGCAGCCAGGTAGGCGGAGATCATGTACACATCGCCATGGGCGAAGTTGATCATGCCGATGATGCCGTAGACCATGGTGTAGCCGATGGCAATCAAACCGTAGACCGACCCCAGGGTCAGGCCGTTGATCATTTGTTGCAGGAAAATACCATCCATCATGCACGCTCACGAACTTCTGGGCCGCACGGGTCCGCGCGGGCAAGCCAGGCCTGCCCACTCGGATACGAGCGGTAAATAAGAGAACTGACGGGGCCGGCTGACAACGAGCCGGACCCAGTTTGACCGGACTTGGGGATTACCCCCGCAAGCCGGTCCGACCTCATGTCATTTCTGCTTTTCGAGCTGGTGGTATTTGCCGTCCTTGTCCCACTGGTACACCACATAGTCGGAGACCTTCAGGTCGCCCTTGCTGTCCCAGGTCTTGGTGCCCATGACGGTCTTCACCGGGTTGGCCTTCAGCCATTTGGCGGCGTCTTCGCCCTTGTCAGACTTGGCACCGTTGAAGCCGGCGGCCAGGGCCTGGATCGACGCGTAGGCATACAGGGTGTAGCCTTCAGGCTCATAACCGGACTTGCGGAACTGGTCGACCACCGCCTTGCTGTCTGGCAGCAGGCGTGGGTCGGCACCGAAGGTCATGTACACGCCATCGACGTACTGGGCGCCGCCAGCGGTGGTCACCAGTTCGTCGGTGACCACGCCATCGTCGGACATGAACCTCACGTCCTTGAGGCCTGCTTCACGCAGTTGACGAACCAGTGGGCCGGCTTCTGGGTGCAGGCCGCCGAAATACACAACATCGGCGCCGGTGCCGCGTATCTTGGTCACCAAGGCGCTGAAATCTTTCTCGCCGCGAGTCAGGCCCTCTTCCAGTACCGGCTTGACGCCACGCTTGGTCAACTGCGCCGAGGTGGCGTCCGCGAGCCCTTTGCCGTAAGTGTCCTTGTCGTTGATAACTGCGACTTTCTTGCCCTTGAGCACATCAACGATGTAGTCCCCTGCGACCACGCCCTGCTGGTCGTCCCGGCCACACATGCGGAACATCGCGGTCAGACCGCGCTCAGTGACTGCCGGGTTGGTGGAGCCCGGCGTGATAGCAATGACCCCGGCATCGCCGTACACCTCGGACGCCGGAATGGTCGATGAGGAACAGAAGTGCCCGACCACACCCGCGACCTTGTCCTGGTCTGCCAGTTTGTTGGCCACCGCCACCGCCTGCTTCGGTTCGCAGGCATCATCGCCAGCCACCAGGATGATCTTGCCGCCATTCACGCCGCCGTGGGCGTTGATTTCATCAGCGGCGGCTTGCGCCCCCTTCATGTACTGCTCGCCGAACGATGCGTTGGCACCGGTCATTGGGCCCGCCACGCCGATCTTGATGTCGGCTGCCTGAACAAACGAAGAAACGCCCAGCGCAGTAGCGACCGCGAGAGCCAGAAAACCTTTCCTGTAAAACGTCTGCGACATGAGGTGGTGCTCCTGAGTTTTTTTGGTTGGCACTACAACTTCACAACTTCAGCAATTGCTCTGAGCAAGCGCCGTGCCAGCGATTTTTCAAACTGCGAAAAGTCGCGCCACTTTCCTCTGCAAGGGCCCTGCACCGTAGCCCCTGCGGGTCGTGCAACTGTCTGGAACGCGTTTGGTAGCACCCCGTTGCGAAAAAGGCGCAACCAATCGGTGCCATCATTGCAACCAGTTGGCAGGCAAGCGTGCAACCGACCTGTAACAAGGTGCGTAACCGAAGTGCACATCAGCGGTGCGCAATTGCTACGCGACGCACCATTACAGGCTAGCTGTTGTAAGAAATTTCGGAGAGTTAGTTAGGAAACTAGCTATACCGGTAGCGAAAACCCGGCGCCAGAGGCTTTCGCGCCAAACGCAAGCAGCGCGCAGGCGGGGCAAAACACTGGCAGAATGTACCTTTACTGTGCGCCACTACCGTTTCAGTCATGCCGCCAGGCCCAGTTGGAGCCCTCAATGAGCGAGAGCGTATTCGCTGATCGCATCGTGCAGAACCTGCTCGACACCGATTTGTACAAGCTGACCATGATGCAGGCCGTCCTGCACAACTACCCCAACGTCGAGGTGGAGTGGGAGTTTCGTTGCCGCAATGGCGAAGACTTGCGCCCTTACCTGGCGGAGATCCGCTACCAGATCGAGCGGTTGTGCGAACTGAGCCTGAGCAGCGACCAGCTGGGTTTCCTGGAACGCATCAATTTCATGAAGCCGGACTTCCTGCGTTTCCTGGGGCTGTTCCGCTTCAACCTGCGCTACTTGCAGACCAGCATTGAAAACGACCAGTTGAGCATTCGCTTGCGTGGCCCGTGGCTGCACGTGATCCTCTTCGAGGTGCCGCTGCTGGCCATCGTCAGCGAAGTGCGCAACCGCGTGCGTTACCGCGAAGTGACCCTGGGCCAGGCGCGGGAGCAGTTGTACCGCAAGTTCGACTGGTTGACGGCGCATGCCTCGGCTGATGAGCTGGCCGAACTGCAGGTGGCCGACTTCGGGACCCGCCGGCGCTTTTCCTACAAAGTGCAGGAAGAAGTCGTATCAGTGCTCAAGCATGACTTCCCAGGACGCTTCGTGGGCACCAGCAATGTGCACCTGGCGCGCGAGCTGGACATCAAGCCGCTGGGCACCATGGCCCACGAATGGATCATGGCGCACCAGCAACTCGGGCCGCGGCTGATCGACAGCCAGAGCGCCGCCCTGGATTGCTGGGTGCGTGAATACCGCGGGTTGCTGGGCATAGCGCTGACGGACTGCATCACCATGGATGCCTTCCTCAGTGACTTCGACCTGTACTTCGCGAAACTCTTCGATGGCTTGCGCCATGACTCGGGCGACCCGGTGATATGGGCGGAAAAAGCCATCGCCCATTACCAGGCGCTGGGCATAGACCCCATGAGCAAGACCCTGGTGTTTTCCGATGGGCTGAACCTGCCCAAATCCCTGGAGATTTTCCGCGCGCTGCGCGGGCGCATCAATGTCAGCTTTGGCATCGGCACCAACCTGACCTGCGACATCCCCGGGGTGGAGCCGATGAGCATCGTGCTGAAGATGACCGACTGCAATGGCCAGCCGGTGGCGAAGATCTCCGACGAAGCGGCGAAGACCCAGTGCCGGGACGAAAACTTCGTGGCGTACCTGCGGCATGTGTTCAAGGTCAAACCCTGACGCACCGGCAGGAGCTGGCCTGCCAGCTCCTGCGCTCGGCCGAGGCCTGCGCGGTCAGTTCAGGGTGACGGTGCCTTTCATCATCGAGATGTGCCCTGGGAATGAGCAGAAGAACGCGTAATCGGTGCCGGCCTGCAGCTTGGACACGTCGAAGGTCACCGAGTCTTTTTCGCCCGCGCCAATGAGCTTGGTGTGCGCGAGGATGCGCTCGTCGCCATCCTTCAGGTAGTTCTTGTCGATGCCGGCGGCCATGCCGTCGGTGGCCACGCCCTGGGCGTCTGCCGCCTTGCTCAGCACCCAGTTGTGGCCCATGACGTTCTTGGCCAGGGAGCCCGAATGGCCCAGGTTGACGGTGAAGGTCTTGCAGGTCTTGCTGATTTCGATGGCCTTCTTGTCGAAGGTCATGCTGTCGGTGGAATCGACGTCTACCGAACAATCGGCGGCGAATACCTGGCCGGCAGCCAGGGCAAGCAGGGAGGCAGCAGCTACTTTCGCGAACATGGTGAATCTCCAGGACAGTTTTTAAGCAAGGCTTCTTCTATGAGCCTCATCGACAGAATCAACGGGACAATCATTGCACGCACCGCATATTGTATACAATATCAATCACGGAGCGTTTACATGAACAATTTCCTGCGCAGCCTCCTCGCCGCTTACGCGTGTGGCAATACCGGCACCGAGTGCCCGGACGACTGAACGAAAAACTGGAGCCAGAGCAGCGGGGCCTTTACCCTATGGCACCCCCATTGCCAGGAGCATCCCCATGTCACTGACTTCAGTCTGTGTTTTCTGTGGCGCCAGCAGCGGCACCCACCCGGCTTACCGGGACGCCGCCGTGACCCTGGGGCGGACGCTGGCCGAGCGCAAACTCACCCTGGTTTACGGCGGTGGTGCCGTAGGCCTGATGGGCATCGTCGCCGACGCGGTGCTGCAAGCGGGGGGCGAAGTCATTGGCATCATCCCCCACAGCCTCAATGACCTGGAAATCGGCCACAAGGGCCTGACCCGCCTGGAAGTGGTGGACGGAATGCATGCGCGCAAGGCCCGCATGGCCGAGCTGGCTGATGCCTTCATCGCCCTGCCTGGCGGCCTGGGCACCTTGGAGGAGCTGTTCGAGGTATGGACCTGGGGCCAGTTGGGCTACCACGGCAAGCCCCTTGGCCTGCTGGAAGTCAATGGTTTCTACAGCAAGCTCACCGGCTTCCTGGACCACCTGGTACAAGAAAACTTCGTGCGCGAACAACACCGCGCCATGTTGCAGGTGAACGATTCGGCCGACGCACTGCTCGACGCGCTGGACGCCTGGCGACCCACCGTACTGCCCAAGTGGACCGACAAGCAGCCGGACTGATCAGCCCGGCACCTCGTCCAGCGGCATGACCGTGACCTGCACTTCCGGGTCATGGCTGCCGCCCCCCAGAATCACCCCGCGCAAAGGCGACACATCGGAAAAGTCCCGGCCCCAGGCCAAGGTGATGTGTTCCAGCGCCGGCTGCACGTTGTTGGTAGGGTCGAAGTCGATCCACCCCAGCGGCGGGCAGTACACCGAGACCCAGGCATGGGAGGCATCGGCGCCGATCAGCCGTGGTTGGCCGGGCGGTGGCTGGGTCAGCAGGTAGCCACTGACGTAGCGTGCCGCCAGCCCGCGCGAGCGCAGGCAGGCCAGCATCAGGTGGGCGAAGTCCTGGCACACGCCGCGCCGGCGCTCCAGCACTTCGGTCAATGGCGTCGCCACTTGGGTGGCCTCGGCGTCGAAGGTGAACTCCTCGAAGATTTTCTCCATCAGCGCCTGGGTGCCTTCCAGCAAGGGCCGCCCGGGCGGGAAGCAACTGGCGGAAAAGGCCACGAAGGTCTGCTTGAGGCGCACGTACGGCGACTCGAAGCGGTAGCGGCAGGCCTTCATCAGGTCTTCGGCAATCGGCGCACTGCTGTAGCACAAGGCGTCGCGCACCACTTCCCAGCTCTGGGAACCGGCGAAGTCCACCGCAGGCCGCGCCAGCACTTCCACTTTCAAGCGCGCGCTGACCTTCAAGGCGTCATGGGGGCGCTCGAAGGTCATGCGCGTCAGCGGGTTGCCGAACACGTCGTAGTCGTCGACGCGCCAGCTGGGTTGGGGGCTGATGTCCAGCACCTGTTCCCGGCACAGCTGCCAGGCACACGGGCGCGGCCACAGGTGCGCCAGCTGCTGGGCCAGGGATACCGGGCTGTCGTAGTGGTAATGGGTATCGTGGATGATCTGGTACTGGGCACTCATACCGACACCGTCCGTTGGCTGACATCATCGACATGGGCGAAATGGCGCAGGGCCAGGCGGTCGGACACCTGGCCGCTGGCTTCGGCGATGGTCTGCAAGAGGTCGGCCAGACCGTCGAGTACCGCTTGCACGCTGGGGGCCCCGAACAGCGGGTTTTCCAAGCTGCCCAGGTCGAAGGCCGACAGCCGCTCGATGAGCATGGCCAAACCACGCTCGCGCGGGACGGCGAATTCATCGTTCAGGCGGCGCAGCGCGCGGTTCACCTGCTTGAGCTGGAACAGCACGGCATGGGGGTTCTGATCATCGAGCAGGAGCAAATCCAGCACCGGTATCAGTTGGGGCACCGCCAGGTACCGCGAACGGTAGGTGATGCTGCTGTTACCCAGTTCCAGCAGCCACTCCAGGCCTGCCTGGTCGGCAGTGCCCACGCCGCGCAGGAAGCCGGCCAGGCTGGTGCTGAGGAACTGCAGGCGCTCGATGCGCCGGCCGATCATCAGGAAGCGCCAGCCCTCGTCGCGGGTCATGTCGTCCAGGGCGAAGCCCGACAGCGCGGCCAGGGCCATGACCAGGCGGTTGAGGAAGTCCAGCAGCTCGCCCAGGTCGGGTTCTTCCACGTCCAGGCTCTGGGCCTCGCGTTGCAGTTCCACCAGGGCCTGCCAGTTTTCCCGCGAAAGCTTGCCACGCACCTGTGAGGCTGCCCACTGCAACCGTTGCAGGTTGTTGCGCAGGCTGAAGGCCCAGTCTTCCCCGAGCAAAGCTGCCAGCAGGCGCGCTGGCAATTCGCCCTCTTCGGGCAAGAGCCCCAGGCGCTCGGCCAGTTCCACGGCAGCCTCCAGGGCGAGGCGGTCGTCACCGTCGATGTAGCGGCCCAGAATGATGCGCAGCAAGCGCGCGCTGTCATCGCAGCGCTCACAATAGCGGCCAAACCAGAACAGGTTCTCCACCACCCGTGACGGCAGGTAGGGGTCGACCCTGACCACATCGTGCGCGCCGATGGTCCGCAGCGCTTTCCACTGCTCACCGATGGGCGCGCGCTCGCCCAGCACCCACGTGTCCTTGCTGGCGCCACCGCGCTGCATCGAGACCACTTCGGCGTCGGCCTCGGCCGCCACCCGGGTCAACGCGCCAGGCAGCACCCGGTAACCATCGTGTCCGGCCACGGCATACACGCGCATGCCAATGGCGCGTGGCGCCAGTTGCCCGCAGTCTTGCCATACCGGCGCTTGGGAAAGCTGTGCCAGCTCTTGCGCCACATAGGCATAGGGGCGCGCCTGGATACGCTCGGCCATGGCCTTGCGCTGCCTGCTGTCCAGGTCGCGGCCGAATACCGGTGCGAAGCTCTGGGACGGAAACGCGGGCTTGATCACCAGGTTGGGTAGCTTTTCCAGTGCCTGGGCCAGCACCGGAGGCTCGCCACACCACCAGGTGGCAATGGAGGGCAGAATCAGCTTTTCGCCGAACAAATGCTCATTGATGGTGGGTAGAAAACCCAGCAGCCCGGGGGACTCCAGCACGCCGCTGCCCAGGGCGTTGGCTACCAGCACCCGGCCCTGGCGCACGGCTTCCAGCAGGCCGGGCACGCCCAGCGCCGAATCGGTGCGCAATTCCAGCGGGTCGCAGAAGTCATCGTCCAGCCGGCGCATGATCGCGTGCACCCGGCGCAGGCCGCTGAGGGTCTTGAGATAGACGGTGGCATCGCGCACGGTCAGGTCACTGCCTTCCACCAAGGGGTAGCCAAGCTGGCGGGCCAGGTACAGATGTTCGAAATAGCTTTCGTTGAAGCGCCCTGGGGTCAGTAGCACGATCAACGGCGACTCGTGGCCGTCTGGCGCCAGGCGCCGAAGGGTGTCCTGCAGTGTCCGGAAATAGCCGCTCAGGTGCTCGACCTTAAGGTCGCGGTACAACTCCGGGAACGCCCTGGAGACGCTCATGCGGTTTTCCAGGGCGTAACCGGCACCAGACGGCGCCTGGGTGCGGTCGGCGGTGACCCACCAGCGGCCATCGGGGGTGCGCGCCAGGTCCACGGCATACAGGTGCAGGAACATGTCTCCGGGCTGTTTCAGGCCCTGGCACGGCCAGAGGAAATTGTTGTGCCCGTATACCAGCTCGGCGGGCAGCAAGCCTTCCCGTATCAGGTTTTGAGGGCCGTAGATGTCGGCCAGCACCGCATTGAGCAAGCGCGCCCGCTGAGCGATGCCAGCCCGCAACACTTGCCATTCGGCAGCAGGGATGACATGCGGCAACAGATCCAGCTCCCAGGGCCGGTCAGCACCCTTGGGGTCGGCGTAGACGTTGTAGGTCACGCCGTTTTCCTGGATCTGGCGCGTCAACAGCGCCTGGCGCTGGGCCAACTGCCCAGGCGTGCTGCGCTGCAATTGCTCGAACAGCCTGCGCCAGTGCGGGCGCACCGAGCCGTCTGCCTGCAACATCTCGTCAAAACTTCCCGCTGTCAGCGGGTATCGGTCAAGCAGGTCTGGCATGGAACGCTCGGCACGGGCAGTAAGGCATCAGGATAATGCGGACGGCCGGTTGCCCGGCTCTCCTTTTCAAGTGCGACGCATGTCCAGTGTCATCGGCAGCTCGTCGTTGTTCGTGAGTTCAGGAGTCGGTTGATGACCAGGGCTATGCCCAAGGCGGAAGAAACGCGACAGGCGGCGGCTTTCCGCTTCATTGGCGTTCACCGGCAACGTCACGTAGTTGCGGCCACCGGGGTGGGCCACATGGTACTGGCAACCGCCCAGGGAGCGCTGCATCCAGGTGTCGTGAATATCGAAGACCAACGGCGCATGCACCGGGATGGTCGGCTGCAGGCAATTGAATGGCTGCCAGGCACGGAACCGCACGCCCGCCACGTATTCGCCCACGCGGCCGGTCGGTTGCAACGGCACGGTACGGCCGTTGCAGGTCACCACGTAGCGCTGGGGTGACAGGCCATTGACCTTCACCTGCAAACGCTCCAGCGACGAGTCCACATAGCGCACCGTTCCAGCGCCACCGCCCTCCTCGCCCAGCACGTGCCAAGGCTCCAGGGCCTGGCGCAGTTCCAGCTCGATACCGGCGACGGCGTAGTCGCCGATCTTGGGGAAGCGGAACTCCAGGTGCGCTGCGAACCATTCGGCTCGCAGTGGGTAACCGGCAGTGTTCAGTTCCGCGATGACGTCGGCGAAGTCCTGTTCGATGAAATGCGCCAGCATGAAGCGGTCATGCAGCTCGGTACCCCAGCGCGCCAGCTTGGCCGGGGCGTAAGGTTCACGCCAGAAGCGCGCCACCAGGGCCCGCAGCAACAGTTGCTGGACCAGGCTCATGCGCGCATGGGGCGGCATCTCGAAACCGCGCAGTTCCAGCAGCCCCAATCGCCCGGTGGCGCCGTCCGGGGAGTAAAGCTTATCGATGCAGAACTCGGCCCGGTGGGTGTTACCGGTCACGTCGATCAACAGGTTGCGCAGCAGGCGATCCACCAGCCATGGAGCGCACGGCTCACCCGGGGCGGGCATTTGCTGGAAAGCGATTTCCAGTTCGTACAGCGAATCGTTGCGCGCTTCGTCGATGCGCGGGGCCTGGGAGGTCGGGCCGATGAACAGCCCGGAAAACAGGTACGACAGCGATGGGTGGTTATGCCAGTAGCTGATCAGGCTGCGCAACAGATCGGGCCGGCGCAGGAACGGCGAATCTCCAGGCGTGGCCCCGCCAAGCACGAAATGGTTGCCACCACCGGTTCCGGTGTGGCGGCCATCGATCATGAATTTCTCGGTGCTCAGGCGGTTTTCCCGGGCCTGTTCGTAAAGAAACTCGGTGCGCTGCACCAGTTCATCCCAAGTGGCGGATGGCTGTACGTTGACCTCGATCACGCCAGGGTCGGGGGTAATACGGAAGTTGGCCAACCGCGGGTCATGGGGCGGCTCGTAGCCTTCCAGCAGCACGGGGCAGTCCAGTTCCCTGGCGGTGGCCTCGATGACGCTGACCAATTCCAGGTAGGCCTCTACCTCCGCCAGCGGCGGCATGAAGAGGTACAGCCGCCCCTGCCGGGCCTCCGCACACAACGCGGTGCGCGTCAGCCAGTCGGCGGATTCATCCAGCGCCGGAGCGCGGTCGGTTTCCACTGCAGGCGCCTGCCCCGGCACCTGCAATTGGGCGGCGCTGGGCAGCAGGTCCAGGTCCTGGTTGGGGTCGCGGGGATGGACGAAGGGGTATTCGGCCGCCGTGACCCAAGGTTGCGAAGCCAGAGGCAAACGGTAGCCCAGGGCCGAGTCACCGGGCACCAGGCGGCAATGGTCGTCACGCAGGTACCAGCGCCCGCTTTGCCACTGGTCACCGGCGGCGGTGCGGGCCAGAGGCAGCACTTGGCCGACGATGGTGTCCAGGCCCTGGCTGAACACCTTGCGCAGGCGTTTGCGCTCCATCTCCTCGGTCAGGCGCGAGTCGACGGCGGTGACGTTGCCGGGCAATGCGCCTTCACGCCACAGGTAGTAGAAATGGTCTTCATAGGCTGGAAAGACGAAGCGGGCCGGCAGCTTCAGCCGCTCGGCCACGCTGGCCAGAAAGCGCCCGGCCAACTCACCGGTGGCCCCGTAGTCTTTGCTTTCATCGGCGATCAGCGCATCGTCATGCCAGATGGGCTCGCCGTCGACCCGCCAATAAGCGTTCAACGACCAGCGTGGCAGTTGCTCGCCCGGGTACCACTTGCCCTGGCCGAAGTGCACCAGGCCATTCGGCGCGTACTGCTTGCGCATACGCTGGTACAACTGGGCCGAGAGTATGCGCTTGGCATCCCCCAGGGCGGCGGTGTTCCATTCGGCACCGTCGGGGTCGTCGATGGACACGAAGGTCGGCTCGCCGCCCATGGTCAGGCGCACGTCGCCCTCCACCAGGTCGGCGTCGATCTGCCGCCCCAAGGCCTGGATCGCCTGCCACTGTTGTTCGGTGTAAGGCCGGGTGACGCGCGGCGCTTCCCAGATCCGCTCCACCGACATCTCGTGGCCGAACTCGCACTCGCAGGGTTCCACCAGGCCGCTGATGGGCGCCGCCGATGAAGGATCAGGGCTACAGGCCAGCGGAATATGCCCTTCACCGGCGAACAACCCGGAGGTGGCGTCCAGGCCGATCCAGCCGGCACCGGGCAGGTAGACCTCGCACCAGGCGTGCAGGTCGGTGAAGTCCACTTCGGTGCCAGACGGGCCATCCAGCGCTTTGACGTCGGCGGCCAGTTGAATCAGGTAGCCCGACACGAAGCGCGCAGCCAGGCCCAGGTGGCGCAGCAACTGCACCAGCAACCAGGCCGAGTCGCGGCACGAGCCGGAGACATTTTCCAGGGTTTGCTCCGGCGTCTGTACGCCCGGCTCCATGCGAATCAGGTAACCAATGTCCTGGCTCAGGCGCTGGTTGATGCCCACCAGGAAGTCCACCGCGGGGATGGGGGTACGGTCGATGCCCTGCAGGTACGCCTCGAACCTGGGCGAGAGCGGCAGCGTTTCCAGGTACGGCGCCAACTCGTGCTGTTCGTCCCTGGCGTAGGCGAAAGGGATATTTTCCGCATAGGGCTCAAGGAAGAAGTCGAACGGGTTGAACACCGCCATCTCGGCGACCAGGTCCACTTCCACGCGAAATTCGCGGGTCTTCTCCGGGAACACCAGGCGTGCCAGGTAATTGCCCTGGGGGTCTTGTTGCCAATTGATGAAATGCTGCTCGGGCAGTACGTTCAAGGCGTAGGAAAGCACCCGCGTACGGCTATGGGGCGCAGGGCGCAGGCGCACGATCTGCGGACCAAGTTCAACCGCACGGTCGTAACGGTAATGCGTGACATGGTGCAATGCGACATGGATCGACACGGCGTGCCTCCTGCGAGCCTGGACGGTAAGCGTACCGCGCAAGACTTATGCCACGTGGCAAAGCCAAGCGTTAGAGCGCTTGCTCATTCAAGCACAGCACCAAGATCGTGCCATGCCCGGTTTGCGTCGACAGCGTTGCACATTTATCGGGCGCGCGCATGACGAAACTGAGCGAGGCGCCCGTCGGGCCATTCAGGGACTGCGTCGCGGAAGGTCAGCAAGCCGGAAGGCGGCAAGCGTGGCCCAACGATACGCTGTAACCGCTAGTTCCAGCTCTGCAGTTTTTGCGATCGCCGAAGCACATTGCTAACAACCGGATTGGCTACGCGCCTCGCGCTGGCGACGCAACATCAACCAGTGCTGACGCATCTCGCGGTGCCTTCTGGAGTTGAGCAACAGCAGGCCAACAAGAGGCGATAGCACCGCTACCGCGTAAACACCCAGGGGAGGCTGATAGAGGTAGCTGGGAAGTCCTGTGCACAGGCAGCCCAACAGGACAGCCACAATGACCCACATAGCGGCAAGCCGGCCACGCACCATGATGAAGTGGGCCAGGAACACTATAAGCCCGACCAACGTGCCGCCCCCCAGAAGCGCGGGGCCCTTGATGGGCTTGAGCGCAACATCACCCAAGTAGGAGAAGCCAATGACCGCAACGGCTGTTCCGATTGCCAGGCAACTGCAAAGCACTACGCCAATGAATACCGGGTAGTATCTGGCGAGCCAACTGACGGGGTTCAGTTCTGTGCTCACTCGCCATGCTCCTCATACAGCCCAACGGCAACATTGATATTCCCCGACCGGGCGCTGCCGATCACACCAAGAGCGGCGCCAAGCGCGTCCCTGATCTGGGTAACCGTGGCGTGCTTGAACTGCGCCTGCGTATAGCGCGTTTCCAAGGCCTTGGCTGCCTGCCTCAGCTTCATCAATTTAGGGGTCAGTTTCGGGTCTTTCAGGGCAAGCAATTCGGCGGTCAGCCGCTTGCGCTCTTGGCGGTTCAGCCCCTGCAGTGCCATACGCAACGGTCTGCCAGTGCTGGCCTTGACCATCATGAGCAGTTTCGTGGTCGTCACCGCTGATGCGCCAACGCCTGCCAATGACATTCCATCCAGAATCAGGGACACAGCCTGGTACCACTCATTGCTATCCAGCTCATCGACCGCCCCCTGGTCGTAAGCGGATACCGCTGTACGCCCGGCGCCAGCAATGCACTGCAGACCACTGGCGGTCGCTGCGCTGTAGCCGATGAACGTTATGACCGTACTCGTCCCGCCGGTAAAGGGTGCCGCGATGGTGCCGCTGAGCATCACGACCCAGCTCAATACCGCGCCCATGCACGACAAACCGGCGTTGATCGCTTCCTGCAAAACCTGCGACTCGCGCCTGTCTGTTTGCACCCGATTGATGAATTGCTCGGGCGTTGTATGCCGCTTGGCCTCGCGCAAAATGACCCGCTTCACCGTCTTGCTGCAGATCGGCTTGAACTCACGCAGGGTGATGACATTGAAATCACTGTCGATATACACCACCCCTGCCCCGACGATACCGGGGTCGGCGTCGATGGCCGCGAACAGGCGCGGCAGGTTGAGGCTGGTTTCGATGCGCTGGCGGGCAAAACGTTGCGAGGGGGTGGTGAAAGGTTGGATGAGAGCTGTGCTCACTGGACGGTTCCTTGTTCAGTGGGGGAAACGCGATACATGTCGCAATCGCCGTCTGGCAGCACGCGGCCCTTTACGGTGGGGTCGGTGCTGCTCGGCGCCTGTGGCGCGGCCCGGAGGCCGCGGCTACAGGAGGATATCAACTCAGCGCGGCAACACCGGCTGGCGTGACGGCTTCTTCTTGCCCTTGCCGCCCTTGGCCGCGTCGTGGCGGGCCTTGGCGGCTTCCTTGGCGCGGGCTTCGGCGGCGGCCTTGGCCTGTTCGCGCTTGTCCCACGGCTTGGAGCCGTCGCTGCCACGCGGCGGCAGGCCGGTGTGCTGGGTCAGGATGCGGGTTTCCTTGGCGACCTTGTGGCTGCCGGCCGGCGTCGAGTTCTTGCGCCGCGCACTCTGGTAGGTGTCGGTGGCTGGCTGGTGCAGCGGGATCAGCTGGTGCTTGCCTGGGCCGATCAAGTCGGCACGGCCCATGCGCTCCAGCGCTTCACGCAGCATCGGCCAGCCCTTCGGGTCGTGGTAGCGCAGGAATGCCTTGTGCAGGCGACGCTGGGCCTCGCTCTTGACGATGGTGACCGGGTCGCTCTTGTAGGTGACCTTGCGCAGCGGGTTCTTGCCCGAGTGGTACATGGCCGTGGCCGACGCCATGGGCGAAGGGTAGAAAGCCTGCACCTGGTCAGCGCGGAAACCGTTGCCCTTGAGCCACAGGGCCAGGTTCATCATGTCTTCGTCGGTGGTGCCCGGGTGCGCGGCGATGAAGTACGGGATCAGGTACTGTTCCTTGCCTGCTTCTTTCGAGTACTTCTCGAACATGCGCTTGAACTTGTCGTAGGAGCCGATCCCCGGCTTCATCATCTGGTTCAGCGGGCCTTCTTCGGTGTGTTCCGGCGCAATCTTCAGGTAGCCGCCCACGTGGTGGGTGACCAGCTCCTTGACGTACTCCGGCGATTCCACCGCCAGGTCGTAGCGCAGGCCCGAGGCGATCAGGATCTTCTTCACCCCCGGCAGGGCACGAGCACTGCGGTACAGCTGGATCAGCGCCGAGTGGTCGGTGTTCAGGTTCGGGCAGATACCTGGGAACACGCACGACGGCTTACGGCACGCCGATTCGATTTCCGGGCTCTTGCAGGCGATGCGGTACATGTTCGCGGTCGGCCCGCCCATGTCCGAGATGACACCGGTGAAACCGGGCACCTTGTCGCGGATCTCTTCGATCTCGCGAATGATCGACTCTTCGGAACGGTTCTGGATGATGCGGCCTTCGTGCTCGGTGATCGAGCAGAAGGTGCAGCCGCCGAAGCAGCCACGCATGATGTTCACGGAGAAGCGGATCATGTCGTAGGCCGGAATCTTTTCCTTGCCGTACGCCGGGTGCGGGATGCGCGCGTAGGGCATCCCGAACACGTAGTCCATTTCCTCGGTGGTCATGGGGATCGGCGGCGGGTTGAACCACACGTCCACTTCGCCATGCTTCTGCACCAGCGCGCGGGCGTTGCCCGGGTTGGTTTCCAGGTGCAGCACGCGGTTGGCGTGGGCGTACAGCACGGCGTCGCCACGTACCTTCTCGAACGACGGCAGGCGGATGACGGTCTTGTCGCGGGTCATGCGCGGGCTGGCCAGGATCTGCACGACCTTGGCTTCGTTCGGGTCTTCCACCTCGCCCTTTTCCTGCTCGATGGCGCAGGCCTGGGTGTCCTGGGTGTTGACGTACGGGTTGATGATCTTGTCGATCTTGCCCGGGCGGTCGATACGGGTGGAGTCCACTTCATACCAGCCCTGGGGCGTGTCGCGGCGCACGAACGCGGTGCCGCGAATGTCGGTAATGTTCTCGATCTTCTCGCCGTAGGACAGGCGCTGGGCCACTTCGACGATGGCGCGCTCGGCGTTGCCGTACAGCAGGATGTCGGCGCAGGCGTCGATCAGGATCGAGTGGCGAACCTTGTCCTGCCAGTAGTCATAGTGAGCGATGCGGCGCAGCGAGGCCTCGATGCCGCCGAGCACGATCGGCACATGCTTGTAGGCTTCCTTGCAGCGCTGGCTGTACACCAGGCTGGCGCGGTCGGGGCGTTTGCCCGCCAGGCCGCCAGGCGTGTAGGCGTCGTCGGAACGGATTTTCTTGTCCGCGGTGTAGCGGTTGATCATCGAGTCCATGTTGCCGGCCGCGACGCCGAAGAACAGGTTCGGCTCGCCCAGCTTCATGAAGTCGTCCTTGGACGTCCAGTCGGGCTGGGCGATGATGCCCACACGGAAACCCTGGGCTTCCAACAGGCGGCCGATGATGGCCATGCCGAACGACGGATGGTCGACATAGGCATCGCCGGTGACAATGATGATGTCACAGGAATCCCAGCCGAGCTGATCCATCTCCTCCCTGCTCATGGGCAGGAATGGCGCTGGCCCGAAACACTCGGCCCAGTACTTTGGATAGTCGAATAACGGCTTGGCTGCTTGCATGTCGATGACCGTGTGGCTACGTGTTGAAAAAACGCGGGCGCGGAATATAGCACAAATTTTGACCAATTGTGGGACCGGGCGAAGCTCGGGAAGGCCGCGACGCTATATTCGATTGTCCGCGTCGCCTGATTCCCGAGCTTCGCCCGGTCCCACAGGGGGTGGTCCTTGAATCCTGATTGACGTTACTCGTCGTCGTCGAAGTTGTAGCTGCCTGGGGCCAGGTTCTCGAAGCGCGTGTATTTGCCGATGAACGCCAGGCGGATGAAACCGATGGGGCCGTTACGCTGCTTGCCGATGATGATTTCGGCGATGCCCTTGTGCTCTGTCTCGGGGTGGTACACCTCGTCGCGGTACACGAACATGATCACGTCGGCGTCCTGCTCGATCGCACCCGATTCCCGCAAGTCGGAGTTCACCGGGCGCTTGTTGGGGCGTTGTTCCAGGGAGCGGTTGAGCTGCGACAGCGCCACCACCGGGCAGTTGAATTCCTTGGCCAGGGCTTTCAACGAGCGGGAAATCTCGGAAATCTCGTTGGTACGGTTGTCGCCGCTGGAGCCTGGGATCTGCATCAACTGCAGGTAGTCGATCATGATCAGGCCGATGTCACCGTGCTCACGTACCAGGCGGCGGGTACGGGCGCGCATTTCCGAGGGGCTGATGCCGGCGGTATCGTCGATGAACAGCTTGCGGTCGTTGAGCAGGTTGACCGCCGAGGTCAGCCGCGGCCAATCGTCGTCATCCAGGCGGCCGGAACGCACCTTGGTCTGGTCGATGCGACCCAACGACGAAAGCATACGCATCACCAGGGAATCACCTGGCATCTCCAGCGAGTAGACCAGCACGGCCTTGTCGCTGCGCAGCACGGCGTTCTCCACCAGGTTCATGGCGAAGGTGGTCTTGCCCATGGACGGGCGGCCCGCGACGATGATCAAGTCAGCCGGTTGCAGGCCGCTGGTCTTCTCGTCCAGGTCGGTGTAGCCGGTGGACAGCCCGGTAATGGCCTCGTCGGTGTTGAACAAGGTGTCGATGCGGTCGATGGCCTTGGTCAGCAGGTCATTCACGCTCACCGGGCCGCCGGTTTTCGGCCGGGCCTCGGCGATCTGGAAGATCTGCCGTTCGGCTTCGTCGAGGATCTCGGCGGCGTTGCGGCCCTGGGGGTTGAATGCGCTGTCGGCGATCTCGTTGCTGATGCTGATCAGCTGGCGCAGGGTGGCCCGCTCGCGGACGATCTGGGCGTACGCCTTGATGTTGGCGACCGACGGCGTGTTTTTCGCCAGTTCGCCCAGGTAGCCCAGGCCGCCGACCTGGCTGCTCTGCCCTTCCTTGTCCAACTGCTCATGCAGGGTGACCACGTCGAACGGGGTGTTCAGGTCGGCCAGGCGGGCGATGGCACGGAAGATCAGACGGTGGTCATGACGGTAGAAATCGCCGTCCGATACTTGATCGAGCACGCGTTCCCAGGCGTTGTTGTCCAACATCAGACCACCGAGCACGGCCTGCTCGGCCTCGATGGAATGCGGCGGCACCTTCAGGGCAGCGGTTTGCAGATCGTATTGCTCGGGAGCGGATATCTCGTTCATGGCCACTTGAAATCAGGGGGTACAGAAAGACAAAGGGCACGACCTGTTGGTACAGGATCGTGCCCGATGTTACCGGCTGGCACCCGCAGGTGCCAAGCCGATCGGTATTACTTAAGCAGCTACGACAACAACGCGTACGGTAGCTTCTACGTCGCTGTGCAGGTGCACGGCTACGTCGTATTCGCCAACGTTACGGATGGTGCCGTTCGGCAGACGAACTTCAGCCTTGGCCACTTCAACGCCCGAGGCGGTCAGTGCGTCAGCGATGTCGTGGGTGCCGATCGAACCGAACAGCTTGCCTTCGTCACCGGCGGTGGCAGTGATGGTCACTTCCAGCTCAGCCAGTTGGGCAGCGCGAGTTTCAGCCGAAGCTTTCTTGTCTGCTGCGATTTTTTCCAGCTCGGCGCGACGCTCTTCGAACGCAGCCAGGTTGGCTGGGGTCGCGGCGGTGGCTTTGCCGTAAGGCAGCAGGTAGTTACGGCCGTAACCAGCCTTAACGTTTACTTTGTCGCCCAGGTTGCCCAGGTTGGCGACTTTTTCCAGAAGGATCAGTTGCATGTGGAAATCCTCTAACTTTTAACCTTCACCGTTCGCATTGTCAGCGTCTTTCGACGCCAAACGTCCGCGAAAATCAATCAGGCTGTCGACAATGGCCAAGACCACGAGCAAAGGACCGAGCAACTGCATAAAAGGCAGCAATGTCACATAAACCCCTACAAGCCAGAAGCCTGCCAGTTTCTTCTGCGCTACCAGCCCGTGAATCAGGGCCAGCGCAGCGAAGACCAGTGGAACGCTGCACAACGGCGACAAGATCAATGTGTACGTACCGAAGAACGGTGCGAGGCACATGATGGCCAGCAGTGACAGCGCCACTTTTCGGGGGATTCGGATGGCGCGAAATTCGCGACCGAACCCACCGGGGTTATACAACATCGCCTGCCAATAACGCCCGAGTATCAGGCACAGCACGCTCAGGACCTGCGACGAAAACGCGATTGAAATGATCGTAAGCGGCACCATCAATGCACCGAATGCGGCTTTCTGGTCTGCCGAGAAACTCTGGTAGACCTCACCCATCGCCTGCGGCAAGACGTCAGCAAACGCCTTGGCCAGCGGTTCGACGGCGGAACTGAACACAGTTCCCACGCATACGGCACACAACAGCCCCACGGCCACACTGCCAAGCAGTATGCGGTTCCAGGAATGGCCGGCGCGCAACATCAGCGCCAGGCTCCAAGCCCCCAGCAGCACCAGAAGGCCTGCCGGGTCTTGGGTGAAGTGCCAGCTAACCAGCCCTGACAACAACCCCAGACCAAGGACGCTCGAGGCGTCCGAACCGCGCCGCAGGAGTACAAGACAACCTGCGGCGGCACTCAACCAGAACAACAGCGGCAATGCCGCACATCCCGCCACCACCAGGGTGGCCTGCACGCGTCCGCGCATGATGAAATCAGCTATGGGGCGCATGCATCAATCCTTTGTTACCTGTCGACGACCTGGTCTCAGCGGCCGTGGCTGTCGGTGTAGGCCAGCAGGGCCAGGAAGCGGGCGCGCTTGATAGCGACGGCCAGCTGACGCTGATAACGAGCTTTGGTACCGGTGATACGGCTTGGAACGATTTTGCCGGTTTCGGATACGTAGGCTTTCAGAGTGTTGAGATCTTTGTAATCGATCTCTTTCACGTCTTCAGCGGTGAAGCGGCAGAATTTACGACGACGGAAGAAACGTGCCATGTAATTGGCTCCTCAAAAGGTCCGTGGATTACTCGTCAGCGTTATCGCTGGCGTCGCTGTTGTCGCTGTCATCGCCATCGGCGCTGTCAGCATGCTCAGGACGGTCACGACGCTCACGGCGCTCGCTGCGGTTTTCTTCGGCCTTGAGCATCTCGGACTGACCAGTTACGGCTTCGTCGCGACGGATGACCAGGTTACGGATCACGGCATCGTTGTAGCGGAAGTTGTCTTCCAGCTCGGCCAGGGCCTTGCCGGTGCACTCAACGTTCAGCATCACGTAGTGAGCCTTGTGAACATTGTTGATTGCGTAGGCCAGTTGACGACGGCCCCAGTCTTCCAGACGGTGGATTTTGCCGCCGTCTTCTTCGATCAGCTTGGTGTAACGCTCAACCATGCCGCCGACTTGCTCGCTCTGGTCAGGGTGGACCAGAAAGATGATTTCGTAATGACGCATGAATGCTCCTTACGGGTTGTAGCCTGCCGCCAGAGCGGTCAGACAAGGAGTGAATGACACTGTATGTCTTGCTCGCGGAAAAGGTGGCGACGATGAACTGCCAGCACCTGCCGTCGAGGCAAGGGGCGCAATTGTAGAGAAGGGGCGGGGGACAAGCAAGGGAATTGGTGAATATTTGAACAGAATTGCGGTGCCTGCTTTCCGAGCTTCACTCCCACAGGGTTCGGCATGAACCCCTGTGGGGCCGGGCGAAGCTCGGGAAACGGACGACGCCGATCTTACTTCTTGGCGCCGCGCTGACGAACGGCTTCGAACAGGCACACGCCGGTGGCTACCGACACGTTCAGGCTGCTGACGCTGCCATGCATCGGCAGCTTCACCAGGTAATCGCAGTGCTCGCGGGTCAGGCGGCGCATGCCCTTGCCTTCGGCACCCATGACCAGGATGGTCGGGCCGGTCATGTCGTGCTGGTACAGCTCCTGCTCGGCTTCGCCGGCGGTGCCCACCACCCACAGGCCACGCTGCTGGAGTTTTTCCAGGGTGCGCGCCAGGTTGGTGACGGCCACCAGCGGAATCACTTCGGCCGCGCCGCAGGCCACTTTACGCACCGCGGGGGTCAGTGTCGCCGACTTGTCCTTGGGTACGATCACGGCCAGCACGCCCGCCGCATCGGCGGTACGCAGGCAGGCGCCGAGGTTGTGCGGGTCAGTCACGCCATCCAGTACCAGCAGCAATGGGGCACCTTCGGTACGGTCGAGCAGCTCGTCGAGCATCGCTTCGCCCCAGACCTGGCTGGGGCTGACTTCGGCGACCACGCCCTGGTGAACGCCGTCGACCCAGGCGTCCATTTCGCGACGCTCAGCCTGGCCCACCGACACGCGGTTCTCAGCGGCCAGGGCAATCAGCGGCTGTACACGCGGGTCGTTGCGGCTTTCCGCCAACCAGATCTGCTTGACCCGCTTGGGGTGGTGACGCAACAGGGCTTCCACGGCGTGCACGCCGTAGATCTTTTCCAACTGACTCATGACTTCGCCTTCGGTTTACGGGCACCCGTCTTCGACGGGCCTTTGCGATGCGTGGTGGGCTTGCTGGCACCGGACGACTTGTCCGAACGCGCAGGCTTGCCGCCACCGCTCTTGGCTTCGGCCAACAGCGCTTTTTTCATTTCCCGGCTTTTGCGCACATCGGCGTTATTGGCCGCGGCATCGGAAGCGCGGTAGGCGCTGGCCGACTCCGACGACTTGGCCGGGCGCTTGGACGGCTTGGACACCGGCGCGGCAGGCGCTGGTTTTTCATAGACCGGTTTTTCGTAAGCAGGCTTGTCGTGGGACTTGGCAGCCGGCTTCTTGTCAGTAGCCTTCTTCGCCGCGGGCTTTTCAGCCTGGCGATTCTTGCGACCCACCGGGGCGCTGGTGGTTTTTTCCGACATGCCGAAGTCGATCTTGCGTTCGTCCAGATCGACCCGCATGACCTGCACTTCCACGGTGTCGCCCAGGCGGAAGCTACGGCCGGTGCGCTCGCCCGCGAGGCGGTGGTGCACCGGGTCGAAGTGGTAGTAGTCGCCCGGCAACGCGGTGACGTGCACCAGGCCTTCGACGAAGATATCGGTCAGTTCCACGAACAGGCCGAAACCGGTGACCGCGGTGATCACGCCCGGGAAGGTTTCGCCCACGCGGTCTTTCATGAACTCGCACTTGAGCCAGTTGACCACGTCGCGGGTGGCTTCGTCGGCACGGCGCTCGCTCATGGAGCACTGCTCGCCCAGCTGTTCCAGGGCCGGCTCGTCGTACGGGTAGATACGCGCTTTCGGAATGGTCATGGCACCGGCACGCTTGACGTGCGGGGTGTCCATCTTCGAGCGGATCACACTGCGGATAGCGCGGTGGGTCAGCAGATCCGGGTAACGGCGGATCGGCGAAGTGAAGTGGGTGTACGCCTCGTAGTTCAGACCGAAGTGGCCGTTATTCTCGGCGCTGTACACCGCCTGGCTCAGGGAGCGCAGCATCACGGTCTGGATCACGTGGAAGTCCGGGCGGTCCTGGATGCTTTCCAGCAGCGCGCGGTAGTCCTTGGGTGACGGACCGTCCTTGCCCTTGTTGATCGAAAGCCCCAGCTCACCGAGGAAGGCGCGCAGTTTTTCCAGGCGCTCTGGCGGCGGGCCATCGTGCACGCGGTACAGGGCCGGGATTTCATGCTTCTGCAGGAATTCGGCGGTGGCCACGTTGGCGGCCAGCATGCACTCTTCGATCAGCTTGTGGGCGTCGTTGCGCACGGTCGGCTTGATTTCCGCGATCTTGCGCTCGGAACCGAAGACGATGCGAGTTTCCTGGGTTTCGAAGTCGATGGCGCCACGGGCATGGCGGGCACCCAGCAGCACTTTGTACATGGCGTACAACTGCTTGAGGTGCGGCAACACGTCGCCGTACTCGCCGCGCAGGGCCTTGGCCTCGCTGGTGCGCGAATGTTCGAGCATGGTGCTGACCTTGTTGTAGGTCAGGCGCGCATGGGAGTGGATCACCGCTTCGTAGAACTGGTAATCGGTCATCTCGCCGGTCTTGGAGATGGTCATCTCGCAGACCATGGCCAGGCGGTCGACGTGCGGGTTCAGCGAGCACAGGCCGTTGGACAGCTCTTCCGGCAGCATCGGAATCACGCGCTCGGGGAAGTACACCGAGTTGCCGCGCACCTGGGCTTCTTCGTCCAGGGCCGAGCCCAGTTTCACGTAGCTGGACACGTCGGCGATGGCGACATAGAGCTTCCAGCCGCCGTTGAACAGGCGCAGCTTGCTTTTGGCTTCGCAGTACACGGCATCGTCGAAGTCGCGGGCATCTTCGCCGTCGATGGTGACGAACGGCAGGTGGCGCAGGTCGACGCGGTTCTGCTTGTCCTTCTCTTCCACTTCGGGTTTGAGCTTGGCGGCTTCCTTGAGCACGGCCTGCGGCCATACGTGAGGAATGTCATAGGTACGTAGCGCCACGTCGATTTCCATGCCCGGCGCCATGTAGTTGCCGACCACTTCGATGACATCGCCCTGGGGCTGGAAGCGCGGGGTTGGCCAGTGGGTGATCTTCACCTCGACAAACTGGCCAATCTTGGCGCCGGCGTTGCGGCCCGGGGTAATCAGCACTTCCTGATTGACCTTGGGGTTGTCCGGGGTGACGAAGCCGATACCGCCCTCTTCGAAATAGCGGCCAACAATGGTCTCGTGACCACGGGACACCACTTCGACGATCACGCCTTCACGGCGACCACGGCGGTCCAGGCCGGAAACCCGGGCCAGGGCGCGGTCGCCATCGAACACCAGGCGCATCTGCGCCGGGCTCATGAACAGGTCATCGGAGCCATCGTCGGGGATCAGGAAGCCGAAGCCGTCACGGTGGCCACTGATGCGGCCGGCGATCAGGTCGAGCTTGTCCACCGGCGCATACGTGCCGCGGCGGGTGTAAATCAGCTGGGCGTCGCGCTCCATGGCGCGCAGGCGGCGGCGCAGGGCCTCCACCTGGTCTTCGGTGGTCAGCCCGAACTCGTCCACCAACTGCTCGCGGCTGGCGGGAGAGCCGCGCTCGTCGAGGTGCTGGAGGATCAGCTCGCGGCTGGGAATAGGGTTTTCGTATTTTTCCGCTTCACGAGCGGCCTCGGGATCGAGGGACTGCCAATCGGCCATTAGAGAAATTTCACCTTGTCTATATAAGGGTTAGTTTGGCATACGCGTATTGAAACGGGAAATTTCACCGTTTGACAGCCCCCGCGATGCCGCACATTCGGGCTGAAACCTGCACCATGCAAAAAAACCTAAACTTTTTTCATAACAGGGGTTTACAGGTCAAAAGGACGCCCGTATAGTGCGCCCCATCGGAAACGCAACAGCGCTGACGATGATGCCCAGATGGTGAAATTGGTAGACACGCCAGCTTCAGGTGCTGGTGACCTTACGGTCGTGGAAGTTCGAGTCTTCTTCTGGGCACCAAATTCAGGCTTGAGATTACAGCAATCTTGAGCCACTCACAAAAACCCGCGAAAGCGGGTTTTTGCGTATCTGCCCTCCGAAAAACTTTTTCAAATATTTTTGCATTCAGGGGTTTACAGGTCTCGATACCCTCCGTATAGTGCGCCCCACAACGACGGACAACGTCGAAGTGAATGCCCAGATGGTGAAATTGGTAGACACGCCAGCTTCAGGTGCTGGTGACCTTACGGTCGTGGAAGTTCGAGTCTTCTTCTGGGCACCAATTCAGATTCACAGATCCTTGATCTCTGAGTCACCCCAAAAACCCGCTAACGCGGGTTTTTGCGTTTCTGGCGTTTGAAAACCGCAGCGCCCTCTTCTTCCGCGCACCCGCTTGGGACACAGGCGCTGCGAGTTCGCAGACGTACCACAGCGCAACCCTGGAGGGCGCACAGAACGCCGAGCTGGCCAAGCCACGCATAAACGACAAAGGGCCCCGAAGGGCCCTTTGAGCTTGCTACAGCAGGCTTACGCGAACGGGTGACGCAGCACGATGGTTTCGTTGCGGTCCGGACCGGTCGAGATGATGTCGATCGGCGCACCGACCAGCTCTTCGACACGCTTGATGTAGTTACGGGCAGCCAGCGGCAGCTCTTCCAGGGTCTTGGCACCCAGGGTCGACTCGCTCCAGCCTGGCATCTGCTCGTACACCGGCTCCAGGCCGATGTAGCTGTCAGCGTCGGTCGGTGCGTCGATGACCGCGCCTTCGGCGTTCTTGTAGCCAACGCAGATGTTGATGGTTTCCAGGCCGTCCAGCACGTCCAGCTTGGTCAGGCAGATGCCCGAGATGCTGTTGACGTCGATGGCACGGCGCAGGATGACGGCGTCGAACCAGCCGCAACGACGGGCACGGCCAGTGGTGGCACCGAACTCGTGGCCACGCTTGGCCAGGTAAGCACCCACGTCATCGAACAGTTCGGTCGGGAACGGACCGGAACCCACGCGAGTGGTGTAGGCCTTAGTGATACCCAGGATGTAGTCCAGGTACATGGGACCGACACCCGAACCCGTGGCGATGCCGCCAGCGGTGGTGTTGGAGCTGGTCACGTACGGGTAGGTACCGTGGTCGATGTCCAGCAGCGAGCCTTGGGCACCTTCGAACATGATGTCCTTGCCCGCGCGACGCAGGGCGTGCAGCTCGGCGGTGACGTCCAGCATCATCGGCTTGAGCAGCTCGGCGTATTCCATGCACTCGTCCAGGGTCTTCTGGAAGTCGATGGCCGGCTCTTTGTAGTAATTGACCAGCACGAAGTTGTGGTAGTCCAGCAACTCGCCCAGCTTGGCGGCGAAACGCTCGCGGTGGAACAGGTCACCGATGCGCAGGCCGCGGCGCGCGACCTTGTCTTCGTAGGCCGGGCCGATGCCACGACCGGTGGTACCGATCTTGTGCTCGCCACGGGCTTTTTCACGCGCCTGGTCCAGGGCTACGTGGTAGGACAGGATCAGCGGGCAGGAGGGGCTGATGCGCAGGCGCTCACGCACCGGTACGCCCTTCTCTTCCAGCTTGATGATCTCACGCAGCAGGGCGTCGGGGGCGACCACCACGCCGTTGCCGATCAGGCATTGCACGCCTTCGCGCAGCACGCCCGACGGAATCAGGTGCAGCACGGTCTTTTCACCGTCGATCACCAGGGTGTGGCCAGCGTTGTGGCCACCTTGGTAGCGCACTACGGCGGCTGCATGTTCGGTCAGCAGATCAACGATCTTGCCTTTGCCCTCATCACCCCACTGGGTGCCCAGGACTACGACATTCTTACCCATGACACTTGTCCTCATTCGCGCAAACTTGGTGCCGGCTTCGGCCGGCGGGAAAACTCAAGAAGCCAGCGGCAGTACTTGCCACAGCCCGTTCTGCTGAATCAATTGGCGGTCGCAATCGGCCTCCGCGGCCGCGCTCAACGCCTGGCCAGGCAGCGCCTGAACCACGCGCTGACCCTCACGACGCAGCTGGCAGACCTGCTGCCAGAGTGCCGCATCGGTGCTGTCTGGCATCCAGATGCCACCGCTGGGCAGTTCCACCTCGGCGCGACCCAGGGTAACCAGGGTCTTGAGGTCGGTGGAGAACCCCGTCGCCGGACGCGCACGACCGAAGTCGGCGCCGATATCGTCATAACGACCACCCTGGGCGATCGACTGGCCAACACCCGGGACGAACACGGCAAACACTACACCCGTGTGGTAGTGGTAGCCGCGCAGCTCGCCCAGATCGAAATACAGGGGCAGCTCGGGGAAACGGGCCGCCAGGCGCTCAGCGATGGCCTGCAGGTCGTCCAGGGCCGCGATGACCGGCGCCGGGGCGTTGGCCAGGCGTACACGGGCCTCGGCGAACACTTCAGCCCCACCGCACAGCTCGACCAGTGCGCGCAGCATGGCCGCCAGGTCGGTCGGCAGGCCTTCGGTGAGGGCGATGACCTCGTCGATGGCCTTGCGCTGCAGGGCGTCGAACAACTGCTGCTCCACCGCACCACTCAGGCCGGCGGCGCGCGCCAGGCCCCGGTAGATGCCCACATGGCCCAGGTCCATGTGCACATCCGCGACATCCGCCAGTTGAAGCATAGCCAGCATCAGGCTGATCACTTCCACATCGCTGCTCGGGCTGGCATCACCATACAGCTCGGCACCCAACTGGATCGGGCTGCGCGAGGATGACAGGGCACGCGGCTGGGCATGCAGCACGCTGCCGGCGTAGCACAGGCGGCTAGGGCCCTCACGGCGCAGGGTGTGGGCGTCGATACGCGCCACCTGCGGCGTGATGTCGGCACGGAAGCCCATCTGCCGCCCGGATTGCGGGTCGACGACCTTGAAGGTGCGCAGATCCAGGTCCTGGCCGGCGCCGGTCAGCAGCGACTCCAGGTACTCGATATGCGGGGTGACGACGAACTCATAGCCCCAGCTCTGGAACAGATCCAACACCTGGCGACGCGCTACTTCGATGCGCGCCGCTTCCGGCGGCAGTACTTCTTCGATGCCATCTGGCAGCAGCCAGCGGTCTACCGTTGCCATTACGCCTTTCCCCTATGATCCGGGCGGCACGCCTCCGGGCGAGCCTTGAGTGAAGCAGGCAATGGCGAGGCACGTTGCAGCGGTTTTCATGCCGCCCTGCCTGCGTGAGCCATTGCCCTCGATTACTTTGGAAACAGTCTGAAACACTTCGCAAAAGACTGGCGCGAAGAGCCAATCGATCTTGCAGACGCAAAAAAGCCGGGAATTTCCCGGCTGCCGCATCATAACACGTTTTCAGAAATGGTCACCCCGCCGGGCGATTTGACCGCCCGGCGGAGTGCGCCATTCAAGGCTTGTACTTCTCCATGTAGCGGAAGAAGTCGCTGCTTGGGTCCAGCACCAGCACGTCGCTCTTGTTGGAGAAGCTCTGACGGTAAGCCTGCAGGCTACGGTAGAAGGAGTAGAACTCCTGATCCTGACCGTAAGCCTTAGCGTAGATGGCGGCCGCCTGGGCATCACCGTCACCGCGGGCTTCTTCCGACTCGCGATAGGCCTCGGCCAGCAGCACGCGGCGCTGACGATCGGCGTCGGCACGGATGCCTTCGGCCAGCTCGTTACCCTTGGCGCGATGCTCGCGAGCCTCACGCTCACGCTCGGTGCTCATCCGGTCGAAGACGCTCTTGTTCACTTCCTTGGGCAGGTCGATGGCCTTGACCCGCACGTCGATGACTTCGATGCCCAACTCGTCGTTGGCCATCTTGTTCAACGACTCGGTGATACCGGCCATCAATTCGTCACGCTGGCCCGACACCACTTCGTGCAGGGTGCGCTTGCCGAACTGGTCACGCAGGCCCGATTCCAGGCGGCGGGACAGGCGGTCATCGGCGATCTGCTTCATGCCCGAGGTAGCGGTATAGAAGCGCTCCGCGTCCTTCACGCGCCACTTGGCGTACGCATCGACCATCACGGCCTTTTTCTCCAGGGTCAGGAACCGCTGGGTAGGGGCATCGAGGGTCATCAGGCGAGCGTCGAACTTGCGCACCTGGTTCACGTACGGCACTTTCACGTGCAGGCCAGGGGGCACATCGGCCTGTACCACGCGACCGAAACGCAGCATCACCGCGCGCTCGGTCTGGGAGACGATGTAGAAGCTGTTCCACGCCACGATGGCCAGTATCACGCCAACGATCAGGGCGATCAGTGATTTATTGCCCATCAGCGAGTCTCCCTGGAACGCAGTTCACGTTGTTGCTGCTGCAGATCGGCGGCGGCGCGGGCACCTGCCGCGTCCGTGACCTGCGGCGTCACGCTGCCCGAGGCCACTGGCGCATTGCCGTGGCTGCTGTTGACCATCTTGTCCAGCGGCAGGTAGATCAGGTTGTTACCACCCTTCTCGCTGCTCACCAGCACCTTGCTGGTGTTGCTGTAGACGTCCTGCATGGTTTCCAGGTACAGGCGCTGACGAGTGACTTCCGGTGCCTTGCGGTACTCGGTCACCAGCTTGGTGAAGCGGTCGGCCTCACCCTTGGCACGCGACACCACCTCATCGCGGTAGCCATTGGCGTCCTCGATGATGCGCTGGGCCTGACCCCGGGCTTCCGGCACCACGCCATTGGCGTAGGTTTCTGCCTGGTTGCGCGAGCGCTGCTCGTCTTCACGGGCGCGGATCACGTCGTCGAAGGCTTCCTGGACTTCACGCGGGGCGGCCGCGCTCTGCACGTTGACCTGGGTAATGGTGATACCGGTCTT
Organism: Pseudomonas eucalypticola; assembly: GCF_013374995.1. Lineage (NCBI taxonomy): Bacteria > Pseudomonadati > Pseudomonadota > Gammaproteobacteria > Pseudomonadales > Pseudomonadaceae > Pseudomonas > Pseudomonas eucalypticola. The sequence goes on along the minus strand of NZ_CP056030.1, from coordinate 612,257 downwards.
GTAGGTGTCCATGAAGCCCTGCAGGCGCTTCTTGATTTCGCTGGCCATCAGCTCACGGCCTTCGGTCAGCACCTGGTCCATGGTGGTGGACCCCACCACGTGGCGCAGGGCGCTGTCGGTGGCATGCTGCAGGCTGACTTCCGGCTGGTCGACGTTGAGCACGTAGTCCTGCAGGTTGCTGATGCGGTATTGCACGGTCAGCGGCACCTCGACGATGTTCTCGTCCTCGGTGAGCATCTGGCCCTGCTTGGTGTACGTACGCTCACGCGTCACGTTTTCCAGGTACTTCTTGTCGAAGGGCGGGAAATAGATGTTCAGGCCCGAACCCACGGTTTCATAGTACTTGCCGAAGCGCAGCACCACGGCCTGCTCCTGCTCATCTACCACGTAGATGGCGCTGTACAGCCAAATGGCGGCCAGCACGACCAGGCCGATCCCGAGCAGGCCGAAGCCACCGCCCCTGGACGAGCCGTTGCCGTCACCCCCGCGTTTTTTACCACCACCGAACATGCTGTTCAGGCTTTCCTGCAGCTTTCGGAAGGCCTCGTCGAGATCCGGTGGCCCCTTGCGGTCGCCCCCACGGCGTTTGCCACCCCAAGGATCCTGATTGTTCGAGTTGCCACCCGGCTCATTCCAAGCCATAGCGCTCTCCATCTGATAAAGCAAAGACGCACCCACGGCGCGCCAACCAATGCTACAGAATGCCCGAGCTCGCGGCACCGCCGCGTTGCAGGGCTTTTATTGCAAAGTGTGTTGCTCGATGAATTCCAGCGGTTCCATCCCTGCCCGGCTGACCAGACGGTTGAGTTCGCTACGGGGTACACGTACCGCCAACAGGCTGGCACCTTCCTCGTCATGCGCCTCGCTTTGCACCACACCCATCTCGAAAAACTGTGCCCGCAGGCGCGCCAGGTGCTGTGGCAGGCGCAGGGTTGCGACGAACAGGTCCTCGCCCAACAGCTCGGCCACGGCCTGTTTCACCAGGTCCAGGCCACGCCCGTCGCGCGCCGACACCCATACCCGCTGCGGCTTGCCGTCGGCATCGCGTTGGATCTGCGGCTCCACCCCTTCCAGCAGGTCGAGTTTGTTATACACCTCCAGGATCGGCAAGCCTTGAGCGCCGATCTCGGTGAGCACCGCCATGACCTGTTCGATCTGCGCCATACGCTCCGGCTCATGAGCGTCGATCACGTGCAGCAACAGGTCGGAGTTGCTCGACTCTTCGAGCGTAGCTCGGAAAGCCTCCACCAGCTTGTGTGGCAGGTGACGAATGAAGCCCACGGTGTCGGCCAGGATCACCGGGCCCAGATCATCAAGCTCCAGACGGCGCAGGGTCGGGTCCAGGGTGGCGAACAACTGGTCCGCCGCATACACCTCGGACGAGGTCACGGCATTGAACAAGGTGGATTTGCCGGCGTTGGTGTAGCCCACCAGCGATACCGAAGGAATGTCGGCGCGGCGCCGGCCACGACGGGCCTGCTCGCGCTGGCTGCGCACCTTTTCCAGGCGTGCCTTGATCTGGCGCAGGCGCACCCGCAGCAGGCGGCGGTCGGTTTCCAGCTGGGTTTCACCCGGGCCGCGCAGGCCGATACCGCCTTTCTGACGCTCAAGGTGGGTCCAGCCGCGAACCAGCCGCGTACTCATGTGCTCGAGCTGGGCGAGTTCCACCTGCAGCTTGCCTTCATGGGTGCGCGCCCGCTGGGCGAAGATATCCAGGATCAGACCGGTACGGTCAAGCACGCGACACTCGAAAGCACGCTCGAGGTTACGTTCCTGGCTGGGTGTGAGGGTGTGATTGAAAATCACCAGATCGACCTGTTCGGCTTTGACCTGGTCGCGCAATTCCTCGACCTTGCCGCTGCCTATCAGGTATTTGGCCGTGGGCTGATGCCGCGCCACGTTGACGAACGCGACAGTTTCGGCGCCGGCCGAAACGGCCAGCTCCTGAAACTCCTGCGGATCTTCGCGCGCCTCAGGGTCCTGACCATCCAAGTGAACGAGAATGGCCCGTTCACCACCACCGTGGCGCTCAAAGAACAAAGCAGACTCCTATCAGGCGTTACCTGGTTCGACGTCGCCATGCTCGGATTCGGTCGCGCTAGGCAGACGGATCGGGCGCACAGGAACGACGGTGGAGACAGCGTGCTTGTAAACCATCTGGCTTACGGTGTTCTTGAGCAGAATCACGAACTGGTCGAACGATTCGATGGTGCCTTGCAACTTGATACCGTTAACGAGATAGATCGAAACGCCGACCTTCTCTTTACGCAATGTATTCAAGTAAGGGTCTTGTAGCGAATGCCCTTTTGACATGTGCCGCACTCCTTTAAGGATCAATAGTAAGAAATATCAGAAAAAATGATGGCTTAGGCCGCCCCACCCCAAGGATAGACGGCAATTACAAGGACTCAGCTCAATATGGAGACCGTTCCAAGGTATTTCAAGGTGCGTGGCAGATTGTCACAAGCCAGACTGTCCAACCAGTGAAGATCACCGAAGCTTCGCAGCCAGGTGAACTGCCGCTTGGCCAGTTGACGTGTCGCAATGATGCCGCGTTCCTGCATTTCCACCGAGCTCAGCTTGCCATCCAGATGATCCCAGACTTGGCGGTAACCCACTGCACGTATAGACGGCAGGCCGGCGTGCAAGTCACTTCTGGCACGCAAGGCTCTGACCTCGTCGACGAACCCCTGTTCCAGCATCTGCCGAAAACGCAGGGCGATACGCTCGTGAAGCACCTGACGATCCGTCGGCGCAATCGCCAGGCTGGCAACAGTATAGGGCAATTGACCGGCGCCCGTAGCGCCTGCGTCGGTACTTTGCGCAGATTGACGCGCCCGATGCTCGGTCATGCTGGAACCACTTACCCGGTAGACTTCCAAAGCGCGGATCAGGCGCTGGGGGTCATTGGGGTGGATGCGCGCCGCCGAAACGGGGTCGACCCTGGCCAGTTCGTCGTGCAGAACCTGCAGCCCGCCGGCCTGGGCCATGGCCTCCAGCTCTTCGCGCACGGCGGCATCGGCCGGGGGCATATCGGCCAACCCATCCAGCAATGCCTTGAAATACAACATCGTGCCGCCGACCAGTAACGGGATATTGCCCCGCGCGGTGATCTCGGCCATCGCCTGCAAGGCGTCAGCACGAAATTCGGCCGCCGAATAGGCCTCGGACGGGTCGATGATGTCGATCAGGCGGTGTGGGTGGGCGGCCAGAATGGCCTTGGAAGGCTTGGCGGTGCCGATGTCCATGCCACGGTACACCAGCGCCGAATCGACACTGATGAGCTCGATGGGCAGCACCTTGCTCAGTTCGATGGCCAGGTCGGTCTTGCCGGCAGCCGTGGGGCCCATCAGGAATATCGCGGGGGGTAACGCACTCATGGGTATCAACGGCCACGCAGGAAGAGTTTGTCCAGGTCGTCCAGGCCCATTTGGGTCCAGGTGGGACGGCCGTGGTTGCATTGGCCGCTGCGCTCGGTGTTTTCCATGTCGCGCAGCAGGCCGTTCATTTCCGGGATGGCCAGGCGCCGGTTGGCGCGGATGGCGCCATGGCAGGCCATGGTGCCCAGCAGCTCGTTGAGGTGGGCCTGGATACGGTCGCTGGTGCCGTACTCCATGAGGTCGGCGAGTACGTCATGCACCAGGCGGTTGGCCTCGGCCTGCTTGAGCAGGGCCGGGATCTGCCGGATGGCCAGGCTTTCCGGGCCCAGGCGTTGCAGCTCGAAGCCCAGGCGCTGGAACCACACCGCATGCTCCTCGGCGCAATCGGCCTCGCGCTGGCTGACAGCGATGGACTCGGGCACCAGCAGCGGTTGGCCACTGAGGCCTTCGCTGGCCATGGCCACCTTCAGGCGCTCATACATGATGCGCTCGTGGGCGGCATGCATGTCTACCAGCACCAGGCCCTGGGCGTTCTCGGACAAGATGTAAATGCCCTTGAGCTGGGCCAACGCGTAGCCCAGCGGCGGGATATCACCCTGGCCTTCCGGCAGGTTGGGGGCCGCGGTATCCGCTGCTTGGGGCAACGGTGCATAGAATTCACGGTAGGCCGCCTGGGTCTCGGCGGTTGGCATCGGCTGGGCTGGGCGGGGGACATATTGGTAGCCCGCGCCTGAGCTGGCACTGTAGCCGCGGCTGGCAACTTCCGGTTGCTGCTGTTGCTGCTCGAGCACGCTGGCGGCCAGGCGCATCTCGCCCTGGGGCCCGAATTCACCGGCCTCCAGGCCGCTGGGGCGCGCTGCTGGTTCGATGGCCGGGGCAGCCGGCAACTGGTTTTCCGGGCGCACGTCCGCCAGGGCGCGGTGCAGGGTGCCGTAGAGGAAATCATGCACCATGCGCCCATCACGGAAGCGCACTTCGTGCTTGGTGGGGTGGACGTTGACGTCCACCACCGCTGGGTCCACTTCGAAGAACAGGACGAACGTGGGGTGGCGGCCGTTGAACAGCACATCGCGGTAGGCCTGGCGCACCGCGTGGGCCACCAGCTTGTCGCGCACGGCGCGGCCGTTGACGAAGAAGTACTGCATGTCGGCCTGGCTGCGCGAGAAGGTCGGCAGGCCGACCCAACCCCACAGGTGCAGGCCGTTACGCTCGACTTCGATGGGCAGGGCCTGCTCCAGGAAACCCGGGCCGCAGATGGCACCCACGCGTCGGGCGCGGGCCGTGTCGTCGTGGGCTTCGTGCAGGCTGAGGATGCTCTTGCCGTTGTGGCGCAGGTGGAAGCCTACGTCAAAACGCGCCAGGGCCAGGCGCTTGATCACTTCTTGCAGGTGATCGAATTCGGTTTTTTCGGTTTTGAGAAACTTGCGCCGCGCCGGGGTATTGAAGAACAGGTCGCGCACTTCAACCGAAGTGCCTACCGGGTGCGCGGCCGGCTGCACGCGCGGGGACATGTCCCGGCCTTCGGTTTCCACCTGCCAGGCCTGCTCGGCATCCCGGGTGCGCGAGGTCAGGGTCAGGCGTGCCACCGAGCTGATCGACGCCAGGGCTTCACCCCGAAACCCCAGGCTCATCACCCGTTCCAGGTCTTCCAGGTCACGGATCTTGCTGGTGGCGTGGCGGGCCAGCGCCAGGGGCAGGTCGTCCGAGGCAATACCGCTGCCGTCGTCGCGTACCCGCAGAAGCTTCACACCGCCCTGCTCCACTTCCACATCAATGCGCCGGGCGCCGGAGTCCAGGCTGTTTTCCAGCAGTTCCTTGATCACCGACGCCGGGCGCTCAACCACCTCGCCAGCGGCGATCTGGTTGGCGAGCCGCGGGCTGAGCAGCTCAATACGGGCGGAAGACGTCATTGCTGTGCCGCCAATACGGTTGCAGGAATTTCCAGGGTCTGGCCTATCTTCAATTCATCGGTGGTCAGGTTGTTGGCGCTGCGCAGGGTAGCCACCGACTGGTTGTAGCGCACGGCAAGCATCGGCAGGGTTTCGCCGGGGCGCACCACGTGTTCGGTAGGGCCCTGGGCCAGTTTTCCGCTGTCGCGCAGCCAGGCGATGTAGGTGCCCGGTGGCGGGTTCTGCTGGAAGAACTGGCGTACGCCGCTGGTGATGGAGCGCGCCAGCGCTTGCTGGTGGCTGGAGCTTTGCAGCTTGGCGGCTTCGCCCGAGTTGGAGATGAAGCCAGTCTCCACCAGGATCGAGGGGATGTCCGGGGACTTCAGCACCATGAACCCGGCCTGCTCGACCCGTGCCTTGTGCAGCGGCGTCACGCGGCCGATGTTGCTCAATACTTTCTGGCCGACGTTGAGGCTGGAGCTCAGCGAGGCCGTCATGGACAGGTCCAGCAGCACACCGGCGAGCATCTTGTCCTTGTCATCGAGGCTCACGGCCCCGGCACCGCCGATCAGGTCGGAACGGTTTTCACTGTCAGCCAGCCAGCGCGCGGTCTCGGAAGTGGCCCCGCGCTCGGACAGGGCGAATACCGAGGCGCCCACGGCCGCCGAGGATGGCGCGGCGTCGGCATGGATGGACACGAAAAGGTCGGCGCCCTTCTTGCGGGCGATCTCGGTGCGCTGGCGCAACGGGATAAAGTAGTCACCTGTACGGGTCAACTCGGCGCGGAAACCCTTCTCGCCGTTGATCTGGCGTTGCAGCTCGCGGGCGATCTGCAGGGTGATGTCTTTTTCATGCTGGCCGCGCGAGCCAGAGGCACCTGGGTCTTCGCCGCCGTGGCCGGCGTCGATGGCAACAATGATGTCACGCTTGCCGTTTGGCACCGGCGCCAGCTTGATCGCCGGCTGCACCGGGGTCACCGGCACGGCCGGAGTAGTGGCCACGGTAGGCTCCGGCGGTGGCGGCGTGGCGTCGGCGGCGTTGTCGAACAGGTCTACCACGAGGCGGTTGCCATATTGCTGGTTGGGCGCCAGGGAGAAGCTTTTCGGGGTCACGGCCTTCTTCAGGTCGATGACCACCCGCAGGTCGGTGGGCGTTCGCTGGGCCGAACGTACCGAGGTAATCGGCGTATTGGCGATCGGCAGGTTCAACGGCGTGCCCAGGGTAGCGCCGTTGATGTCGATCACCAGGCGGTCAGGCGATTGCAGGGTGAACAGGCTATGCTCGACCGGGCCCGACAGGTCGAATACCAGTCGCGTGTTATCCGGCGCTCGCCACAGGCGAACACTCTTGACCTGCGAAGCCGCCACGGCGTCGACGGCATATGCCACCAACAGCAACCCCACCAACGCGACCAGCGCGCGAATGCGCATACAAACACCCACCCAAAATTATTTGAATTCCCGTGCCAGGACGGCACACCACGACTCGCCACGCGCGCCCTGTGGCGTCAAAGTCAGCGAACGGCCGCCCGCGTGGGGGCGTATGGTAATGGTCAGGTCAGGCTTTGGCAAAAAGCCCGCACCACGCTGAGGCCACTCGATCAGACAGAGAGCGTCACCTTCAAAGTAATCCCGAATGCCAAGAAATTCCAGTTCTTCGGGATCGACAAGGCGATACAGATCAAAATGATAGGCGCGAAAGCTCGCGGACTCGTAAGGTTCGACCAGGGTGAAGGTCGGGCTCTTCACCGCCCCGGTGTGCCCAAGCCCGCGGATCAGCCCACGTGACAGCGTGGTTTTACCGGCCCCCAGGTCGCCTTCGAGGAAGATCACCCCGATGGCCTGGGTGACCTGTGCCAGACGGCCGCCAAAGGCGACCATGGCGTCTTCGTCGGGCACAAACAGCTCTATTTCAGACAAGGGGACAGCTCCTCGAACAACTGACGGATGGCTGGAATCAGATCGGTGGCCGCCAGCCCGCGGCCCTTGCTACCTTGTTGCTCGCCCGCGCATGCGTGCAGCCACACGCCCAGACAGGCGGCATCATACGGCGCCATGTGCTGGGCCAGAAGAGCGCCCAGCACACCGCTGAGCACATCCCCCAGCCCGGCGGTGGCCATGGCCGGGTGGCCGTGGTTGCACAGTGCCAGGCGGCCATCCGGCGCGGCGATCAAGCTGCCGGCGCCTTTCAGTACGCAGACGGTCGAAAACTTCTTCGCCAGGGCCAGCGCCGCATGGGCACGGTCGGCCTGCACCTGGGCGGTCGTCACGCCCAGCAGGCGCGCTGCCTCGCCCGGGTGTGGGGTAATGATGCACCCCGCTGGCAAGGCCACGCGGCCCTCGGCCAACTGGTTCAGGGCATCGGCGTCCCAGACCTGAGCCTTGGCCACCGTCGCCGCAATGGACAGCAGGCTACGCCCCCAACTGGCCTGGCCAAGGCCGGGGCCGATGACGACGATATCGGCCTTGTCCAGCGGGCCCAGCAGTTGATTGGACGAATGAACCCCCAGGGCCATCACCTCGGGCAGTCGGGTAATGGCCGCTGGCACATGCTCGGACCGGGTCGCCAGGCTGACCATGCCAGCCCCCGTGCGCAAGGCCGCTTCCGCGCTCATCAAGGTGGCTCCCCCCGTGCCCAGGTCGCCACCGATGACCAGCACCTGGCCGTAATTGCCCTTGTGCGCGGTCATGGGCCTTGGGGCGGGGCGGGGAAGTGAAGCGATGCTCAGGCGCCGAGCCATGACCGGCTGGGCAGCCACGATCGCCGGCTCAGCCTGCAGGTCGTCAAACACCAGGCGGCCCACCTGGTCGGCAGCCTGGCCGCTGAACAGCCCGAACTTCAAGCCGATGAAGGTCACCGTGAGGTCGGCCCTGACCCCATGGCCAAGGACCTGACCGGTATCGGTGCACAGCCCCGAAGGGATATCCACCGCCAACACTGGCAGGCCACTGGCGTTCATAGCGTCGATGGCGTCGGCGTAGGGCGAACGCACCGTGCCGGTCAGGCCAGTGCCCAGCAGCGCGTCCACCAGCACCCCTTGCAAGGGCGTATCCGCCGACCAAGGCTGGATGTCGACCCGGGCAGCCCGCGCCTCAGCCAGCGCCGCCGCGGCATCACCCTGCAGACGGGCGGTATCACCCACCGCCAGCACAGTCACCGACCAGCCCGCTCGCTGGGCCAGGGCCGCAATCAGGTAGCCGTCGCCGGCATTGTTGCCGTGCCCGGCCAGTACCGTTACCCCATCGGCCTGAGGCCACTGGCGGCGCAAGGCGCGCCAGGCGGCATGGGCGGCGCGCTGCATCAGTTCGAAACCGTCGGTACCGGCCGCGATCAGGGCCGCATCGAGGGCCCGCACCTGGGCCGCGCTGTACAGCAGGTCGGGCATGTCGTCGTCTGGAAGTGGCATGGTTGAACGTTCACTCGCAATGTCTGGCAGAATTATACCCACCTCAGCCTCGGTTTCCCTCTTCGCATGTCCGCCGTTATCGCCGATCTCCCCGCCCTGGCCCAATCCATCAAAGACTGGGGCCGCGAACTGGGCTTCCAGCAAGTCGGCATCGCCGGCCTGGACCTTGGCGAACACGAAAAACACCTGGAACGCTGGCTGGCGGCCGGCTACCACGGCGAAATGGAGTACATGGGCGCCCACGGCAGCAAGCGCTCGCACCCGGAAGAACTGGTACCGGGCACCTTGCGCGTGATCTCCCTGCGCATGGACTATCTGCCCGGCGACACTGGCATGGCGCAGTTGCTGGCCCAGCCGGAAAAGGCCTATGTGTCGCGCTACGCCCTGGGTCGCGACTACCACAAGCTGATTCGCAAGCGCGTGCAGCACCTGGCCGAACGGATCCAGCAGGCTATCGGGCCGTTTGGCTACCGCGCTTTCGTCGACAGCGCCCCGGTGCTGGAAAAAGCCATCGCCGAACAGGCGGGGCTGGGCTGGATAGGCAAGAACACCCTGGTGCTGAACCGCAAGGCAGGCAGCTACTTCTTCCTCAGCGAATTGTTTGTCGACCTGCCGCTGCCAGTCGATGAACCACACGCAACCGAGCACTGCGGTCGCTGCAGCGCCTGCCTGGACATTTGCCCCACCAACGCCTTCGTCGGGCCCTATGTGCTGGATGCGCGGCGGTGCATTTCGTACCTGACCATCGAGCTCAAGAGCGCGATCCCGGAAGAGCTGCGACCGCTGATCGGCAACCGCGTGTTCGGCTGCGATGACTGCCAGATCGTCTGCCCCTGGAACCGCTTCGCACGCCCCACTGCCGAGGGCGACTTCAAGCCGCGGCACAACCTGGACAACGCCGGCCTGGCGGAGCTGTTCCTGTGGGACGAGGACCGGTTTCTGAACAGCACAGAAGGCTCGCCCCTGCGGCGGGCGGGTTATGAGCGCTGGTTGCGCAACCTGGCGGTGGGCTTGGGGAACGCGCCTTCGACCATTCCAGTGCTGGAGGCCCTGGAGGCGCGGCGCGATTACCCTTCCGAGTTAGTGCGCGAGCATGTGGAATGGGCGCTGCGTCAGCATGCACAACGCGCCTCGGCGTAGTGGCTGGAAGCATCCACCGCCCCAGCGCGCGCAAAGGCAGTCGCTGTTCTGGAAACCCACTCAGGCCAGCAGGTTATTGTGAGCCGGGCCGCTCTACCGATATTTCATCACCCAGCGCGTAAGTGCAGCAGGCCAATACGTGACCCTTCGCCCGATCCTTCGCGCTTATGGCGAAATCGTCGCTGGTCCGATATTCGCCGGACCGCACTTTGATCCGGCATCGGCCGCATATTCCCGCGCGGCACTGGTTGGGGATGGAAACACCTTGCTCCTCCAACCCCTCCAGCAGTGATTTGCCAGGGTCAATATTCAGCACCACACCATCGATCCTTGCCTTGACCCGCACCGTCGCTGCTGTTTCCGCGCCCTCGGGGTTCACGCTGTTGAACGCCTCGACGAAGATTTCGCTGCCAGGCAAATGCTGGCGCGCATATTCCTCATGGCACTGGGCAAAAGAATAGCCGCCGCAGATCACCACACCCTCCCATTCCTGCGTGCCGAACACTGCCGCCGGGGCGGGCCTGCCAGGGGCGAAGCATTGCACACGCGACAGGATGCGCTGGCGTGTCAGGTGCACGCTGAGCTCAAACCAATCGGACTCCAGGTGAAGTGACAACAGTTCCTGCAGGAAGGGCAAGCGCTGCAGGTCCTGGATGACTGCAACAAAATGAACCTTCGGAACAGCTTCACCTCGCTGACGCCGTTGCAGCAAGCCGCGCAGCAGGGCAATGGGCAACGTCACCCCTATGCTGGAGGCGAGCATCAACAGGGAGTTCATGTGCACAACCCGGTCGACATTGATGTCCCCCCCTACTCCCGCCAAGGCCACCACGCACCCAGGCCGCATTCGGTCCACCAGGCTATCGGAAACGCCACCCTTGCCTGAACGCCTGACCGATACCTGAAACCCATTGGCGGGTCCCACCCCGCAGATCGAATAACAGCGACGCCCCGGACGCCCCTGCAGATCAGGAAAGTCAATGAGAATGAAATGCCCTAACCGAATGTACTTGCCAACCTTGTCATCGAGCGCAGTGAAACCGATCGACCATATATCCTGTGCTTCCTGCCGCAGCCAGTCACAGACCAAATACGATTCCAAAGCCCTCTCCTCTCTATTGTCCGCGGCAACCACCAGATAGCAGCCTCAATCAAGACCGATGCGTTCAAGCAATGCGGTGACAGAATCGGTATAGACCTGCACCTCGGCAAAACCCTGGCTGTCGGCAATGATGTCATCGGCCCCGGCCAGCCCCACCAGTGAGAACACATGAGCCCAAGCGCCCATTTCGTTATCGGCGAACATATGCACGGTTTTCCTGATGACTTGCTGCAAATAAACCCGCTCGGACAGGGAAAGCCCCTGGACGATATCCATGGCAACAAAAGAGAAGACACTCGAATGACTCCATTCATCCTCGGCATGCGTTCGGGTTACTTCGCGACAGACAACTTGAATGGCAGCATCTTCAGACATTCGTTTCAAATAATCGGTGATCATGGTTTCGCTGGCGCACGCCATGCCGAAGCGCGTTAATCTGCGCTGCCACTCCGCTGTGCAGGACGCCAGTATTTCATCCTTCCACCGCAGCAGATTGAATTGCGAAAAGTTCAACAGCGGTACATGCCGCCGGTCATAGATGTAATTGCAGGCACTGACCGACATTTTCGTATGCAGGGCCTCGTCCAGCAATGCCTCGGCTATCGCCTCCTGCATGACGGACCTTCGATGCCCAACCAGTGGCGAAAACTTGAGAAGGTCTTCGCAGGCAGGCGTGACAATATCGCACTCGATGTAGATCGTTTTCAGATTGTAGATAATCCAGGCGTATGTCAGGCACTCGGACTGCTGTTGGCCGGTGGCGCACTGCCACGCTTCATGCCGGGAGAATGGCAGCAACGCTTCGCAGAAGTCAGGACGCGCCGCATCAAATACCATATGCTCGAATGAAAGCGGTGCACGATTGACCGCTGCCCGACTATTCCAAAGCATCGTCAGTTTCTCCAGCATGGCCGTAACCGCACTGGACTCATCACCCGCACAGGACATTGATTTTCTCCCTGAAAATACTGCACGACGATGCTGATATCAGCATCTTTGGTTGTTCACTGGGAACGTGAATCCCAAGAGCAACAATTATCGTGCAATATTGTTCAAATCAATACCCCTCAAACAAGAAAGAGAAGTCTCCTACACTCAAACACACAAAAGACCAATAGCAAATCAATCAAAAACATAGGGCGTAAAAATAGGCTCGGCAAAACACAGTTTTATACCTTCAGGCGTAGACTCCAGGAGCCGCTTTTCACCCACTCGTTTCAGCACACGAAGACTGAAGCCTTCATCCACACCAAACCTGCCGATGACATCCCCCAGCACATTCAACGGGTTTGATCGCTCAACGTCGATCGCGCACCACAGCTTTCCTTCCTTGCTGACTT